>CAZKPZ010000054.1:0-15949 GCA_964554745.1 uncultured Treponema sp. | reverse complement strand
TGGACCTGGTCGAACACCTTGCAGTACAACTTCAATATCGTAAAGGATCAGACTTCTTCTGCCGGAGTAAGACGCATAAGGGCTACTATTTAAGGCGGCGAGCCTTTGGACAAGTAGAGTGAGACACAACCGCGGTTTTTGAAAGGAAACTGTTTGTAACATACAAGTTATTTATAGGTTTAGATTGATGAAGAGAAGGCAAGGTGGGCTTGCTCCTTTCGGCGAGTCCTGGGCTACGGCTAAAATCTTTATCAATAAGATCGAGGAAATGTAAATGAAACGTTTTTTTATTGGAATTGCAGTTTTACTGGCTTTGTCAGTATCAGTCTTTGCTGCCGGTAACAGTGACTTGACGCCTCTTGTGGTTGTCAAGCTCAGCGGAAACGAGACCATCACCTTGAAGCAGCTGAAGGAGCGTGTCAACTTCCTGCTTAAGGAAACAGGCGTAAAGGAACTGAAGACTGAGGATAAGAAACAAGTTCTTGAGTCTATGATTGCAGAAAAGCTTGTCGGACAGGCTGCTGCAAAAGACGGAATTTCTATTACGGACAGCCAGGTAAATCAGGCTTTCTTGAATCAGTTCAGCCAGCAGTTGGGCCAGCAGGTGACTGAGGCGCAGCTTTCTGACTTGATTCAGAAACAGACAGGAAAAAGTCTTGGTGTTTATATTAAGGAAATGACAGGTCTCTCTCTTGATGACTACAAGGCGTATCTTAAGAATCAGATTCTTGCCCAGCAGTATGTTTTTGCTAAGAAGCAGGAAGAGATGAAGAAGGTCGTCGCGACAGATGAAGAAATCCGCAGTGCGTATGAGATGAACAAGTCTACGTTCGTGTGGAGCGACATGATGAAGCTTTATCTGGTTATTGTTCCAAAGGGAAAAGATGCTGCCGCAGCAAAGACCAAGGCAGAGAAGATGCTCAAGGACTATAAGGGTTCTAAATCAGCAGAGGAAAAAATCAGAACTTCAGAAGAGAACGGCAAGGTCTATCAGGCCGGCTACATGATTGTAACTAAGACTGCTGCCCAGGCACAGGCTCTAGGCTGGTCCTATGACAAGGTGTCGGAGTTGTTCAGCCGCAAGGCCGGCTATGTGAGCGAGCTTAGTGCTACTGACAATGACTATCAGTTCTACGTTGTAAAGGAAAAGTACGATGCGAAGATGCTCGGTATCAGCGACATTGTTCAGCCTGATACAACAGTTACTGTCTATGACTATATCAAGCAGAACCTTACAGCGCAGAAGCAGAGTCAGTTCCTTACAAAGGCTGCCCAGGACATTTCAAAGAGTTTGAACACTTCTTCTAATGTCACTTACAAGAAGAAGGGTGATGCCTTGACCAAGGTTCTGGAAGGCTGGTAATTTTTTAGAGTAAATATTAGGCAAATCGCAAGGAAAAGTCGATGTCGCGGCGAAAAGGACGTATTCTTGCTTTTCAGGCTCTATACTCCTATGATGTCGGCGGAGAAAAGCTTGATGAGCTTCTAACATTGAACTGGGCGGATGATAAATCCGGGGTTGATTCAGAGACTTCGGATTTTGCCCGCATCATAATCGCAGGTACCGTCAATCATTTGGAAGAGATTGACAGTCTTATTAAGCAGCACTTGAGCGCAAACTGGGATTTTTCCCGTGTGAACAGGGTTTCAGTCGCCATTTTGCGTATAAGTGTGTTTGCACTGTTATATCAGAAAGATACTGCTCCAACTATAATAATTGATGAGGCAATAGGTCTTTCTAAAGATTTTGGTGAAGACGATTCCTTTAAGTTTATTAATGCTGTGCTCGATAATATACGTAAAGAGTTACAGCCTTGAGTGGGAAAAAGCATAATTTCATAATTTCATTTTTAATCTTTCTTATCGTTCTCCTTATAGTTACAGCCATTGTGCTGGCTATAAGGTTGCGTTCCTCTCATTATGAGGGGGCATCTGTTGCTACGGAACTGGCTCTCATAGACAGTTATATCCAGACTGGTGATACCCAAGGGGCGGTTTCTTCCCTAAAAAGGCTGGAAAGCCGTTCCTTGACGGCAAATGAGCGTATTGGTGTCTTTAAGCGCTACCAGTTGCTTGGTGATGATGTAAAGGCGGAAAAGTGCCTGAAGAAGGCTCTGCGAAAAAGTTCCAGCAACAGTCAGCTTATCGCTCTATATGGTAATTTTTTACTCCGCCGTGCCCGTGTGGACGAGGCTTTGAAGATGACAAAGTCTCTTTGTAACACGGAATACGCTTCTATATATGCAGAGGCGTTTCTGCGTGACGCTTTGGACTCCAGCCTTACTGCCGATGAATATTTTTCGAAGAGGAATGCTTTCCTTTCATTCTTTAAGCGTACTCCGAAAGACAAGGACGAGACTGTAAACAAGAAGAGTTTTTTCTTGGACCACCGCTTTATTCCGATTTATAAATATGCCTTTTCCGGCAGCAAGATACAGTCCTGGCTGATAAATGCAGCCGCTATTCTTATGGCGGACGGTAATTACGAAGAGGCTTCTGCGCTGTATCCGGGAGAAGCGGCTTCGTACCGAGACGCTCTGTTCTGGGGAACTGTGCTCTATGATGACGGAAAATATGCGGACAGTCTTGCCGCACTTTTAAAGGCTAATTCTTTTGACCAGTCAAAGGAAATTGTCGCTGCCATTGAGCTGAAGGCGCTTTTGTCTGATGATTTTTATATTCTCGGTGATGATACCTCTGCCCAGAAGATGCGGCAGACGGTTCTGGATCTTTCATCGCCATATATGCAGGCGTTTATGGCAGATAAAACACCTTCCTTGTCGCGTATCCTTCCTCTGTTCTACATGAATACGGCGCTTTATTCCCGCAAGAACGGGGATGCCATAGAACAGTATGACAAGCTTTACCAGCTTGTAAGCTATTATCCCGATTATGCTCCGGGACTGGCCGCCTATGCGGAATATGCCATACAGTCTCTGCAGCGTCCTGCTGAGCAGGGCATTGATTTGCAGTTACGGGCAGCCGGATTGCGGACTATGAAGATGGAAGAGCGGGATGCTGTACCGGTTGTATCTATTGCGGATGTTGTTAAACGAATAGACGCGGCGCTGGTTAATGCTGCCGGGCCGGACAAATCTTCGCTTTTGGTGTTAAAAGAAGTTCTTTTCAGTCAGGAACATGTTACGGATGAGAAAAAAGACAAAGCTTCCAGAGTATGGGCGCTGCTGGAGCAGAATGAAATTTCTGCCGGTTTGTATCCTGCTGAGATTGTCCGCTATGCAACATCGACTCTTTTGGAAAACGGGAGCACGGTTGATGCGGAAACACTTTTTTCCGGCTATATTCAGGCGGCGTATGCGGAAAGCGGCAGTGCTGCTGAGTCTGCGGAGGAGTTGCCGCATTATTTTGAGGCGGCGGAGCATCCAGAGCGCTTGAAGTTGTGGGAATGTGAGTTTGCCGCATATTTCTATCTTCAGAAAGAAGACTATAGCCGTGCCACCAAAATGTATAAGCACATATTGGATACGTATTCTAAGCGGGTTCCTGTGTTCAACACAGAGGGGCAGAATGAGTCTGTTACCGCTTCGTACTTGAATCTTGCGAACTTGTATGACGGTTATAACCGGCATGCGCAGTCTTTGGATTACTTGAACAAGGCGAATTCAAGAATCAGTGATACGGAACTGAAGGCTGAGGTGCTCTATAGAATTGGCTGGGAGTCTGCCTGTCTGGGCAATGCAAAAGACGCGCTTACTTCTTTGCAATATGCGCTTAAACTGAATCCTGCACATAATCGGGCAAGACTTTTGTTAAAGCAACTGCAAATTTGATTTGACGATTTGATGCTTGTTTTATTATATTATGAAGTATCCTAGAATATGTTGGGATTCACAAAAATTAAGTATTAATCGTTTGGAGGAAAGATATGAAGGTAAGACCTTTGGCAGACCGTGTTCTGGTAAAGCAGGTTGCAGCAGAGACAAAGACATCATCAGGAATTATTATTCCAGACACAGCACAGGAGAAAACTCAGCAGGCTACTGTTGAGGCTGTTGGACCCGGAACTGAGAAAGAAAAAATCACTGTAAAAGTTGGCGAGAAAATCTTGTACGACAAGTATGCCGGTACAGGAATCAAGATTGACGGTGATGATTATCTTATTCTTAAGAATTCTGATATTATCGCTGTAATCGAGTAGTATAGTCTCTTTTATGGTAAAGGGAGTCGCCTGTTTTCTGGGCGGCTCTTTTTTTTGTATCAAAATGGGCATGCAGGGTAAAGTCGCTGTAAAATTTGTGTCAAAATGCTCCATAAAATCTGCTTGTTGATAGTCTGTTTTCTGAACAATACTGATTTTGCATAGAATTAATAGTTGGCATGAAATCTGCTAATGATTTGGTAACAAACTTGATTAGGAGATTTTTATGACTAACGATGAAACTGTTTTGAATTTGTACTTGAAAGAAATCAATAAAATTCCGCTTCTTAGTCGTGAAGAGGAGACGGAACTTGCAAAGCTGGCTCAATCAGGTGATAAAGTTGCTAAAGATAAAATCGTACGTTCAAATCTCCGTTTTGTGATTAACGTTGCAAAAAAATATCAGAACCATGGAATTGACCTTGTTGATCTTATAAGCGAAGGTAATATCGGTCTTATGACTGCTATAGATCATTTTGATGTTTCAAAGGGCTATCACTTTATTTCTTATGCAGTCTGGTGGATTAGGCAGTCAATTTTGAAGGCAATCTGCGAGAAGAGCCGGGCAATCCGCTTGCCGCTCAATCGTGCGAATGAGATTGTGCAGATTGACAGAGCAAAGAAGATGCTGCGCGGAAAGAAGACCGAGGCGGAAGAGATGGAAGAGATAGGCAGAATGCTGGACATGGAACCGTCTCATGTGCGCGATATGATAAATATTTCCCGTGATATGGCAAGTCTTGACACTCCGGTTGTGAATGATGATGTTGACGGTGTTGCTACATTGGGAGATTTCTTGGAAGACCAGCGTTATCAGCCTGAGGAATATGCGGTACAAGAGTCGATGAGGAGCGATATCAATACCGTTTTGGGCACGCTCAAGCCGAACGAAGCTCGTGTTCTGCGCCTGCGCTACGGTCTCGACGACGGAAAATCAATGTCACTTAAGGAAGTTGGCGATGTTTGCCAGCTTACAAAAGAGAGAATCCGCCAGATTGAAAAACAGGCTTTGGTGC
Organism: uncultured Treponema sp.; assembly: GCA_964554745.1. Lineage (GTDB taxonomy): Bacteria > Spirochaetota > Spirochaetia > Treponematales > Treponemataceae > Treponema_D. The sequence goes on along the minus strand of CAZKPZ010000054.1, from coordinate 10,774 downwards.
GTATGCATCATCCGAGAAGAATTGAGCGTCTGGAAGCGTACGTCGCTTAAAAGTACTATACACAAAAAACGACGGCTGTTCCTGTAACGCAACATGCGTTGTGTAAGGACAGCCTTTTTATTTATGATTCCCCCATTGTTTCATTTCAATTCTTGTGCTAGACTTACAAAATGTCAGAGAATATTGTTGAGATGAATAATATCACAAAGCGGTTTCCTGGAATCGTTGCGAATGACAATGTTTCGATTCAAATACGCAAGGGGGAAATCTACGCCTTGTTAGGGGAAAACGGAGCCGGTAAATCCACACTCATGAGCATTCTTTTTGGAATGTATGAGCCGGATGAGGGCGAAATACGTATCCGCGGCAAAAAGGAGCGGATATATTCGCCGGCGTATGCTGCCAGCCTTAGTATTGGCATGGTGCACCAGCATTTCACGCTTGTTTCCAACTATACAGTAACAGAAAACATTATTCTCGGTGCAGAGACAGTAAAAAAGTTTGGTTTTATAAAATATGTTGACAAGTCGTCAGACCGCACGCGGATTGCAGAGTTGAGCAAGAAATACGGACTGCAGGTTGATCCGGACAGTGTTATAGAGAATCTTCCTGTTTCTATACATCAGCGTGTTGAGATTCTAAAGATGTTGTACCGTGGTGCGGAGATTCTGATTTTTGATGAACCGACAGCGCTGCTTACTCCGCAGGAAATAGACTCCTTGCTGCAAATCATTCGGAATCTGCGAGACGGCGGTAAGACGATAATCCTTATAAGTCATAAACTTGATGAAATAAAACAGGTCGCAGACCGATGCGCTGTTTTGAACCGCGGTAAACTTATCGGCGTATATGACGTTGCCTCTACGTCTACAAGTGATATGGCGCGCTTTATGGTAGGTCATGACGTTACGTTTACGACGGAAAAAACTCCTTGCAAGCCGGGTGCCGTCGTTCTGGACGTAAAGAACCTAAGTGTTCGCAATGAAGAAGACGTAGAGCGCGTTCATGAGGTTTCGTTCAGCGTGCGCTCAGGCGAGATATTTGCTGTTGCCGGAGTCGCCGGAAATGGACAGGAAGAGATTGCGGACTGCATAGCGGGTTTGGTTTCTTCATCGGGCGGAACTATCACGTTGAATGGAGCGGATATTACGACGTGCTCAATAAGACGGCGTGCCGAAGCCGGTATATCATACATCCCTGAAGACAGGCAGAATTACGGCCTGGTTATGGGCTTTGACATTAAGTCAAATCTTGCTCTGAAGAACTACTACCGCAAACCCTTTTCTTCCGGGGGAATACTCAATCAGGACTCGTTTGAGGAGAACGGTGACAGGCTTCGCAAAGAGTACGACATACGCAGTGCAGAGCAGAATGCAACTCGCGTTTCTAGCATGAGCGGCGGAAACCAGCAGAAAGTCATTATTGCCCGGGAGGTCTCCCTTGCGGAGTCAAACGGCGTAAAGACGCCGCTTTTGATTTTTGTGCAGCCGACCCGCGGTCTTGATGTAGGAGCAATCGAGAGCATCCGCAAGCAGATTGTCGCCTGCCGTGACAAGGGCGCAGCTATCCTTTTGATTTCTCTGGAGCTTGATGAAATAATGGATTTGGCAGATACCATTGGAATTATCTATAACGGAAGGCTGTCAAAGATTGCTCCTGCCCAGGAGCTGACGGTGAATCAGATTGGTGAGTATATGATGGGAGTTGCAAAATGAGAAAAGTGAAAGCCTTTTTTGCTAAGGTTCTTGGGCCTGGAAAATTTCAGATGACGCGTATTTCCCTTTTTGCAATATTCATTTCGTTTCTTGTCGGTGTAATTTTGCTTTTAAGCCTGGGCAAGAATCCTTTTTCTGCATATCTGAACTTGTTGCAGGGTGCCGGTTTTTTTGCAAAGAAGTCATATGCCGGGCATCAAGGGCAGTTCAGTGACTTTATGAGTTTTTTGGATTATCTTACGCCAATGATTTTTGCGGCGCTGGGTGTCGCAGTCGGCAATAAGGCTGGCCTGTTTAATATTGGTATTTCAGGGCAGATGATAGTCGCCGGCTTTGTTGCTTCTATCACGGTAGGTATCGGCTGTACACTTCCTTCATACGTTGCGAAGCCTTTGGTTATAATCATCGGCGCGATATGCGGTGCCGGCATGGGCGCCCTGATTGGTTGGCTTAAGTATAAGTTCAATATAAATGAGGTCGTTTCTTCAATAATGTTGAACTACATTGCGCGCTACATCATTGCGTTCTTTATCAATACTTTTTATGTTGACCCCATCACAAGACAGTCCAAGAAGATTGCTGATGCAGCACGTCTTACGTTGCAGGCGGTGAACGTCGGTGATTTGCGCGTGAATATTCCGCTGGGATTTTTACTGGCCATTCTTACCGCTTTTGTCGTGAAGTTTTATATTGACCGGACTACAAGCGGTTTTGAGATAAAGGCCGTGGGACTTTCAAGAAATGCGGCACGCTATGCAGGTATAAATGTAGGCACAAATATCGTCCTTTCCATGTTGCTCTCCGGTCTGCTTTCTGGTCTTGCCGGCGTGACATATTTTTTAGGGCAGTATGCTTCAATACAGCCGAACATGCTTCCTGCGCTTGGTTTTAACTCTATCGCAGTCTCCCTTTTGGGGGACAACAATCCGATTGGAATTATCTTTGCGTCCGCATTGGTTACGATAATAAGCAAGGGCAGTACATATATGAGTTCTCGCCAGGGGGTCGAACTGGAGATAACGTCGCTGATTACAGGTCTTATTCTTTTGTTCGCGTCTTGCTCTGTGGTAATCAAGATTACGGCAGACAGGGCTTCGCAGCGGATTGCTCTAGGGGGTGAAAAATGATTGACTCAATCAACAGTATCATAATTGAAGGACTTGCATTTTCGCTTCCCATGTTTATCATGGCAATCGGCGGAATCTTTTCTGAAAAGAGCGGCGTTACGAACCTGGCGCTTGAAGGCTTTCAGGGATTCGGCGCTTTTACCGGTTCACGTGTCGCCATTGTTCTTATGCATACTCTTGGGGCAGATTCTTCCATTCCGTTTTGGGTATCGCTTATCTTTGCCGTTTTAGGAGGAATGCTTTATTCTCTGCTCCATGCGGTGCTCTGCATCCGCTTTAAGGCAAATCAAGTCATAAGCGGAGTCGTCGTGAACATTCTTGCAATGGCGCTTACGGAATTCTTGACCAAGAGACTGAATACTGCCTTGTGGAATGAGACAAGCAATAAATTTGTTCTGTCGGTATCATCCCGTATTACGATTCCTGGAATAAGCAATATTCCTATAATAGGCGCGGTATTCAGCAAGGTATATCCGTTTGAGTTTGTTATAATCATAATTGCCGTCATAATGTATTTTGTGATGTACGGAACACGGTTCGGTTTGCATCTGCGTGCGTGCGGCGACAATCCGCATGCTGTGGATGCCGCCGGAATAAGCGTTGCCAAAGTCCGCTATGCGGCAGTCATGGTGTCCGGCGCGCTTTCCGGTCTTGCCGGTATATGCTTTGCATACAGTATTTCCGGCAATTTTTCTCCTGCCATATATATGGGTTACGGCTATCTTTCGATTGCCGCATATATCTTTGGCAACTGGTCAATCATGCCGACGTTCTTCGCCTGTCTGCTGTTCGGCTTGTCCCGCTCTGCCGGCTATCAGATTATCCGCGTTTTGGGGATGCCTTCCAGTTATTCCGACTTGGTTATGATACTGCCGTATGTGCTGACGCTCTTTTTGCTTGTGTTCTTCAGCAAGCATACCGGTGCGCCGCGGGCACTCGGCGTGGTGTACGATAAGGGCGGAAGATAAGCCTTCGGTGAATCGCAGAAAACAAAAAGGACCGCCGGAACAGGCAGTCCTTTTTGTTTTTAGAGTGCTACAATCAGTAAATCATAGTACCGATTCCGCGGTCGCTGAACATTTCGATGAGCAGCGAGTGGGGAACACGGCCGTCGATGATGTGTGTGCGGGGAACGCCGCCTTTGCGCGCAAGCATGCAGCATTCAATCTTTGGAATCATTCCTCCTGCAATCGTTCCGTCTTTAATAAAGTCTTCGACTTCTGCAAGCCGTATTCTCTGTATAAGACTTGCCGGGTCGTTTACGTCACGCAGAACACCTGGAACGTTCGTGAGCTGCACGAATTTTTCTGCTCCCAACGCGATTGCGATTTTTGCGGCGGCCGTATCTGCGTTTATGTTATAGCGGTTCATGTCGCCAGGTTCGCCGATTGCGACTGTAGAAACTACCGGAATAAAACCCTGCTGCAAGAGCGACTGCAAAATCTCAGGTTTTACTTCTGTAACATCGCCTACAAGACCTAAGTCCGCTCCGTCTTTTTGAATCTTCTTTGCCCGCAAAAGACCTGAGTCCACACCGCTCAATCCAACGGCCTTTCCGCCTTTTGCAAGAAGAATACCTACAATGTCTTTGTTCAGCTTGCCGGTCAGCACCATCTGCACAATTTCCATCGTCTCTGCATCTGTGTAGCGCAAGCCGTTTATGAATTTACTTTCTTTTCCCACACGTTCAAGCATGTGGTTTATTTCAGGTCCGCCGCCGTGTACAAGAACAACGTGGATTCCGATTGTGCTCAGCAACACAATGTCTTCCATAACGTCTTCTTTTAGCTCTTCATTGAGCATTGCGTTTCCGCCGTATTTTACGACGACAATCTTACCGCACCAGTGCTTAAAGTACGGCAAAGCCTGAACCAGAACGTTCGCCCACTGCTCGTTACCGAGTCTGGGGTCTATATGTTCTCCTTCCATTTTTGTATCCTCAGTCATGATTTTACGGAGCTGAACAAAATTTTATGTCCTGTAATCTCCGTTGATTTTTACATAGTCATAGGTCAGGTCGCAGCCCCAGGCTTTGCCTTGGGCAGAGCCGTCTGCAAGGTTCACTTCGATTTCAACGGCTTCCTGTGACAGGATGTCTGCGGCTTTTTCCTCATCGAACGAAAGCCCTACGCCGTCATGAATTACTTCTATGCGGTCTTCACCTGCAACTTCCGCCTTGCCGTCTGCAAGCACGTCAAAGTAGCGCGCCGCATTCTTTTTGCTTGAAAAATACACACTGCATTTATCCGGATTGAATTCAGCCCCTGAATAGCCCAGGGCGCAGAGAATTCTGCCGCAGTTTGCGTCCTTGCCGTAGATGGCGGCTTTGACCAAATTAGAGGAAATAACAGACTTTGCAAGTACGCGTGCTGTCGCTACGTCCCTTGCGCCCTTTACCGTGCATTCCACCAAGTGTTCTGCGCCTTCGCCGTCTGCGGCAATCTTCATTGCCATGACGGTGTTCACTGTGTTCAGCGCGGCAAGAAAGTCATCAAAGTCCTTGCCCTCACTTACGATTTCTTTGTTGCCGGCTTTTCCGCTCGCCATTATGGTGAGCGTGTCATTTGTGGATGTGTCACCGTCCACGGAAACGCAATTGTATGTGCCTTCTACAGAGAGGAGAAGTGCTTTTTTGAGCATTTCAGGGCTGATTGCGCAGTCTGTGGTGACAAACGAAAGCATGGTTCCCATATTGATGTGAATCATGCCCGAACCTTTGCACATGCAGCCAATGCGTACGTTCTTGCCGCCAATCTGGGTTTCAACTGCACACTCCTTAAAGTGTGTGTCGGTGGTCATTATGGCAATGCGGGCTTCTTTATGTCCTTCTTTTGAAAGCCCTGCCGCAAGGCGCTCCATGTTCGCTTCGATTTTTTCTACAGGCACCTGCTGCCCGATGATTCCGGTGGAGCAGACAATTACGTTGTCTTCACTTATCTTCAGAGTCTGCGCTACTGATTTTGCGGTTCTTACTGCGTTGTTGTAGCCTTCCTGCCCGGTGCAGGCATTCGCATAGCAGACATTGCAGACTGCGGCTCTGATTTTGCCGCCCTCTATGTTTTTTTTGGTGAATTTTACACATTCTGCTTGTACGCGGTTCTTTGTGAAAATTCCTGCCGCGTTGCACATTACGTCACAGAATACCAGCGCCGTATCATTTGTCTTGCGGCTCTCTTTCAAACCGGAGTGTATTCCGTTGGCGGTGAAGCCTGACGGAGCTGTTACTCCGCCGTCGATAAATTGCATTTTTATGCACCTCTTTTGTAAAATTTGCATAATTATAGCAATATCACCGACTTTGTGCAAGACAAATGCTTTGCGCATTTTTATTTTTTGAACTTATTGAACAGCTTGCTGGCTGCGTCTGCCGCCGCATTGCTGATACCGCTTGCCGCCTCGGAATTGCCCAGCTGTTCTTCCAGTACGCCCTGCAGCTTGTTCTTGCCGAGTTCGGTAATACGGTCTTGCAGTTCCTGCTCTTTCTTTTCAAGAATGGCCCGCATGTCGCTCAAATTTGTGTTTGCAAGATTGATGTCATCTTCAAGACCAATGAACTCCTTAGCTTTTGCAAGATATTCATTAGAAGAGCCGTTTATCTCGTCATTCAGCATTTTCAATGCCTTGTTTTTTGCCTCATTGCCCAGCCCTGCGACTATGGCTTTTAGGGAGTCGGCGAATTTGTCTGCAAAGTCGCCGAGCAGCTTCAAGTCCAGACCTTTCGCTTCTGTAAAGTCCAGATTGAAGCCTATGAGCATTGTTTTAATGGCTTCAAGAGCCTGCTGATAGTACTTTGTAATCATTTCGCTCACAAAGCCGTCTGTCGTGAGCTTTATCGGGGTCAAGTCAACAGAGCCGCCTGCGTTCAGGAATCCGCTGCCGGCGGCCGCGTTCAGGCTGACTTTTGCAAGCCCTTCAAGGGAAGGTACGCCGCTTTTTGTTGCGACATTCAGACCGTTGAAAATCGCCTTGATGCCGTCACCGGTGTAGCCCAGCTTGATAAGAGGCTCCGAGCTTGCCGAGCGGGTGTCAAGGACTAAGTTTGCAGCGTGCGAGATTCCTGCCAGAGAAAGCGTTCCTGTCGCAGTAGTCGTCTTGCCCCGGATGTTCTGGTCATTCGTGATTTCCTTGATATTCGCCTCGAATCCTTCGCCGGAGACAAGTGCGTTCTCAATCAGAAAAGCCGGATTTGTAGTTCCGAAAGAAAAGTCTGTTCCTTTGAGCCGGTTAGAGCCTTTCTTTTTTTCTGTCGTCTTGGGCTGGCTCTTCATTGCTGCCTGGACAACGCTGTTCTGCTTGAGCTGCTCCGCCATGTTGATGCCCTGCCGTACGTAAGGGTAGTATTCTCCCAGCATGTTGCAGGCGACAGTCTCAAGGGCGTTGTTTAACAGCTGCTTGGCGTTTTTTACCGTGTCAACAACCGCCGAAAGCCTGTTCTTAATCATGTCCTTGTCGGCTTTTACAGAATCGGTGACGGACTTTGTTAAGTCCTTAACGCCTGTGCCGTCTGCCATTATTTCGTTTTTAAGCGATTTGGCACTTTCAGACAGCGCTTTTGTTTCAGAGACAATTCCTTGTATTGTAGTGATATACTCCTGTATTACCGCAGGGTCTGACAATTTGCTTGTGTTTATGTTCTGAATCTTCTTTACGGAAGCTGAATAGTTTTCAATCTGTGTCTTTATTTCGTCCGGTTTGCCCTGCCACTTTGTCACAAGAGTTTCCATCTGTGTCCTTGCGGCATTTGCTGTATCCAGGCTTTTCAGCTGTGAGCGCAGATTGCTGACTATGCTGTTTACGTCTGAGCCTCCTAGCAAATCTACGGCCTGTGTCTGCAAGTCGTTCAAGGCCGCCTGTCCGCTTGCCTTCAGGCTGTTCATAAAGGCGCTGTCTTCTATAGGTTTTTCCTCAGTTTTCTTTTTCCTGCTTTCCGGCAGCTCGCAGCTTACCGTACGGTTTGTGTTCAGCGCAATGCCCGTCACTTCCAGATTCTTTGCGTCAAACTTGCCGCGCAGAGCCTGCGCGAGGTTAAAGTGTACGTCCAGCTTGTCAAACTGGGCAATGTTTTTCATCACCTCTTTTTTGTTTCCTACAGCCACATTTTTTATGGTAAGCTCCGCGTCAAGAATCTTGAGATTTACAGAACCGATGTCCACCTTTGCGCCTACAGCTTCCTCGGCTGCATAAGTAAGCGCCTTTTTGAGCAGCGGATTTTTAACGGCAGTAAACAGCATGCAAAGCAGTGCAAAAAAGCCGATGACAGCCGCAAACGGCAGCAGCATAAAGCGCCCCTTTCTGCTCTGGATGTCCTTTGCAAGCGTGCGGAGACGGGAAATCTCTTTTTTGCTGAATATTTTGTCGTTCGGAACGGCGAATTTTCCTGCTTTTTTAGGGTCTCCGTCCTTAACAAAAATGCCCTGCAGGAATTCTTTGTCCAGAGGAATCGCAATAGGCTTTACGATTTTGCGTTTCAGAGCTTTCTCTGAATAGGCCTTTCGGAATATCTTAGGCAGTTTTTCCTTTGGGTAAGTCCTTTTTTGCTTTTGTTCAGGAGTGTCCGCATTGTTTTCCCCTGCGGCAGCTGGTATGTTCTCTTGATTTTCTGTATTGAGCGTTTCGTCCATGGTTACATTGCCTCCATAAGGTCTGCAAGTTTTCCGACGAGCGGAATCTGCTTTATCATTTGAATAAATTTAAGTTTTCTAAAGAAGTTTCCAAGGTACTTGCGCCATACGTGGGTGAAAATCCGGGCAAGTATATACAGTGGAATATACGCTGCAATACCGCATACAAGGCTTCCCATGACAATAGTGTTGTTGAACCGTGTGAAAACGACGAACGGCGTGTTGATTAGCTTTACAAAATATGGCCGCAAGGCATCGTTTGAAAGCACTTTGTAACCGATATCGTTAAAATACGGGTCAAAGAGCGGGGAGAGCAGCGAGAAGAGTATGATAGAAAGAACTAATGCCCCGCGCTGGATTCGCATGAACAGGACGAATACAAAAAGCAAATACCAGAGCAGGTTGTCTTTAGGCAAAATTCCGAGCAGCGCACCGAATGCAAATGCGTGGGCAATAGCTCCCGGATCCGTGTTGGAACTGAGGGCTTTTAATAGTTTGGCTAATTGTTTTAACATAAAAGAAAGTATACCACCCTTTACCACGCAGAACAAGAGTCACGCTGCTTTCGGGTGCTTAAGGTTTGCAGATTTTGCAGGGCGTGTAGCCCTTATTCTGTGCTTCTGTCTTGGTCATGCGCATAACCTCGCTGTTCTGTATGGTTCGGCAAGTTGGCGTGTGATATTTTTTGCCGTTCTTACACACACAGACTGTGCTTTCTACTGCACAGAGCCGGCTGCCCTGAATCCTGCAGAACAGCGTTGCCATAAGAATAAAAATCGTAACGTATTTTTTCATGTTATTCCTCCGTGATATCCTGTCTATAGATATATTATGGAAAAGAAATAACAAAAAATGTCAAAATTGGCATAAAGGCTTCGCCTTTAGCCTCAAGAATTGCTTGGCCGCAGTCCGCGTCCAAAATTACTGCCCGCGCTCGGCACGCGCAGCAGGGGAATGGTCAACCGCTACCTGCACGATTGACGGTGTGGCAAAGACCGCAACTGGCACTGCGACCATCACCATGCCCGCCCTTGACTAGTCTGTGGCATCGTTCTGGCAGGAACGGACGTTTTATCCACGTCAAAAAACATGGTTCTCATGCTGTTCCATATTGTGGCGCAAAGGCAATTTTGTGTGCACGCTATGTAGCAAGAAGTTTTTTGCACATTGTGGTGCTAGAACAATTCCGGGGTCAGCTCGCACCAAAGTTGTTGCTCTGCAACATGGATTTTGTCTGTCTCCTGCGCTCCGCCGATTAAGAAAGATGAGCGCGGGTTATGCCGTGCGTGATTTCTTCTTACGGATTCAGCGTCATAGTTTGCATAGCAGTAGCGGCACATGTGCGGACATGAATTGTATGCCCCTATGTCACGTGTGGGCAGGCAGTCGCAGAGATTTCTCAGGTGCTGACTGTTCCCCGGTATTTTTTGCATTATTCTCCTGCCGCACGTCCTTTCTATAATGCCGCGCGAAACACATCCGCCGCGCTCTACCCCATAAGCCGAGAGGTCCAGCTTTTCAGCACATGTCTCTACGCTGATTTTGTTTCTTGCCGCCGATTCGGCAAAAGAAAGCGCAAGTTCCTTTTGCTCGTCCTGCGTTACCTCGCGTATGCCCGGAAAGTTTTTCATTGTCTTTTTGTAAAGGTCAATAAACGATATTACGCAGCGGTCTGTAGCGTTGTACAAAGCCTTGCCCATACGGTCAAATGCGTCCTTGTGATAGTCGGCGGTGTATGTTTTGTCTATAAAGACCGGGTCGTAACGCCAGCAGACATTTTGACTGCCGACTGCCTCGCTCAGTTTTATGAAATCTGTGATGACAGTGTTTTTGTCGGGCACATTCGGCTCTATTCCTTTTCCATACGGTGTGATTGTCACAAAAAAGTAAAGCGGGATTCTCGTATGCAAGAGTTCCTCAATGTACGGCAGGATTGGAGCTGGATTTTTTGTGCAGAAGACAAGAGTGTCCGCGCAGGCGGCGTTTATCTGGTAGCGCGTCACCTGAGTTTTTTCGTATGGATTCCTTACGTCAACAAAGCCTTCGCGTATCCGATTCATTAGCCAGTCAGAGTAGAATGCAATTATGTCAGTTCTTCCAGAAGCAAATAGAATCATTTTTTTGTAAATCAAAAAAGATTTTTCCGTGACAAGTGTAGCATATTGCAAGAATAATTTGAATGACTTTTGCCAGATGTGAATCTATTATTGACTTTTTGAATGAGATGAATCAGAATATATGCAATTGGCACTATGATGCCACTTACAAATATTATTTTAGGGGAGTGCTTTTTGACAAAGTACAACACACT
>CAZKPZ010000053.1:0-18244 GCA_964554745.1 uncultured Treponema sp. | reverse complement strand
ATGCGCTCTGCCTGGGATTTGTACTACGACTATTCCAAAAACTCCAAGGCGCTGACGCGCTTTTTTATGAAACGGTGGATTCCCGGCATACGCCAATGGGACTACATCTCAAGTCAGCGCATTGACACCATAATCGCAAACTCACGCTATATTGCACGGCGCATACAGCGATGCTGGAACAGAGATTCCGTCGTCGTGCATCCACCGGTAGACACGCAGCGCCTGGCTCCGAACGGTCTGCCGCCGGAGGACTTTTTTGTGGCATTCAGCCGTTTTGTGCCGTACAAGCGGCTGGATCTCGCAATCAAGGCATGCGGCAGTCTGCATAAAAAGCTCGTGGTAATAGGCAGCGGAAGCCAGGAAGAAGAGCTGAAGAAACTTGCATCTTCATACAAAGAGGCAGACATTCAGTTCACCGGCAGAATCAGCGACAGCGAAGTCGCGTCTTACTTGCAGCGTTGCCGAGCCTTGATTTTCTGCGCGGAGGAAGATTTTGGCATCATTCCGGTAGAAGCACAGGCCTGCGGCCGTCCTGTCATTGCATACGGCAGGGGCGGCGCTCTTGAAACAGTAATTGACGGCAAGACGGGTGTATTCTTTGACTGTCAGTCTGAAGATTCCCTGCTGACAGAGATTGAGAGATTCGAAAAGCTTGAAAAAGAAGGTGTTTTTGACGCTTCCGAGATAAACCGCCACGCGCAGATTTTTTCGTCAGAGAGATTCAGAAAAGAAATCGCGGCTATAATAGAAAAAACCGAAAAGCATGTCAGGAGTTCACTTTCATGAAGCTGGCCATTGACTGCAGGATGAGCGGAAAGAGCGGAATCGGCACTTTTCTGGACAGCATACTGCCCTATATAGTTCAGAATTTTGAAACTGTTCTTTTGCTCAAAGGCAAGGACGGATTAAAAAACGAAGAATCCTTAAAGAAAGGGCATGTTAAAATCGTAGATTGCCCCGTCACCCCATTCTCAATAACGGACTATCTTTTTTTTCCAAAGTCAACGGCAAAAGAGATAAACAGCTGCGATGCTTTTTTTTCTCCATATTGCAATATTCCTTCTGGAATCAAAATACCGATTTTTACCACCATACACGATGTTGTCTTTCTAGACATCAAGCTTTCCGGCTGCATTGGAACTTTAGCCAGGAAACTGTGCTATAAATACGCAACCATACGGTCAAAAGAAATCTTTACGGTCTCCCAGTTCAGCAAGGAGCGGATTATAAAGCATCTGCATGTCAAAAAAACAATAACTGTAGTGCACAACGGAATTTCCACATATATAGAAAGCAATGCGGAAATGCTAAAAGACAAAAGAGAATCAAAAAACAAGGAAGCTTCTATTATCTTTATAGGAAACATAAAAAAACACAAGGGACTAAGCACTTTACTGAATGCATTTACCAGTTTTCATAAAAAAACAGGAGCTAAACTTATAATAGTCGGCTCAAATGAAAACTTCAGGACAAAAGACTCTTCAACAGAGGGTTTGCTAACTCAAGCAGAAAACGGAATACGCTTTACCGGACATATCTCTGACGAGCAGCTTTTTTCACTTCTCTGTAACGCAAAAATCTTGGTTCAACCTTCGCTTTATGAAGGTTTTGGCATTCCACCTTTAGAGGCGCTTTTTTGCGGCACAAAAGTCTTAGTCTCCGACATTCCGGTTTTTAAGGAAATATACGGGACACTGCCGGTTACTTTCTTTAAGGCAGGAGATTCAGAAGACTTGGAACGGCAGCTGGAACGAGTATGGAATGACAACTGTCCTATCCAAGAAGTTCACATACCGTACTCTTACAAAAAAACAGCAGAGGCAGTATCAGAGCGTATAAAGATGTTCTGTTCTGTAACAAATAATAGATAAATATGTTTTCTTATTACGCATCATGACAGAATCAGAATTTGAGAATTACTTTCATACTAATTTCAAAAGAACAAGCTCTTTTATTTCGGGCATAATTCTCATGCTCGTAGACGCTTTTATACTACTTCTGTGTATAGGAATAGGTTTCTTCATTATAAATTTCATAAATAATTCATGGATAAACTTCAGGTCATTTGTAACATACTGGATTTACCTGCCGGCCATTCTTGTCGTATTCTATGCCGCAAGCCTGTACCCGGGAATTCTTATTGCACCGCAGGAAGAAATAAAACGCTTTTCGCTCTGTACCTTCTTTGCATTCTTAGGGATTGCCATAAGCATCAATGTAGAAACAGAAGACCGCTGGCCGATTGCCATCGCACTGATAGTCGGCTGGCCATTTGCGACAATCTTATTGCCGGCAGGGCGTGAAGCAGCACGCTACTTCTTTGGCAAAAACAAGCGCTGGGGAGTTCCTGCCCTGGTGTTCTCAAAGGGCGAAAGCGCAAACGTAATCGTGGACAGGCTGTTGAAGAACCCCAGTTTCGGGTATATTCCCTGCCTTATTATCACTGATTCCCCTGTTCATAGAATGGAGTACAAAGGTATTCCTGTCTTTCACTCAACAGAAAGCATCAAGAAAGTCATCGACCGTCTCGATATCAAAGTTGCGATTATCTGCGATTACGACAAGGACATGGAATATATACAAACTCATTTCCGCTACATGATTCAAATTCCGCGGCAGAGACTCTTTACAAACATGTCCCTGCACATGAGAGATTTCGGAGGCATATTAGGCTTTTCATCCACGAATTATCTTACAAAGCACGAGGCCCTGTTTTCAAAACGGGTAATAGACATTGCCCTCTGTCTTGTTGCTTCGCCGTTCGTACTGTTGCTCACTGTTTTTATCGCAATCGGCATAAAGATAACTTCCGGCGGTTCTGTATTCTATGCGCACAAACGAATAGGAAAGAACAGAACGACCATAAAATGCTGGAAGTTCCGCTCCATGGTTCAAAACGCCGATAAAGAACTTGAAAAGATTCTCGCGACAGACCCGGTAAGACGCGCAGAATGGGAAAAAGACAGGAAGTTTACTGACGACCCGCGTGTCACAAAGTTTGGTAAAATCTTAAGGAAAACGAGTCTGGATGAGCTGCCTCAGCTGTGGAACATCTTTATTGGTGAGATGTCATTCGTGGGCCCGCGACCGGTAACAGAGCCGGAACTTGTGCGCTACGGAAAATATGCGGACTATGTACTGTCTGTAAAACCAGGTTTGAGCGGAATGTGGCAAATTTCAGGACGAAGCGACACTGGCTACGAAGAGAGAATTACATTGGACACATATTATATTCAAAACTGGTCTGTCTGGCTCGATCTCTGGATTTTAATTAAAACAATATGGGTTGTTTTAAGAGGTGTAGGCGCATATTGATTACTCTCCTGTACAAGCGAACTTTTTTTCTTACATTGCTATTTTTGCTCTTCCAACTTGCCGTTGTTACAGGAGAGTCTACGGACGGCGCAGAAAAATATCAAATCAATTCCGTATCATTTGAATCCAGGGGAAGGACTGACCCTGAGATGCTCAAGCGTAAAATGCTTCCTATTGAGACGGATACAGTCTTTGACACGAAAGAAGATTTTGAAGAGTACCTTGCTTCCATCGAACAGCAGCTGAACAATTTTAGACTACTTGAAAACATTACGTATACATATAATGTTATAAAAGTAACGGACAGTGGAATTGCCTTAGCAGATGTCACTTATTCTTTTGATGACTCCAGTTCATTCGTCTTAGTTCCTTATCCGTCTTATTCTTCCAATTCAGGGGCTTTTCTGACATTACGCATAAACGACATGAATTTTTTGGGCAAGACGAACCCTTTCGCATTTCTTTTGGTCGGAAGACTAGGAACAGACGAAAAGCCAAATGATTTTTCAAAAGTAACAGTAGGTTTAGGAACAAGTTACGTCTATCCATTTTATATCGGAAATATAAAAGCAGACCTGATAAGCATGCTTGATTTTGCATGGACACTAAAAGAAAAAAGCCCTGTATTTGACATATATGAAGGCCTAAAAGTTACGGTACCAGTCTTTAGCCAAAAACTGGAATTCTTGTTCATGCAGGCAGCCGTAAAAAATAAGGACTTTGCAAAATATGATGACGAAATTTATTTCAATGAATACGGCAAAGTTTCAATGCCTTTTGTTCTTGACACAATCGATACAATAAGCCAAGTTGTATACAGACCGTTTGTAAGCGCTTCATATAACTGGGATTTAGACGGCATAAACAAAAATAATCACCGCCTTTCCGCAACTCCAAAAGTCACTATTGGGCAGACGACATCAATTGACCATGTAAACTGGGAAGGCAACTTTAGGACAGGCTACGCATTTTCAACAACACAATCCATAATCCGAAACTTTAGCGAATGGAACACTGAAAGACGCTATATTCCTTACTTAGATGCAAATATAAAACTCTTTAAGCACTGGAAATATGCAGGATTCACCGCCAATTTGGATTTTTTTACCATGCTGCATCCGGACGAAAGCTCTCTCAGGAATATCGGTCCCAGACTGAGGGGAAGTCTCGACAGACAGATTTTTTCAAACAAATATGACAGCATAGACGACTATAACTATGCATTGGAGACTGAATCCGCAATTATAATGAGCATGGAACTTCCGATACATATTTTTTCTACCCATTACGGAAGCAGCTCCGCCGATGCAGGAAAATTCTCAAATATAATCAGTAAACTCAATTTTGAACTGCAACTTGCTCCGTATGCAGACATAGCATTACTTAAAAACCGTGCCTGCAAATCAGGAGAAAACGTTGGAAAGACATATGATTTTAGAGAAGGCATCTACTGTGCCGGCGTAGAAGCACTGATTTATCCATCGCACTGGAAAAGCTATGCAATCCGCATCAGTTTAGGATTTGATATCGGCGACAAGATTATTCCTGACTACAACAGAGAATGGAGAAAGCCTGACGGAAACTACGAGCTTATCATAGGCTTCGGTCATCATTTCTGACAGAACATTTTTCTTCGTTTACTGCTTGTCAGCTACAATAATAGAGTTTTTAGCCTTATTTCGCCAGAAAGCTTCCGGTTCATATTTAGAAAGCTTTTCAAACAGTGTATTTGCAAAAACCAACTGATTACAACTTCTGGCATTTGATGCAAAAGTAAAAAGGAGTTTCCATATATTGTTTTCATTGCCCCAGACTATAATGTCATTATAGGCGGAAGCACGGACCAATAAATCTGTAAACTCTGTGTATGAATAATCAGAAATACGGTTCTTAAGAATATCCTCTATCTTTGTGACAGACGCAATACAGCCGAGCGCAGAACAGCTCAAAGCCTTGTCAGTCTGCCCGATGCTCAGATAATAATCCGCAAGTTTTTCAAGAGCAGGAATAGAAATGTCGTTTTCGCTTCTGTACAAGAGAAAGAACTTTTCAACAGACTCAACCTTGTTTCCCTTGACAATTCTCAACAAGGCATTCATAAAGTCCTTATCCGTATAGAGTTTATCGTCCGTCAGAACAGCCAGAAGCTTCTGCTCATAGTCATTACCGTCATTCTTGAACTCGGCCAAATCCGCAAGCTCGTACAGGATATCATACTTTACATCAGGAACGTCCAGACGGCCAATATTCGCATAAGCACGGTTTAGATAATCAGAAGACATATCCAACTCGCCCTCAAGTTTGTAGATTTTGCCAATAAGAAAATCCGCCTCAGGATAAAGATAATCATCTTTTACCCAGTTACGCAAAACAGAAAATCTTCCTTCAAAAAAATCAGAACCGTACTGTTTTACTTTCTGATTGATAACGTCAACGGCATCAGTATAATTTTTTTCTTTCAGAACAGGGAGCAACAAAGAAAGAAAATCTCCCGTCTTCCGCACCTTAGAACTCTTTTGAGTCTGCTCCAAAGCAGAATTTTCCCAGTCAGACACCTTCTTTTTATTCTGTTTTGCCTGCTCTGCAAGAGAAAGAGCCTTTCCGTAGTCATTTGCCTCATACGCATTCTGTGCCTGTTTCAGAATAAACCAATAGTCATTCCCAGGAATTCTAACAGATTCCCTTGCAGACATAAACAGAGGGGTGCATAAAGCGATTACAGCAAAAACAACAACAGATTTAAAGGCTTTCATTAACCAAGGTCTCCAGTTCTTTTCTGAATTCAGTATCGGCATCTTTAGCCGCTATTGTGCGTACTATTTTGCCTTTCTTAAACAAAATCACCTTATCACCGCCACCGGCAATGCCCAAATCGGCATGTTTTCCCTCTCCAGGTCCGTTAACAATACAACCCATCACAGCAATCACAAGCTCTTTTTTTATAGAATACAACTCTTCCTGCCAGCGGTCCACAAAGCTATGTACGTCAAAACCGAGTCTTCCACAACGAGGGCAACTCACAATTGTGACACCACCTTTACGCAAACCGCACTCATGCAGTATTTCTCGTCCGGCTAGAACTTCATTTTCAGGACTGGAAGAAAGACTTACTCGTATAGTAGCGCCTATCCCCTCTTTTAGAAGGTGACTGAACGCCATTGTAGACTTCACAACACCAGAAATAAGCGGACCAGCTTCCGTAACGCCAATATGCAGTGGTATATCACTCACCGCCGCAAAAGCCTCATTTGCCTCTATTGTCTCGCGAACATCAGAAGACTTCATGCTCACCGCAACGTTCCTAAAGCCCAGCTCATCGAATACTGAGACTTCCCGAAGAGCGGCCTCGGAAAGAGCCTTCGCGCGCGAAAGAGTTCCGTTTTCAACTTGGTCTTCAAGGTCTTTCGGCAGACTGCCGGAATTAACACCAATTCGTATGGCTACACCCTTTTTGGCACAAGCATCCACAACTGCCTTAACGCGCTCCCGGCTTCCGATATTGCCAGGATTAATTCTTATAACAGAAACTGCCCCCTTCAAACATTCCAAAGCAAGTCTGTAATCAAAATGTATATCAGCCACAAGGGGAACATCCGTTGCCGCAGATATAGCACACAGCCCTCGAGCGCTCTCCATGTCTGGCACCGCAAAGCGGATAATGTCACATCCCAAAGACTTCAATGTGTTTATCTGCTTTATTATAGAAGAAAGCTTTTCATTGTTATCACAGACATCCGTAATCCCGTCCTTCCACATAGTCTGAATAGTAACTGGATTATTACCGCCAACAAGAATTTTTCTTACGCCGTCATGACCGCCGATGCTTACAACTCGAGTTTTCATACAGTTTATAACAAAAAAAACACCTTAATGTAACAAGTGGGGAACAGTAAAAAAAATCATTTATTTCAAAAAAAACTGTTGTGTATCAAGTAAAATCGTGATACAATAAAAAACATGAATACAAAGCTGACTATTGTCAAAGATTTCAAGCTTGGCGAAGTTGACCCGAACCTGTTCAGTTCGTTCATTGAGCACTTGGGACGGGCAGTTTACACAGGCATTTATGAGCCGGGACACCCACAAGCGGACGAACAGGGATTCCGCAAAGATGTCATAGATTTAGTAAAGGATCTTCGCGTTTCTCTTGTCCGCTATCCGGGTGGAAACTTTCTTTCCGGCTACGACTGGCGCAACGGAATAGGTCCGCGCGACAAGCGCCCTGTTAGACTGGACAGAGCTTGGCACACAATTGAACCGAATGAAATCGGCATAGACGAGTTCTATGACTGGTCTAAAAAATCAGGTACAGGCATCATGGGAGCCGTCAACATGGGAACTGGAACTCCGCAAGATGCAGGAGACTTGGTGGAATACTGCAATTTTGACAGCGGAACCTACTGGAGCGACCTGCGCGCGAAGAACGGTCACAGAACCCCATACAGCATCAAAACATGGTGTATCGGAAACGAAATGGACGGGTCTTGGCAGATAGGACACCTCGATGCAGACGAATATGGCAAAAAGGCTCTAGAAACTGCGAAGATTATGAAGTGGACTGATGACAGCATAAAAGTCGTTGTCTGCGGCAGTGCGACAACCAGCCAGCCCACCTACCCTATGTGGGATCGCACTGTACTCGAACACACCTACGACCTTGTAGACTATATGTCAATCCACCGCTACTACGAGAACTACGGTAATGATGATGACTTCCTTGCCTCTTTCGTAGACATGGACGATTTCATAAAGACGAGTTGCGCCACTCTCGACTATGTAAAGGCTGTAAAGCGCAGCAAAAAGACCATGTACCTTTCATTCGACGAATGGAACGTATGGTATCAGCAACACCAACAGCCACATCCATGGCAGAAAGCACCGAGAATCCTCGAAGACCACTACTCACTGCTCGATGCCCTTGTTGTCGGCGGACTTGGAATAACATTGCTGAATCACGCAGACCGCGTAAAGGTTGCATGCCTTGCACAGTTAGTGAACGTAATCGCGCCTATCTTTACAGAACCAGGTAAAGGTTCCTACAAGCAGTCCATCTACTTCCCATTCCGCGATATTTCTGTCTATGGCCGTGGTACAGTGCTTACTCCTGTTGTCAAGACAGAAAAGAAGGTAACCGACAAATACGGCGAAGTTCCTGCTGTAATCTTCTCTACTGTATATAATGAAGAAAACGGAGAACTTACGGTATTCGCGCTCAACACAAACAAAACTGAAGTTTCACAGACAGAAATCAACTTGATGGATTTCGGCAAAGCGACCATGACTGCACACACAGAACTGTGTGGTTCAGACCTGAACGCAAAGAACTCCCTGGAAAAGCCAGCTGCTGTAGCCCCCGGCAACGTCGCCCCCGTACAGCCAGACGGGAGCACGTTCAAAGTTGAGCTTAAGCCGGCATCTTGGAATGTACTGCGATTCAGTATCGCAAAATAAAACAAAATAAATATACTCCAAAAGAACTGCCGCCTCTTTGTAGCAGTTCTTTTGGTATTTTTCTGTAAAAAAGGGATTATATATAAATGAACGCAACAGATTTAATTATACTAGGAGCATTGGTACAGCAACCGCTTTCTGCTTATGAAATACAAAAGAAAATAAAAAGCCGCGAGATTTCAGACTGGGTAAAACTAAGCTTGCAGGATATCTACAAGCAACTGGTAGAACTGCAGAAAAAGGGATTTATCATCAGAAAGCTTGTCAAAGAAAGTCTTTTCTCTAGACAAGCACTATACTCTCTCTCCTCCAGCGGTATAGCAGAATTTAAGAATCTGATGATGGCGAACGCATCAGACCCAAACAACAATCTTACCAATTACAATGCGGTTATTGTAAACCTACCGAATCTTTCAGAGCAGGATCGTAATACATGTCTATCGATAATAGACAAAAGCCTGCAGACATACGAGCAGAATGTCCGCAAAGCACAAACTGCACAACGGCTTTTCTCCGCGTCACAGCAGTGCTTTATGGCAAGCGAATTCAAGCGCTGGCTAAAATCCAGCTGCTTCTGAGAGCAATAATACAGCATTACGAACACAGTTTTCGCAGGAGCAAAGGGGCGCACTCGCCCCCGTTCCTTTCAGGTCACCACATATCGTAGCGCCACATTTACTCTTAAAGTCTGAAAGCAACTGGCGAGCAAGGCGTACTGTTCCCTGCCCTTTGCTTTTCAGGCCAGCCACTGTAACAGCACCTATCAAAGCGCCACAAGTAGCTTCCATGCATCCCATGCCGGCAGCAAAACCTGCCCCCATAGAAATAAGGGTATCCTCGTCAAGACCTATTTCATCCTTAAAAACAGCAAGAACAGACTGCGCGCAGTTATACCTGCCGCTCTGCTTATACGATGCCGCTAAATCAGCTTTTTCAGTAATTGTCATATTACATACTATACGCGACCATACAAAAAACTGCAAGGAATCAAGAGCTTTTCTTTGTTGTCTTTTTGGTCGTAGTCTTTTTCTTTGCCGCCGAAGTCTTATCAGTTGTATTCTTTGCGGATGCCTTAGCAGTCGTTTTAGAAGCTGTTTTTGAAGCAGTCTTTGCCTTAGCAGTCGTCTTTTTTTCTGCGGAAGCTGCGACTACCTTTCCAGCCTTTGCCGTTGTAGAAAGCTTCTTTATCTGCTTTACTATTGTGTCAAGTTTCTTAACACCTTCCATAACAGCCTCATTGCTGTTTGAAACGCTGCTAGAAGGCTTTGCACCAGCAAGTTCCTTGTACACAAGCTTACCCAATGCGGTAAACGCCTTTTCACGCAAAGACTCAAGCTTAGCAAGCTCCACCTGCTTTACCGACTTGTCACCGATATCACCGATAGTCTTTTTTGCTGTCTCAAACCACTTTTTTGAAGCGGCAATGCCAAGATCCAAAATCTCTTTGCCAGTCTCTTTTATTTTCGCATCACGTTTTTTGGCAGCGGTTTTCTTTGCCGTAGTAGACGTTTTTTTTGTAGTTGCCATAACTGCACTCCTATCTTCGCATTAAGATTACAATAAAATTATAAATCCACTGGCGTAAAAATGCAAATAAAGAACGCAAAAAAACTACGGATTGAGCTGCATCTGACCATAATTGTCTATTACCTGCGTTCTCAAGCCTGACATCGGCCGCCAAGTAATCAAGAATGAGAAATACGGATCATAATTGTAGCGTGAACGGTTATTCTCGTCGGTCTCAAGTTTTGGCTTGAACACAAAACTTGAGGCGAACGTCCAGTCATGCAGATTATGGGCAAGAGTTATCTTAAAATTCTTTACCTTAAATCCTGAAGCCTTTCTCAAAGAACGGTCCCAAAACGCAAACGAATTAAACAAGTCCACAAATACATTCTTTTCGCCACTTAAAACACCAGCATACTGCGTGTGGTCTTCTACATAGCGGAAAACAACAGAGTTGCGCGACTCAGAACTGAACGTAAGGAACATAAACTGATTGATTCTGAACGTCATGGCCGGAATAAAGATAAAGTAACTTTCCGTCGGCTTAATTAGGTTCCAAACCAAGCTCGTTTCCAAAGAAGGTGCCCAGGCAATACGCTTACGCCAATAGCGGAACGTCTTTGTAGGCGAAATATATCCAAAGCTCAGAGAATACGGCTGGAATTTCTTTTCTTTCTCACTAGTCCACACACGCTTAGACTTGTCATAGTCATATCCATACGTGCGCTGCTTAGTATACGCGGCCTGAAAACCGCTCCAGCTCAAGGCATACTTTAAGGAATCGGACTCCTGCTCCTGCATATTATAGTTAAAAGACTCCGTAAACTTAAACGTCTTGAACAGATTCACCGCAAGCGACTGCTGAAACGGCTTTTCTTTCCAACTTTCCTTCTCATTCTCATCAGTGCTTTCTATTCGCTCTGTACCGAGGGCAAAGTTCGCCTCAACATGGGGAAACAACAGCGAGAGCGCAGCATCGTACTCACCTTCACGAGGCGGCAGAGAAGAAGAAAGCGTCAGCTTCTGCGAAAGCTTTTCGCTTTCGCGTGCCGCAAGATACCCTTTCAGCAAGTTTTCGGTTATGCTCTTGTCATCATCAGCTTCCGCGGTAAGGTAGTCCCAGTCTGGATTGTCCGCATCGCCTATGAACTTTGTTCTAAGCAGTTTTACGGTGGAACTCCAGTCCAAGCCCGTCTCCCTAAAAATCGGGTCATATACAAACGGACGGAACGAAACAAGGTTCGCTTCTTCAATGTCCATCTTGCGGGCTTCGTAGTCTGCCTTGCGCACAGATTTCTTGGAACTCTCACTCGTATAGCCATCAAGCTCCGGGTGTGTCTGATAGTATGGGTCAAACTGAATGGAGTTCGTCATAGAAAGAAACTTGCCGCCATACGACGAATTGCTAGTAAGCTTAATAGGAGTCTCAACTTCTTTATACGAAGAATACTTTTCATCCCAGTCGAATTCGGCGTTCTCTTTAAAAGAAGTACTGGTGTTGTACGTATTCTGTGTCACATAATGCGGCGTTACACTCCAGTCAAGACTGTATTTAAAGCCCTCAAACTTAGTAAGAGACGGCACAGACGGACTATTCAGTTCCGGCAAGTCCTCAACAGAAAAAACTCCGTTGCGCTTGCCCTCCTCTTTCTTTGCCTTGCGCTCCTCCGTTGCAGTTCCATCATCCTCTGGCATAATCTGCGAATACGAAAAGAACGTGCCACCAACCTTGGCAGACAAGCGCACAGGTGTTACCAGAGACGGATAAAAAAGCTCTCTTTCTGGCGAATACGTCTGCCATGCTGAAGGCATAGAAGCGAACTCCTTGTCAGTACGCTTCCAACTGTCAAAGAGAACTGAAGAAGAAAAGTCAACGCTTGCAGTCGTCAAAAAAGGATTTATGACTTCAGGTATAGGCAGACTGTAAGAAAGCTTTGCATCCCAGTTGAACGACGTCACCTTGCGCTCGTCATCATCAATGTTCTTCTGCACGTCAGTGACCTTCTCGCCGCTGCTGGTAAGAAAGTTCACCCAGTCCATGTACTCCTGCCTGCCACCGTAGTCAATCAGAAAATACGGATCAGAGTACACTGGCATCGACACGCTGTAGTTAAATGGCGACGTTCCCTCTATTTCAAAATTGCCGGCATATCTGAACGGCAAATCGTTGCCAAGAAAATTAGAGCGGTCGTGGTACTTGTAGTATCCGTCCTCACCCTTGCCGTATATGCTGAACACCTCGTTTCTGAAGAACACAGTGTTGGAATACCCCAAATCAAAGAAGCCCTTCACATTCTTTAGAAAAATGCTGTCCTTCGGCGTAAAAGAGCCGTCAATGCCGACCATACCGCCCAAATTGGTATAATAGTCTGCAGTAAGCTTAAGATAGTTATCTGTTGCACCTTTATAGTCTTTGTCAAGATTATGCAGGACTATTCCCTCCCGGCGCTGCTCCTTAAGCGTGGAAGGCTTGCCAAAGCTGAACGAGCCGTCATTCTTTGATGTCTCTGTATCGTATGCAGAAAGAGGCTTGCGCCCCAATAGATACGTTGTAGTCTGCACAAAGTAGCCGCGCCGTGAATCATAGCCGACGACAGGGTTAAAGATAAGCTCGTCCTTTGGGTAATAAAAGGCCGGCAAGTACAACAGGGGAACGTGCCCCACGTATAAAAGGGCGTTCACAAAGGCAAACTCGCCCCCGGGGAGCATCCACGCCTTGCTTGCCCGGATTTTCCAGTGGGGATTCTCGTCGTCGCAAAAGGTAATAGTAGCATGGCGGAAAGCCATTGTTCCCGAAGAATTTGACCCCATCAACTTGGAGCTTGCCACCAGCGTAGAACCAGACGGAATGGAACTGTCTTCCTGCCCGTAGCGCACAATTCGGGAATTGTCAAATATTCCCTCAAGCGTGTCGGTGTTAAAAAGCAGGGTATTTGCCTTTGCTTCCTGCCGACCGCCGGAACCGCCGCTTTGCTTAACAAAGACATCTCCCTGGGCAAAAAGCATACTTGTCTTGCGGTCATAGCGCACCATGGTGGCGGAAATCTCTGTAACGGATTCTCCCTTGGTAACCGTCATTGCGACATTACCGGTAAGAACAATAATCTCGTTACCCGTATCGGGGTCTTTTTCATAGTCAGTATGCCGGGCATAGTCAATCTTTACGACTGTCGTATTGCTGTCCTGGGCACAGAGCCACGAGTGAGAAAACATAAGAACTAGAGCCACACAAAGGGTAAGGAACAGCCTCCGACTTTTAAGATTCACCGTCCCTTGACCTCTCACGTGCGAGCATTTCCCCTATATACTTGCCCGTGTAGCTCACTTTGCATTCAGATACTGCTTCGGGAGTGCCTGTAGTAACAACAGTTCCACCCCCGTCCCCACCCTCGGGTCCTAAATCTATAATGTAATCTGCCTGGCAGATTACATCCATGTTGTGCTCAATCATAACAACGGTGTTGCCCTTGTCCACAAGCCGCTGAATCACTTCCATAAGCTGCTTGATGTCAACAAAGTGCAGGCCTGTCGTCGGCTCGTCGAGGATATAGAGCGTCTTACCGGTAGAAGGGCGGGCAAGCTCGGAGGCAATCTTTACTCGCTGTGCCTCTCCGCAGGAGAGCGTGAGCGCGTTCTGCCCAAGCTGGATATAGCCCAAGCCGACGCTCTTTAAGGTCTCAAGCTTGCGTGAGATATGCGGAATAGAAGCAAAGAAGTCAGCAGCCTCTTCCACCGTCATGTCAAGCACGTCAGAGATAGACTTGCCCTTGTAGAGCACGTCCAGAGTCTCCTGATTAAAACGCTTGCCGTGGCAGACATCACACTGAATAAAGACATCAGGCAGAAAGTTCATCTCTATAGTGATAGTACCCGCGCCCTGGCAGTTCTCGCAGCGGCCGCCCTTTACATTGAACGAAAAGCGGCCTGCCTTGTAGTCACGCGCCTTAGCCTCCGGCAAGGACGCGAAAAGCTCGCGTATGCGGTCAAACACACCGATGTAAGTCACCGGATTACTGCGAGGCGTACGCCCGATAGGAGTCTGGTCTATGTTGATAACCTTGTCTATGTATTCAAGCCCCGTAAGCTTTTTATAATTGCCCATCGGGTACTCAGTCTTCATAATCTTATTGCTGATGGCAGGGTACAACACGTCATTCAAGAGGGTTGACTTACCCGAACCGGACACGCCTGTAATGCAGGTAAAGGTACCAAGCGGTATCGAAACATCAACGCCCTTTAAGTTATGCTCGTTCACGCCGGTGATTTTTATGCACTTGCCGTTGCCTTCGCGCCGCAGCTTGGGAATCTCCATGCGTATTTTTCCGGCAAGATAGCGCCCCGTAACGCTCTGCTCCACCTGCATAACCTGCTCCGGCGTTCCGGCGGCCATCACCTGACCGCCGTGCACACCCGCCCCGGGACCTATGTCTATAAGAAAGTCCGCCGTGCGCAAGGTCTGCTCGTCATGCTCGACCACAATCACCGTATTGCCCAAGTCGCGCAGGTAGGTGAGCGAGTTCACAAGGCGCTGGTTATCCCTCTGATGCAAGCCTATGGAAGGCTCGTCCAGAACGTACATAACACCTGTGAGCGCGCTGCCGATTTGTGTGGAAAGGCGGATGCGCTGCGCCTCTCCGCCCGAAAGGGTCGCGGCGGAGCGCTCAAGCGTAAGGTATTCAAGACCCACGTTCTTCAGGAACATCAATCTTGATTTTATCTCTTTGAGTATCTGAGCGGCAATTGCCCTCTCAGTGTCAGAGAGCACAAGGTGCTCAAAAAACTCAATAGTCTGTATTACAGAAAGCTCCGTCAAGTCCCAGATGTTCTTGCCGCCAACGGTAACGCACAGGGCTTCCGCACGCAATCTCTTGCCGCGGCAGGTCTGGCACTCGCGGTGGGACATGTACTTTTCCAGGTTGGTCTTCATGGAGTCGCCCCAGGCTTCCACGTAACGCCGCCGCATGTCTGCATAGATGCCTATCCACGGGCGGTTGTAGGTGCTGCTGCCCTCGCCGCTCTGCTTGTGGTAGACCCAGTGGACGTTCTTGTCAGGGTCTCCGTACCAGAGGAATTCCTTCTGCTTCTTGGTCAAATCCTTGAGCGGAGTGTTCAAGTCAAAGCCGCCTGTCTGCGCCACGGCAGTAAACATGGCGTTGTTCCACGCGCTGTCTGGATTATAGGGGGCAAGACCTCCATCGTTGAACGACAGAGACTTGTCCGGCATAATCAAAGATTCATCGTACTCCATTTTTTCGCCAAGACCGGTGCAGTCCGGGCAGGCTCCGTATGGATTATTGAACGAAAAGAGCCTCGGCTGCAGCTCTGGAATGGAAATACCGCAGTCCGGGCAGGCGTTTTTCTGCGAAAAGAAGACCTCCTGCTCAATATAGGCCGCATCGCGGTCATAAGGCGTTCCCTTTGCGTCCAGAGCGGCAGTAACAGCAGCATACGCCTCGTCAGTCTGCCCAGCCGCTGGCTTGTTCACACGGCGCAGAACAATCACTGTTCCGCTCGCGTTCTTTAGCGCCGTCTCCACAGAATCTGCAAGGCGCTTGCGGATGTCCTCCCGCAGCACCAGACGGTCAACGACAATTTCAATAGTGTGCTTTTTCTGCTTGTCAAGCTTGATGGAATCGTCCAGAGACACCATAAGGCCGTCTATGCGCGCGCGGACGAAGCCTGACTTACGCGCGTCATCAAGAATCTTCTGGTGCTCACCCTTCTTGCCGCGTATTATCGGCGAAAGAATCGTGAGCTTGGTTCCCTCGCTCCATTCAAGGATAGAGCCGATTATCTGGTCTATGGACTGCTCTTTTATCTCGCGCCCGCACTTAGGGCAGTGAGCCACTCCTATGCGTGCAAAAAGCAGGCGGTAGTAGTCATAAATTTCTGTTACCGTGCCCACAGTAGAGCGAGGATTCTTGTGAGTCGTCTTCTGCTCAATCGAAATGGCCGGGGATAGCCCCGTGATTAAGTCTACGTCCGGCTTGTCCATTCTGCCCAAGAACTGCCGGGCATAGGACGAAAGGCTTTCCATATAGCGACGCTGCCCTTCGGCAAAGAGCGTATCAAATGCCAAGGAAGACTTACCGCTGCCGGACAGCCCCGAAATAACCACCAGCTTGTTCCTAGGCAGCTCCACGCTGATATTCTTGAGGTTGTGTTCTCTTGCACCCTGAATGGTGATTTTCTCACCGTCCACTCGATTTATAGCGTTACTCACAGTCTTACTACTATATCGGAAAAAACAGTGTTTCACAATCCCCTCTATAAATCCCCAAAGTGCTTGCATACGGCGTGTTTTTAGATTACTCTAGTTGAATGTCAAAAAAAACGACGACAACAGCAGGCCGCTCCCTTTTGGCAAAGGGGCTTTCACTTTCGTTCCTTACCTTGTGCTCCCGCATTCTTGGACTTGTCCGCGAGATGACCAAGGCTAAGTTTCTGGGCACATCAGCCCTGGGCGACGCATTCGGCATCGCCTTTCAGATACCGAACTTCTGCCGCAGGCTTTTTGCGGAAAACTCGGTCTCGGTAGCCTTTATCCCCACCTTCAAGAAGTATCTGGTACAGGGCGAAAACGAGGATGAAGAGCTGGCGGCGGCAAACCGGCTCAAAACGCAGGAATTCATCAACTCAACCTTCACGCTGGTCACGTTTCTGACAACAGCATTCGTCTCCTTAGGTATGCTTGCCACGCCGCTCATACTGAGAATCTTCTTCAGCAGTGAAAGCGCAAAAGCCCTTACGGAGTCGATCGTCCTGACCAGAATCATGTTCCCCTACCTTGTGGTGATTTCCATAGCAGCCTTCTTTCAGGGGATTCTGAACGGACACAAGATTTTCTCGCCGTCAGGCTTTACGCCCATCCTTTTTAACGCCATCGTCATTGCGGCAACATACATGCTCTCGCCGCACATGGCAAATCCGGCACGCGCCATGTCAGTGGGCGTAATAACAGGCGGCTGTGTGCAGGCGGCCTTTCAGCTGCCATACGTGCTCAAGACCGGCTGGAAGATTTCGCCCACCTCACTCAAAAAGGCTTTCTCCAACCCCGGCACACGGACTGTACTGCGTCTGGTCGGGCCTACGGTAATCGGCATGGCGGCATATCAGCTTAACGACATCGTGTCATCAGCCCTGGCCACGCGCACAGGAGAAGGGGTGTACTCTTCCATACAGTATTCACTGCGATTACAGGAGCTGATTCTGGGCATCTGCGCGGTGACGGTGAGCACCCTGATACTGCCCGATTTGACGGGCTTTGCACAGAAAAAGCAGTGGAACTCGTTCTGCTCCATGCTCACACTCGCCATCAAGATAATGACGCTTATCGCCATACCAATCACGTTCTTTTCGCTCATAATGAAAGAGAACATCATCACTCTCGTCTTTAAAAGCGGCAAGTTCGACTCAGCTTCAATACAGATGACAAAAGACGTATTCACGTTCCACATCATGGGGCTGCTCTTTATTGCGGTCAACCGCATTGTAGCACCGGCGTTCTACGCCCAGCAAGACACAAAAAGCCCCACTTTTGCAGGGCTGGTGAACTTTGCGGTGAACATGGCTCTTGCCTTTACGCTTTCAAAAACGATGGGCGGCGGCGGCATTGCACTGGCACTTACAGCCGCAAGCCTTGTGAACATGATACTGCTCTTTGCCTTTCTTAAGCGGAATCCGGTAATTGACGTAACAACAGTAATAAAGTCTTCCGTACTCTACATGATAAAAATCGCCGTCCTGTCCTTTGTGGCCGCCGTGCCTACATACCTGCTGCGCGACAGGATTCTTGCGCTATTCCATAGCGGCAACCGCCTGTATACGCAGGGTGTTCCCCTGCTGCTCACAAGCATGATTTTTGCTGCGGTAGGACTTGCGGGGCTGCTTGTTACCAAAGATGCTATCTTTATAAGCGCAAAGAACAAAATCTTACGCAAACGGCAGTAAAAAACTAAGCAAGCTTAATACT
>CAZKPZ010000052.1:0-18306 GCA_964554745.1 uncultured Treponema sp. | reverse complement strand
GTTTCGTAGTCAAACATGAACGGATTGTCCGCATACTGGCCGGTATAGTCAGAATACTTCTTTGCAAAAGCACGTATATTTATAAAAAGCCCCCGGTCGATTACAACCGAGCCGTTGCGTTCCCACGGATAGCCGTATACCATCTTACGCGGTATATATATATGGAAACATTCTCCCAATTCCGGGTGCTGCACGACAGTAGAAGAAACGAGACTGTATTTTGAATATTTTGACTTAAGAACCTGTCCGTTCAGCAGACGGATTTCGTCTCCGTTCACGCTGTTATATTCTTCCGCACGGTAGGCAAAGCTGTCCTGCTTGCCGTTCGGGTCTTTTGTTGTCTCGCAGAGAAGCACGCTGTTCATTCCGGGTTTCTTGCGGATATACAAATCGACGCCGTTCTTCTTCCAGTCTCCGTCCCGCTCGTCCACCACAAGGTCGCTCTTGTAAATGTAAAGGTCGGAACTCAACGGGGCTTTAGGCTGCGCGCCTGCCACGCTAAGAAAAGCTGTTGAAATAATGATAAAAAGCTTCCCAAATTTCTTCATACTCTTATCATCGGTGCTTTACCGTTTAGTTTTAAATAGAAAAAAGGATTGAATAATTAATGCAATGTGGTATAATTAAAGTTGCTTTACTGTCTTTAATCTTTATTACAGGTGTAATTAATTGAACCAAGATGATAACATTTCTGAAAATTTAGATTTTACTCCTGTCAGCATTGACACTTTTTTTGACAAAAACGAAGTTCAGAATGAGTCACCCATAACTACGGGTATAACCATACTCACTCCGCACCAGGAAGTTCTGGTCAAGCGGATTCTCGACAATCTGCACGACGATGCTCCAGACAGGATTCCTCACCTGGAGTCCAGGCTCCGCAATGTGGAGACACTGGCAAAGGACATAGCGCAGTTCCCGTCTCTGCTTGAGCGCACAAACATGAACACCAGTGTACGCACACCGGAAGCCTTGATAGAAAGTCTCATTTCCTATCAGGAAGAAGGCGACACCATGCTGCACCTGCCGTCAAAGGCAACGCTCGGCAAGAGTTTTTTGGTCACAAAGATTCACACGTTCTACTCAATGTTCAAGCTGGCAAGCATCTACACAGGCATGGACGCAAAACAGGCGCAGGAATACATGGACGAAACAATCTCGATGATGTTCACTCTTATGGCGGAAGACGTCTACATGAACCTGATTCGCGACAAGTCGATTTCAATTGAACTGCGCCGCGAGCTGGCGAGCGCCCTCATCATTCTTTGGGAACACCGCTCCGACCAGACCATATCGGACATAGCCCCTGTTTTGCAGTCCGTATGGCAGGCACGGCGCAAGATAGCTCCGGCATTCGGCACCATGATGGGAACAAGCGAGCTGATTCAGGTGAGCATGCAGATGGACGTGCAGTGGGCGCAGTTCATGCGGTCAAGACTTGCAGACCCTGACGTTACGCAAGCAATGGAAGAGTTCTTGTTCGGTATTTCGCACGAACAGATTCTGCGCCTTAAGAACATTCTCAAGGAACAGGGCGTAAAGACAATTGGACGCGATGAAGTGAGCGCATACTTGGGCGAGCGCGTAAAAACAGACATCAGCCTGGACTACCGCGACTTCTACCTGCTTTACACAGTACGCCGCGACAACGCGCGTGCGCGTGCGCGCTTGCACTATGCCGGTCCTAAGCACACTCTGGAAGACCACTTCATACGCTTTATAATGGAACAGAATTCAGAAAAGCAAAAGAAAGACTCCGTAGCAAATCTATAGACACCAAGGATACACTATGAACGAAGAAGAGAACACAAAGAAGACATACCACTTTGGCGAGAAGATTCGCGCAATCCGCGAAAAAAAGCACCTCACGCTAAAGGTGGTTGCCCAACAGGCAGGGGTAAGCGAAAGCTTGGTTTCACAGATAGAGCGAAACCGCGTTTCCCCGGCGATAGACACACTGCTCTCCCTCGCAAACGTATTGGACATCAATCTGGAATATCTGTTTGAGGAATACAGCCGCAGAAGACCGGTGGCTATTATCCGCCACGGCGAACGCCGCGAACTGCATGAAGAAGACATAATCTACGAAGAGGTTGCCCAGCCCAACGAAAAAGACGGGCAGCATTCCATTGAAAGCTATCTTGTCACCATACCGGTCGGCTCTGAGACGCACCGAGGACACTACGGACATTTAGGGCGGGAACTGGGCTTTATTATAGAAGGAACGGCAAAGCTCAAGTACGAGAAC
The DNA here is from genome assembly GCA_964554745.1 of uncultured Treponema sp. GTDB lineage: Bacteria > Spirochaetota > Spirochaetia > Treponematales > Treponemataceae > Treponema_D. Next base: position 16,058 of record CAZKPZ010000052.1, on the reverse strand, counting down.
AAGGAGTACGAACTTAACGAAGGCGACAGCGTGAACTTTTCGGCCGGAGCACCGCATACAATAGAAAACACAGGCAAAAAGACGCTGAAAGCGCTGTGGATTGTAAGCCCCGCGCAGAGATTCATCTAAGGCCGACCTTAGGCTTTCTCCCGAATTTTAAGCTTGACAAAACTCTTGCCTAGCCCTTACCATAGAAGAGTACCCGTATATAAAAAGTTCAAGCTGGGAGTCAAGCCATGGAAGATAACGGTCTGCCTGTAGTACTCATTGCTGACGATGCAGAAATAAACCGCAACATTCTTTCTCAAATCCTGCAAAATGGCTTTAATCTTTTGGAGGCAAAAGACGGAGCAGAAGCAATAAGCCTGCTTGCCCAGTACAATACAAAAATAAACCTCGTTCTTCTAGACATAGTAATGCCCAACATAGACGGCTACGGCGTGCTCAAGCACATGAAGGCCGAAGGCTGGCTCAAGACGATTCCAGTGGTCGTCATCTCGGCAGAAAGCGACCGCAAGGCAGTTGCAAAGGCGTACGAACTTGGCGCGGTTGACTATATCGCCCGCCCCTTCGAAAACGTCCTGGTTATACAGCGCGTGATGAAGACCATAAACTATTACGGCCAGCAGAGGAATTTGGTAAAAGCCGTAGCGGACGAGCTGTTTAACCACGAGAAAAACGACATCTCGATTATGGAAATTCTTATTCACGCCGTGGAACAGCGCTGCTACGAAGACCCGCTCCACGTGGCGCGCGTGCAGATGCTAAGCGAGATTCTGCTAAAGGGGCTTTTGCGCTATTCGGGCGAATACAAGATAACTTCCGAAGAAATAAACATGATTACCTCGGCGGCAGCGCTGCACGACATAGGCATGCTCTTTGTGCCGGAAGAAATATTAAAAAAGCAGGAAGCCCTTACTCCCGACGAGGAAGACATTATTCACAAGCACACAGTAAAGGGACACGACATGTTCCGCTCCATGCCAGGCTACAAGGATAATCCGCTCTTTATCACTGCCAGCGAAATATGCCGATGGCATCACGAGCGCTGGAACGGACACGGCTACCCGGACAACCTCAAGAAAGACGACATTCCGATTTCCGCACAGGTGGTCTCGCTTGCCGACACCTACGACGTGCTGACCTCGCGCAAAAGCTACAAGCGGGCCTACACGCACGAAGAAGCCATGAAAATGATTATGAACGGAGAATGCGGAACCTTTAACCCGGATTTGCTCTCCTGTTTGACTCTAATAGAAAAGAAACTGCCGGAAAAACTTGCATCTGCAACAGGCGCAAGGATAGACGCCAATGACATTATGAAACGAGTTATGATTCACATACTGCATAAAACGTAAAAAAGCACTTTTCTGCATAAAAATTAAAAAACCTTAACTAATTTTCGTATATATGCAGAAAAGGTCTTGACAACGAATATAAAAATCATTAAAAATGTATACTCTTTTTTGCTGAAAACGCATTGACTAAAAAGCTCTTTTCGCTATAATAAAATTTATGGTTGCACAATCAGATTCTACCCTCTCTTCGGCATATGCCCTCGTTGCGGATGGAAAGTTACGCGAAGCTCAGGCTGCGCTTGAAGAAGCACTTACAAATGATTTAGACAACCATGATTTAGTATTTGCTGCCAGCTGCTGTTCATTTTGGCGAGACACAATGGAAAGGCTCGACGGCATGGAGCCTTTTGAGCAGGGCGAAAGTCTCATAAACCACTGGAAACGTTTTAAAGTTCGCATCTCCCGGGAAGAAAAACCTTCGGAGCGGACCGTATACGCTTTCATAAAAAAAGTTTTCTCGACTGCGCTTGAGCAATACGGAAAACTTCTGGACAAGACGAACACCGGCAACGCAGACTCGCTGCTCCATGCTGAAGTGTGCAGAAAAATAGGCTTCTGCTACAAACAGCTCGGCGACTTTGAACAGGCGCTCAAGTTTCTGACGGAAGCGAATGCCAGCGTACCCGGAAGGGCGGAGATACTGGCGGAAATGGCAGACTGCTACGAATTGTGCGGTGAGGACAAAAGCGCGAAGGTTATATTCCGCGAAGCGTTTTTTCTTGACCCGGAAAAGGTTGATCTTACATTCTTGGAGTCACCTCTGATAAACAAACTGGTGGCTATGGTTTCGCTCCAGGGCTATATGGGAGCAGAACTTTTGGAATGGATTCCCGTGTACGGAACGCTCTACAGCGTGTTCAACGTAAGACGGCAGCTTAAGTCGCAGGAAGTCGGGCGGCTTAAGCAGGATATCTATGCAAAAGAGAACGAACTTAAGGATCCGAACAACAACAGTTCGCTCATTAAGCCTCGACTTCTGAATATGTATTTTTGGCTGATAGACTACTATGACCTCGCCCAGGAGAGCAGTGCGAAGATTCATGAGGTCCTGCTGAAGATAAAGATTCTGGACAAGAACATTTATACACTTTATGCGGGGAACGCATAGACGTTTTTTATTTTTTATTAGGAGTACTTTATGTCAGAAGAACTTGAGAATTCCGTGCGTGAAATGCTGAAGGCAGAAACATGGACAAGGGCTGGAATCAGCGGCTTCACAAAAAACAACTTGATGGAACTTGCCGAAAAGCTAGAGAAAATCCGTGCGGACGGTTCTGAAACGGAAATCAAGGCTATCTGTGACGAGCAGCTTCAGCACACAAAAGAAAGCATCGTTGCCCTTTACTTCTCAGGAATGATCTCACTCCGCGAGCATACGCTTGAAAACAACGAACTGGTGACCCTTGTCGACATTTTTGAAAAGAACCACAAGGAACAGCTGGTAGAATACATCTGCGAGACAATTCTGGACGAGAACCCTGAAAACATCTTCGCACTCAGAAAGCTTGCCGATTACTACAAAGACACAAACAACGACAAGGTCTGGGACTTGTACGAAAAAATCATACAGGTGGACTTTGAAGAAGCGGAGATTGCAAAAGTCCTTGCCGAGCGCTACGACTCTCAGGGCAACAAGGACCTTGCCATTACGTTCTTCAGAAAGGCTATTCTCCGCTATATTGCGACAGCGGACCGAACCTCAACAAAGAACATCGCGCAGATAAAGGCTGTCTGGACAAAGCTTGTACAGGAAATCCCGCAGGAAACTGACTTCTTCTTCATGCTCCAGAAAAAGATTGCAAAGAACGTCAGCGAAGACAAGTCTGCAGGACTTATGTTCGAGTTGTACCAGGACTACAAGAGAAAAGGCAACTGGGACGTCGCCATCGAAATTCTCAAGCTTGTCCTCAACATTGATCCTAAGGAAAAGAACTACAGAGACGAAATCGTCGAGTGCTACAAGGAAAAGTACAAGAACCACAGCCATCTGGACGAATACATCAAGAGATCAAACCTCAACCAGTCATTCCGCGACGTGTTCGAGGCTATCAACGACTTTGAGAAGCACATTGCCTTCGATGCAAAGAACTACGTATTCCACCGCTCGTGGGGAGTCGGAATCATCCGCAAAGTACAGGGCGATGACCTTACCATCCAGTTCGGAAAGAAAGTCGGCGTAAAGCAGATGAAGCTTGAGATGGCCATCAACGCGCTCCAGCCGCTTTCAAAGGATCACATCTGGGTCAAGAAAGCCACTATGCACAAGGAAGAACTGGCAAAGTGCGTAAAGGCAGACGTCGCACTGACGCTCAAACTCATAATCAAGAGCTTTGACAACCGCTGCGACATGAAGAGAATCAAGGCGGAGCTTGTTCCGTCAATTCTCTCTGCCGGCGAATGGACAAGCTGGCACGCAAAGGCAGAGAACGAGCTGACCAAGAAAGACTCAGCTTTCGGCGTTACACCGGACAACATCGACATGTACATGGTGCGCGACCACGAAATTACACAGGAAGAACGTCTCAACACAGAGTTCAAGGCAGAAAAGGACTTCTTCTCAAAGATTGACATCTTCATGCGCTTTGCAAATGATGACGAGACAAGCAAGAGCGACGAGTCATTCATCGACATGTTCAACTACTTTGCGAGCTTCCTCAAATCAGAGTCAAACGGAGACGAGCAGGTACTTGCCGCATATCTGACAGTACAGAACATCTCAAAGAAGATTACCAGCTTCCACAACCCGGCGGCATTCACATTCGAGCAGCTCTACAGACACCTTGACGCCTGCGAGGCATACCTCGGGCTTAAAGACTCCAAGAACACAAACCTCAAGGCGGACTTTATCGCAAACGTACGGCAGCTCGCTGACTGGGACACTCAGTTTGTAAAGCTCTTCCCGGTTGTATTGCAGGCAAATCTGCTCAAGAGCCTTATCGATGCGAACAAGACCGACAAAGTACAAACACTTGTCAAAGACAGCTTTGAGGACTACCGCAACAACCGCGATGCAGTCATCTACTTCTTTAAGGAATACCGCGATGCGGACTGGTTCAAACAGGTTGACATTCCGTACGAGAAGCAGCTGCAGACAATCGTGAACGTGATTGCATACTGCTACCGTGAAATTGAAAACCACGTCAACACCACGGACAACAAAAAGACAATCAAGAACGCCTGCGCGCTGCTCTTTGGAAAGAAGGCGGATGACAAGAACCTTATCTTGGAATACATCACCAGCTCCGGCGAAGACGTTGCGCAGCGCATGTTCAAGATGGTGAACGACGTTAAGGACTTGGACTACACATACAAGCAGGGCCTCAGAAAGGGCATCCTCGACAAGTGGCCGAACTTTATCTTCCCTGTAACAGAAGTAAAGCAGGAAAAGCAGAACGGCATTTACTGCACCGCCCGCATGAAAGAAGAAAAGCAGAAGGAAGCCGAAAACATCGAAAAGGTTGTCCTGCCGCAGATTGCAGACGAAATTTCCGCCGCACGCGAAAAGGGAGACCTTAAGGAAAATGCTGAATACATTTCCGCAAAAGAAGCTCAGCATATCCAGCAGGAAAACCTCAAACACCTTAAGAACGAGCTTGCACGCGCAGTTATCTTTGACCCGACAAGCGTCACGACATCTATTGTCTCATTCGGAACTAAAGTCACCGTACACGACAACAAAGACAACAGCGACGCGACATATACGATTCTCGGACCGTTTGAGTCCGCGCCGGAGCAGGGAATTATCTCATACATTTCTCCGCTTGGTGACAAGCTCTTGGACAGCAAAGTCGGCAGCAACCTCAAATTCGTAATCAACGGAAGAGAGTACGACTACACTGTCAAGACAATCGAAATAGCAAAGATTAACTAACAGGCACATGGCAAAGGAAGACTTCTGCCCCCTTACAGAACACACCGGCTATTTGAGCAAAAGCACAAACACCGGTGTCGTCTGGGGTGACTCCTCGCTTTTTATCATCGACTCAGGTGACAGCGAGGAATTCGGAATATCCGTGGTAAACGACATACAGGCGCTTTTTCCAGGCAAACAGGTAAAAGCCGTTATAAACACACACGGACATTCCGACCACGTAGGGGGCAACCTTGCCATCAAGTCGCTCACCGGAGCGCAAATCTGGGCGCCCCCGACCGAAAGCATATTTATAGAAAATCCGGCATTAGTTCCCGACATCTACTGGGGCGGCAGACATTTCTGTGCAATGGACACACCGGTCTACACGACCGCAAAGCCATGCAAGGTTGACCGTCTGCTTACAGGCGAAGCAATAGACGCAGGAGACACAACAATCAAGCCAATCAGCCTGCCGGGGCACTTTTACGACCAAGTCGGCATCCTCGTAACAGAAAAGCAGAGCGGTAAAAAGACATTCTTTCTGGGCGACGCATTCTTCGGCATCAAAGTAATCAAAAAGTACTGGATACCCTTCATGCAGGACGAACAGCTCTTCAGGGAATCAATAGAAAAAATCGAAAACACAGACGCAGACTTCTATATCCCCTCTCACGGAGAAAAGTGCCCCAGAGAACAGCTCCCTGCGCTGGCAGAAGTCAACAAGCTTATAACCCTTGAAACGGAAACACTGATACTAAAGACACTCAGCCAAAAACCGCGCTGCTACGAAGAAATACTCAAAGCGGTGGCAGACTTTGCAGGACTAAAAATGAGATTCAGCCAGTACATTCTTATCGGCACCACAATCCGCTCCTACCTTTCGCGCCTGTACAACAACGGCAAAGTCACCTGCGAGATGCAGGACAACCGCCTTATCTGGAAAGCGCTGTAAGCAGAGCCTACCGTCACACAACGGCTTACTCCGTGCCGGTCTTGCCGCCGCCCATGCGGATTCGCGGGTCAATAAAGCCGTAGCTCAAGTCGCTTACAATTCCAGCCGCAAGGCCAATCGTCACATAGAACATTGAGATTGCCATGAACACACTGTAGTCCTTTACGGCAATAGACTGCACATACGTGCGCCCGATTCCCGGCACTGCAAAAATCTGTTCTATAATCATCGAACCGCCGAGTATGCCAATGAATTCCCCCAGGAACGACGGCATCAGCGGCACAAGTGAATTACGCAGCGCATGGCGCACCGTAGCCTGCCGCCGCGTCAGCCCCTTGGTGCGTGCGAGCAGCATGTACTCACTCGTAAGCTGCTCCGTAAGCTCCGCGCGAATCAAGCGCATATTGCCGGCGACAGGCCCGAATGAGAGCGCAAGAATCGGCATTATAGCGGAATGGAACATCGGCCACGAAAACCAGTCGTTGCCGTCCTTGAACACCAGAGGACACAGCCCCAGCTTGTAGCCCACAAAATACTGCAAAAGAAAAGCATAGATAAAGGCCGGCACCGAAATGAACAGCATGATGAACACCTGCAGCACATGGTCAGGCCATTTATTTTTATTCACCGCGGCAACAATACCGAAGACCATTCCCAGAGGAACAGAAATCAGCACAGAAAAAACATTAACGTAAACTGTCGCAGGCAGCTTGCCGCCTATATATTCAGTCACAGGCTGCAGGAACGAGCCCATGGAAGTGCAGAAGCCCCAGTCCCAGCGCGTAAATACACTGCGCAAAAAGATACCGTACTGCACCAGAAGCGGCTTGTTGTAGCCCCACGCCTCGCGCATATCGCGCAGAGCCTTGTCATAACCGCCGGCCACCGCCTCCACAGGATTAGGCAGAAGCCTAATCAGAACAAAGAGCATGGTCATTATGACGAACAGACTCAAAAACATCAGCGCAATCCGCTTGAGCACGTATTTAAGCATGCAACTATTTTACCACATTATCTGCCATTGTGCTAGATTTGCTCTTTAATCTATGCTAGACTGATAGACGCGAATTCAAAAACTCTAGATAAGAGGAATTTATGACCACAAACGTGATGATAGTCGGAGTCGGAGGGCAAGGTTCTCTCCTGGCCAGCAAACTTTTAGGGCAGGTAGTCCTCAAAAAAGGATATGACGTAAAAGTGTCCGAGGTTCACGGCATGAGCCAGAGAGGCGGCAGCGTCGTCACCTACGTGCGCTTTTCCGACGGCAAAGTGTACTCCCCGGTAATAGACAACGGAGAGGCGGACTACATCATATCGTTTGAGCTGCTTGAAGCCGCCCGCTATATGCAGAACCTTAAGAAAGGCGGAACAGTAATCGTAAACGAACAGCGCCTTGACCCGATGCCGGTAATAACAGGGGCGGCGGAATACCCCGAACAGCTGGTGCAGAAAATGCAGGAGGCCGGCGCTCACGTAGACGCCATGGACGCACTTTCGCTCGCACTGGAAGCAGGCTCTGCAAAAGCCGCGAACATCGTGCTGATGGGGCGATTTTCCACATACTACAAGGACATTTCAGAAGACGAATGGCTAGCCGCCCTTGCGGACTGCGTAAAGCCCCAGTTTCTGGAGATGAACAAAAAAGCCTTTGCCTTGGGCAGAGCCACCCAGAAAAAATAAACAAACTTAAGCTATGGAGAACTGCGCTTGCCGCCAGAGGCAGGGCGCATAAAAAATACCATGATGTGGAACGAACCAAAAGAGACAATGGACAGGGAACAGCTCCGCGAGCTGCAGAGCAAGCGCCTGGTAAAGACTGTTGAGCGCGTTTATCACAACGTGCCGTCCTACCGCAAGAAGATGCAGGAAGCAGGACTTGAGCTGGGCGACATACAGGGCATAGACGACCTGTACAAACTACCCTTCACCACCTACGAAGACCTGAACGCCGCATATCCGTTCGGGCTTGCGGCAGCCCCCAAGTCAGAGCTGGTGCGCGTGCATGCTTCCAGCGGCACGACCGGCAAACCCAAAATCGCAGTCTACACCAGACGCGACATCGAGATTTGGTCTGAGTGCGCCGCCCGCTGCCTTTCCATGGCAGGCATTACAAGAGACGACATCATACAAGTCGGCTACGGCTACGGGCTGTTCACAGGAGGACTTGGCGCACACTACGGCGCGGAATACCTTGGTGCGCTCGTCATACCTATGTCCACCGGCAACACCAAGAAAATGATAGACATGATGATTGACTGCGGCGCAACGGCAATCACATGCACGCCGTCATACCTGCTGCACATTGCGGAAGACCTGCAGAAGTCCGGTCTTACCGACAAAATCAAGCTCAGGACGGCCATCTGCGGCGCAGAGCCGTGGACAGAAGAAATGCGCGCTTCCATCGAAAAGCAGCTGCACATCAAGGCATTCGACATTTACGGACTCACCGAAGTGATGGGGCCGGGAGTCGCCGCGGACTGCGAATACCACAAGGGACTGCACATCTGGGAAGACCACTTTTTGCCGGAGATAATCGACCCTGCGACACTCAAGCCGCTAGGCGAAGGTCAGACCGGCGAACTCGTAATCACAACTCTCACCAAGACAGGAATGCCGCTCCTGCGCTACCGCACGAAAGACCTTACCAGCATAGAGACCAGCCGCTGCGAATGCGGCAGAACAAGCGCGCGCATCCAGCGCTTTAAGGGCCGTACTGACGACATGCTCATCATACGCGGCGTAAACGTATTCCCGTCACAGGTAGAAGCCGCTCTGCTCACCGTAGAGGGAACAACGCCGCACTACATGATAGTCGTGGACCGCGTGAACAACACAGACACCTTTGAAGTGCAGGTCGAAGTAGACGAAGACTTCTTCTCGGACGAAGTTTCCAAGCTGGAAAACCTTTCGCGCCAGATTCATGACCGTCTGCGCGAGAGCCTGGGACTGAACGCAAAAGTCAGCCTGGTGCAGCCTAACGCGCTGACTCATTCCGACGGAAAGACCAAACACGTGACCGACAAACGAAACTTGTACAGGGGGTAACAAATATGTTCATAAAGCAGTTGTCTGTATTCCTTGAAAACAAAAGCGGCAAGCTGGGCGAAGTGCTTAAGATTCTTGCCGACGAAAAAATAAACCTGGTATCCGCAAGCCTTGCAGACACCAACGACTTTGGCGTACTGCGCATTCTGGTGGACGACACCGACAAAGCCTACCAGGTGCTCAAGCAGAAGGGAATCACAAGCAAAAAGAGCGATGTCGTGGGGGTCTCCGTGCCCAACGTCATAGGCGGACTGCAGAACGTAGTGAACCTTGTGCTGAGCGCCGGCATCAACATCACCTACATCTACGGACTTTCCATCAACCACGAGGGCGCGAACATCGTGATGAAGACAGACCGGCAGGAAGAGACTGTACAGATTCTCAGCAAGAACAACATTCCGCTTCTCAGCCAGGATGACCTGTAATGCCGCAGGACTTATACGCACACTGCACCCAATGCCCGCGTAACTGCGGCGTTGACAGAGCCGCCGGCAAAACGGGCTGGTGCGGAGAATCAGGCGCAGTACGTATTGCGTCAGCCTGCCTGCAGTTTGGCGAAGAGCCGCTGGGCACCGTGTTCTCAGGCAGCGGCACAATCTTTTTTACAGGCTGTACGTTGCGCTGTTCCTTCTGCCAGAACTACCAGATTTCACAGGACGGAATGGGGGCGGAAGTCAGCAGCGACGAATTTGCAAAAATCTGCCTTGCACTGCAAAAAGCAGGTGCTGAAAACATCAACCTCATTACCGGCAGCCAGCATATACCGGCCATTGCGGACGGCATAAGAAAAGCCAAGCAAGAAGGCGTGACCATTCCCTTTGCCTGGAATTCAAGCGCATACGAATCCGTTGAAATGCTGGAACTGCTCAAAGGGCTTGTTGACATCTGGCTGCCAGATTTAAAGACCTTGAACCCGATTATGAGCAAAGAGCTATTTGCCGCAGAAGACTACCCGGCAACGGCAAAAAAAGCCATAAGATGGATGCTTAACAACAGCCCCCTCAAGATAATAAAAGTCAAGAAAGGCAAAGAGACAAAAGAAAAAATCATGTCCGGCGTGATAATCCGCCACCTGTTTTTACCGGGAAGAATGGACGACACCATCACCGCCTTAGACTGGCTCAAGAGCCATGCCGACGGCAGAGCCTGCATTTCGCTGATGTCTCAGTACACACCGGTGCCCTTCAACGAGGCGGAAGACAAGCTTGAAAAGCGCAGGCATTCCCTTGCAGCCTTCCAGAACAGACTCGTAAACGAGCAGGAAGACACAGAGCTAAAAAAGCTCATAGACTCATACTGCTTTGAGTACCTGTTCTATCAGGACTTGAGCGATGACACCAGCTGGCTGCCGGACTTTAACCGCACACAGCCATTCAGCAATGCGCTTGCAAAGCCAATCTGGCACTGGACGTGCGCGGAGCAGCACCCAGCAAAGGGGGTAAGGCTGTGTTAGCCTAGTAACACAGGCACGCCCTCTTAGTAACACAGGCGCATCCAGCTCAGGGGGGCAAGGCAGTGTTAGCCCAGTAACACAGACACGCCCTCTTAGTAACACAGGCACATCCAGCCTAGTAACACGTATTCCCTTGCGGAAGCCTTTCTTTTACTGTATCATATAGCCATGGCTAAGACTGTAGACGACAAGAAGATTATTTACACGATGGACAGGGTTTCCCGCGCTTACGGGACAAAAGTTGTCTTAAAGGACATAAGCATTTCTTACTATTTAGGAGCAAAGATTGGCGTTATCGGCGAGAACGGTGCCGGTAAGTCTTCTCTTTTTAAAATCTTTGCAGGCATAGACAAAGACTACACAGGTGAGACAAGACTGCTTGAGGGCTATTCCATGGGCTATCTGGAACAGGAACCGCAGCTTGAGGCCGGCAAGACAGTAAAAGAAATCGTCATGGAAGGCGTAAAGCCCATTACTGATTTGCTTGCAGAATTCGACAAGGTGAACGAGGCATTCGGAGACCCCGACGCGGACTATGACAAGCTGGGTGCCCGTCAGGCGGAACTGCAGGAAAAGCTCGATGCCGCAGATGCGTGGAACTTGGACGCAAACCTGGAGCTTGCCATGGACGCACTGCGCTGTCCGCCGCCGGAGCAGGTGGTAGACGTGCTTTCCGGCGGTGAGCGCCGCCGCGTGGCCTTGTGCCGCCTGCTCTTGCAGCAGCCGGACATTCTGCTGCTTGACGAACCGACAAACCACCTTGACGCGGAGACTGTCGCATGGCTTGAGCGCCACCTGCAGAACTACAAGGGCACAGTAATCGCCATTACTCACGACCGCTACTTCCTTGACAACGTGGCCGGCTGGATTCTTGAGATGGACAGAGGCGAAGGCTATCCGTTCAAGGGCAACTACTCCGCTTGGCTTGAGGCAAAGCAAAAGCGCCTTGAGCTTGAAGAAAAGCAGGCTTCCACCAGACAGCGCGAGATGAAGGAAGAGCTTGAGTGGATTCACGCCGGGGCAAAGGGGCGGCAGGCCAAGCACAAGGAGCACATCACCAAGTACGAGCAGCTTCTTGCCGAAGAGAACAAGAGAATTAAGCTGCGCGACAACGAGATTTCCATTCCGGCAGGGCCGCGCCTTGGCAACGCCGTAATTGACGCGGAAAAGCTCACGAAGTCATTCGATGACCGCGTATTGTTCGAAAACCTGGACTTCCACATTCCGGCAGGTGCCGTTGTCGGCATTGTAGGACCGAACGGTGCCGGTAAGACAACGCTCTTTAAGATGATTGCCAGTGCGGCAGGGCAGAAAGTCGCCATGCCGGACGGAACAGAAGGCGAAGAAAAGCCTGACAGCGGAACTATCAAGGTGGGCGAGACTGTAAAGCTTGTTTACGTTGACCAGATGCGCGGCAAGCTTGACCCGAACAAGACCGTCTGGGAAACGCTTTCAGGCGGTGCGGATTTGGTAAAGCTAGGTGCCGTTGACGAAAAGGGCAGACCGCTTAACGGAGCCGTGCGCGAGGTGAACAGCCGCGCCTACTGCTCTTGGTTCAACTTTAACGGCCCTGAGCAGAGCAAGAAAGTGTCTGTGCTTTCAGGCGGCGAGAAGAACCGCCTGAACATGGGCTTGATGTTCAAGGAAGCCGGAAACGTTCTGCTCTTGGACGAACCGACCAACGACCTTGACATTGCGACAACGCGCTCGCTCGAAGAGGCAATCAACGCCTTTGCCGGCTGCGTGCTCGTCATAAGCCACGACCGCTACTTCCTTGACCGTATCTGCACGCATATCCTTGCGTTCGAGAACAACAGCGAAGTGCAGTGGTTCGAGGGCAGCTGGAGCGACTACGCGGAGTGGCGGCGCAAGATGCTTGGTGACGACGCAGACCGTCCGCACAAGACCGTGTACCGCAAGCTTGTCAGATAAAGCCAGATAAATGAAAAAAGACAAGTACGGCTACCGCTACAGCACTGACGACCTCCCCAAGATAAAGAACATCTTCCTGTACGGATGGGCATGTTTTTGCAAGATTCTTATGTTTCTCCTGTTCGGTACAGGCTCTGTGCTGTTGGTCTGCCTGGTCTTTCCGCTCATGAAGCTCACATTCCACCCGGCGCAAAAGTTCCGCAAGTACGCGCGGGCGCTTGTGTCCGCAACGTTCCGTTTTTTTACAGGCTGCATGATAGTGCTGGGCGTAATGCGCATGCAGGTGGACGACAGAAAGAAATACAGACAGCTGCAGGGTAAAGTCGTTGTTGCAAACCATCCGTCGCTTCTTGACGTGGTGTTTCTTATTTCGCTCATTCCGAATGCGGACTGTATCGCGAACGCACAGCTCAAGAAGACTATACTGCTCGGCATGATACGGCAGTTGTACACAGTGAATGACGAAGGCTGGGAAAAGCTTCTGATTGACTGCAAACGCTCCCTTGACGAGGGGAACTGCATGATTATCTTCCCGGAAGGCACGCGTACGCCTCGCCACGGCACAAATCCCTACAAGCGGGGAGCGGCGCGCATTGCATGGGAGACAGGAGCCGCCGTGCAGCCTGTGTATATCGGCGGCAACGACAAATACGGCCTTGGCAAGCATGACGCATTTTTTGCCTATAACCGGACTGAGCGCTACCTGTACGACATACACATGCTGCCGCAAATCAATATCGCGGACTTTGCGGAACTTGGGCCGCAGCACGGCTCCAGGGCAATTACCAAAAAGATGCACGACGAGATTTCCGCAGAAGCCTATTTGAGGGACTACAAGATAGTATGAGACGCTTCGTCTGCCGCATCGCAGTGCTGGTTCTTCTTTTGCTGTCTTTTACGGCTTCGCTGTGCGCCGAAAGCCGCAAGAACATTATGATTTGGAAGGGCGTACGGCAGATGAGGGGCAACAGAGTGCTCATGGAAGCCTTTCTGCCGGACAAGCCAAACGGCACCGCCGTAATCATCTGCCCGGGCGGCAGCTACCACCATCTCGGCACATACAACGAAGGTCACACAAGCGCCCGATGGTTCAACTCCATCGGGGTAACGGCGTTCGTCCTGCGCTACCGCGTAGCCTGGGACAACTACCACTACCCTGCCATGATGCAGGACGTGCAGCGCGCCATACAACTTGTGCGCGAGAATGCAGCCAGCTACGGAATAGACACGGCAAAGGTGGGACTCATCGGCTTTTCTGCAGGCGGGCATCTGGTCACCTGGGCAGGGGCGTTTGCCGGCAGGACAAATGAGCTTGCCAAAATCGGAATAAACACAAACGTAAGCCTGCGCCCGGACTTTGTAATCCCTGTCTACCCGGTTGTGTCCATGCAGAACGACATCGGCCACAAATGGTCGCGCAAAAGCCTACTCGGCTCTTCCCCCACTCAAGAACAGAAGGACCTGTTTTCCATGGAACTGCAAATACCGGCTGATATGCCGCCAGTCTATTTGCTTGCCTGCCGCGATGACCCGGTTGTAATATACGAGAACAGCGAGCGGCTTTATGCGGCGCTGACCGCAAAGGGCATCAGCGTTACCTTTGCCCGCTACGACTGGGGCGGACACGGCTTTGGCATGACCAACGGCAAGTTCATGCAGGCCTTTCACTGGAACGAAGGGCTAAAAGAGTGGCTAATCGAAAACCACTTTATAATCTTTTCAAAATAGACGTATCATGATACAATAGATATCAAGGTTAGTTTTATTCATGCAGAAATACAAATGTGAAATCTGCGGATACATATATGATCCGGCAGTAGGCGATTCAGAATCAGAAATTACCCAAGGCACAGCCTTTGAAGACATAGATGAAAGCTGGGTCTGCCCTATCTGCGGCAGCAAGAAGTTTGACTTCTCGCCGCTACAGGAAGACAGTCCAGCTTTGGCATAATCAATTCTCTTATTTTTTACTTAAACAGAGCACGGTGCAAGATGCTCACAACCTTGTCGGCTTCATCGTTATTCACAATAAAGCTGATGTTCACTTTGCTTGCACCCTGGCTTATCATCTGAACATTCACGCCTTCCTTTTCAAGAGCCGCAAATGAAGATGCCAGAGTACCGCTTGAGTGCGCGGCATCACAAATTATCGTGACAATCGCCTTGTCTTTCTTAACCTGCACATTGCCTACACGTTCCAAATCAGGCACAACGCCGGAAAGGTCTGTCTTGCCGCTTACCGTAAGGCTGACGGAGACTTCACTTGTCGCAACCACGTCAATGCTGATGTCCCACTTGAGGAACTGGTTGAATATGTGCGCAAGGAATCCTGCCGCGCCAAGCATGCGGCTGGACTCTATGTCTATCAGGTTGATGTTCTTTACGCTTGTAATCGCAGTAACCAGGGGGCGCTCGCCGCTGTGCTTTTCCACAATGATGCTGCCGGGACTCTTGATGTTGTAGGAATTCTTTACGCGCACAGGCGTACCTGTCTTGCGGCAAGGGGTCATGCTGCGCGGGTGCAGCACCTGAGCGCCGAACATGGCAAGCTCCTGGGCTTCCTCATAAGTGACTTCCGGCACAGGGCGGGCTTCTTTTACAACGCGCGGGTCAGTGGTCATAATGCCGTCAACGTCTTTCCACGTCTGAATCTCTTTTGCGCCCATCGCAGAGCCGATAATCGTTGCAGTCAAGTCGCTGCCGCCGCGGCCGAGCGTGGTGATTATGCCCTTCTTGTCTTTGGCGATAAAGCCCGTGACAATCGGGATTGAATTTGACAGTCCTTCTTTATACGGGTTCAAGGCCTTGGGAATGTTTTCCCACACCTCAGGAAGCAGTTCGGCGGACATATAGTTGGAGTCACTTATGATTCCTACGTCCCAGGCATCATAGTATGTGGCAGGAGTACCAAGCTTTTCAAGATAGGCCGCCATCATGCGCACGCTCATCCTTTCGCCGAAAGAGACAAGATAGTCGCGTGTGCGCTTGGTAAGCTCGCGGAGCATGGAAATCCCCGTAAGCAACGTAGTAAGCTCGCCCAAAAGCTCCTTTATGGCAGGAACGTCTATCTCCAGTTCACGTGCTGTGTCCAAGTGGAGCTTTTCCACATTGGCAATGTCAACCTTGCCCTGAACAGCCAGCTCAGCCGCCTCCAAGAGGTAGTCGGTGGTGTCACCCATTGCGCTCAAGACAACAGCAGGTCTTTCACTCTTATACGCCTGTATAATCTGTGCAACATGGCGTATCCGCTCAGAATTGGCTACAGAAGAGCCGCCGAACTTCATTACTATCATAATGACTTTAATTATAATGAAGTTCCTGCACTTACACAAGACTGTAAAGACAATAAAAAGGCAGACGCGATTGAGTTTATCCGAACTATACGTTATATTTGTTCGTATCTTTCTTTACAGGAGAATTATAATGGATAATGTCGGAAACGCCGTTCAAGAGAGAACGCAGCGA
>CAZKPZ010000051.1:1196-18451 GCA_964554745.1 uncultured Treponema sp. | reverse complement strand
CCAAAACTGTTTTTTTATGATACAATAGCCCGCGACAAAGCAACAAGGAATCCCCAGAATGTCTGAAATAAATCTTGACGAAAATCCGGTAGATGTTTCGGCCGAAGTGAATATGATTTGGAGCGTGGCAAACAGACTGCGCGGCACTTACCAGAGCGACAAATACAAAGACGTAATTATTCCCATGACGATTATCCGCCGCTTTGAGTGTGCACTTGCAAAGTCCAAGGCAAAAGTTGTTGCCGCCTACGAGAAAAACCCAAAGACACCGATTCTTAAAATGCAGAAGATTGCAGGCTATCAGTTCTACAATACCAGCAAATATGATCTTACAGAGCTTTTAAATGATTCAGACAAACTGGAGGCAAATTTCAAGTCATACATCTCAGGCTTTTCCGCAAACGCTCAGGAAATCATTTCCAATCTTGAATTTGATAAGCAAATTGACAAGATGAACAAGAACAACTGTCTTTACACAGTCGTTCAGGCATTCAGCGAAATTGACCTCAGCCCCGACACAATCGACAACATCAAGATGGGCTACATTTTTGAAGACCTTATCCGTAAGTTCTCAGAAAATGCGGAAGCCGGCGACCACTACACAGGCCGCGACATTATCCGCCTTATGGTAAGCGTTTTGCTGAGCGAAGGCTGCGAGGACCTTAATCAGGAAGAAAAGGAAGTCACGATTCTTGACCAGGCCTGTGGAACCGGCGGAATGCTTTCTACAAGTTACAGCGCAATCAAGTCATTCAATCCGACGGCAAGAGTGCGCCTTTACGGACAGGAAGTGAACCCAGAATCCTTTGCAATGTGCATGGCGGAAATGCTTATAAAAGGCCAGGACGCAAGACATGTAAAACTTGTGGACACTATGAAGCAGGACTGCTATGCGGACACAAGAATGCGCTTTGTAATAGAAAATCCGCCTTTTGGGACTCCGTGGGGCGGAAAAGAAGCCAAGACAGGTGTTGAGGATGCCGTTCGCGCTGAATACAAAAAAGCACCTCATTGCAGATTCCCCGCAGGACTACCCGGTTCAGGCGACATGCAGCTTTTGTTCATACAGTCTGCTGTAGACAAACTTTCAGACAACGGACGCTGTGCAATCATAGAAAACGGAAGCCCGCTTTTTTCCGGCGGAACTTCGAGCGGTGAAAGCCAGATAAGACGCTGGCTTTTGGAAAATGACTTGATAGAGGCGATTATCGCACTTCCTACAGACCTCTTTTACAACACAGGAATTGCAACATATATTTGGATTCTGAGCAAGAACAAGCGAGATGAACGCAAGGGAAAAGTTCAGCTCATTGACGCAAGTTCAATCTGTCACAAACTGCGAAAAGCACTTGGCAACAAGAGCAACGAAATCTCAAAGGAAGACCGCGAGCAGATTACAAAGCTCTATTCTGACTTTACGGAAAAGAAAAATGTAAAGATTTTTGACAACGAGGATTTTATCTACCGTGAGTATTCTGTTATGCGGCCGCTTTATGACGAAAATGGAAGTCCTGTAAAAGATAAGAAAGGCAATATTGAATACGACAAATCCACAAAGGACACGGAAATTGTTCCGTTCAAAGAAAATATTGACGACTACATGGCCCGCGAGGTTCTTCCCCACATACCTGACGCAAAAGCTTTCTTTGAGGAAGATTTGACCAAGAAAAAGCCGGTAATCAAGACCGGGGCTGAGATTCCTTTTACACGGCACTTCTACAAATACACAAAGCCCAGGGCAAGCAAGGAAATCGCGGCGGAATTCAACGAGCTGGAGAAGAATGTGAGTGCGGCAGTTGCGGAGCTGTTCGGGGAGGAATAAATGGCTGAAAATACTCAAATTAAGATATTTGAAGACAGAAAAGTAAGAACTCTTTGGAATAAAGCCGAAGAGGAATGGTATTTCTCTGTTGTCGATGTTGTCGCAGTTTTAACTGAAAGCAAAGACCCTACTGCCTAGTGGCGCAAGTTAATGCAGCGTTTAAAGGCTGAGGGGAACAAAACCGTGACAAATTGTCACGGTTTGAAAATGCCTGCCCCCGACGGAAAAATGCGTCTTACCGACTGTCTTACAACGGAACAGCTTTTCCGTCTGATTCAGTCTATTCCTTCGTCCAAAGCCGAGCCTTTTAAATTATGGATGGCGCAGGTTGCAAAAGATCGGCTTGATGAAATGCAGGATCCGGAATTAACAATCAACCGCGCTATGCAGGGGTATAAAAATCTCGGCTATTCCGACAACTGGATAAACCAGCGGCTTAAATCAATCGAAATCCGCAAGGATTTGACTGACGAATGGAAAAAACGCGGCTTAAAAGAAGGCGTCCAGTTTGCAACTCTTACAGACATCATTTATAAAACCTGGGCAGGAAAAACTGCAAAAGAATACAAGGAATACAAAGGTCTTAAAAAAGAGAATCTCCGCGACAATATGACAAACAAGGAGCTTGTCCTGAACATGCTTGCCGAACTTTCCACGAAAGAAATTTCCGAAACCAAAAATCCAAAAAATTTTTCTGACCATATCCAAAATGCGGTTGACGGTGCAAGCATTGCAAAGAATGCCCGCATTGAACTGGAAGAAAAAACCGGCAGACAGGTTGTAACTCCGCTGAATGCAAGCGACGGAATTGGACTGACAACGGATACAAAGGCATCTGTGTTGCAGGAAGACGAGGAATCAAGATGAAGCCCAGCGGAATTGAATGGATTGGCGAAATCCCTGATGATTGGGAAGTGACAAAATTAAAATACATCTCAAATGAATTTATAAAGGGTACAGGAATAACAAGAGAAGAAATTGTTCAGAATGGTGATACCCCATGCGTCCGCTACGGAGATATTTACACAAAATATAAATACATATTCTCAAATTGCGAGACTAGAACCAATAAATCAAGTTTGCAGAATTTAAAATATTTTTCTTATGGTGATGTTTTATTTACTTGCACAGGCGAGCTTATTGAGGAAATTGGAAAAAGTATTGCTTATTTGGGGAACGAACAGTGCTTGGCGGGTGGCGATATTCTAGTGATGAAACATTCTCAAAATCCGAAATTTTTAGGATTCGCACTTGATTCGTTTTATACGCAAAATCAAAAAAGTTTTGGAAAAGCGAAATTAAAGGTAGTTCACATTTCCTCACATGAAATCGAAAATCTTTTAATTATTCTTCCCCCGCCCGCCAAGCAGCAGAAAATCGCGGAGTTTCTGGATGCAAAGTGTCAGAAAATAGACTCGCTCAGTGGCAACTTGAACGCTCAGATTGGGCTTTTGGAAGAATACAAGAAGTCGCTGATTACGGAGTGTGTCACGGGGAAAATAATGCCACACGGATTCGAGCCGGCTAACGCCGTCTCTTTAAAATCTGATTTTAAAGGCAGACCGTTAGGGCTGCCGAATCCGCGTGGCAATAAAACAAAAGATTCCGGCGTGGAATGGATTGGTCAGATTCCTGAGCATTGGGAAACAAGACGAATTTCACAACTTTATACCGAACGAAGAACAAAAGTTAGTGATAAAGATTTTCCACCACTTTCAGTTACTATGAAAGGCATTGTTCCTCAATTGGAAACAGCGGCAAAGTCAGATGCTCATGATGATAGAAAACTTGTTTTGAAGGGGGATTTTGCAATAAACAGTCGTTCTGATAGACGTGGCTCTTGCGGTATTTCAAATTTTGATGGTTCGGTATCTCTTATAAACACTGTTCTGACTCCATTAGAAAATATGAATCCTGTTTATTATAACTGGCTGTTTCATACTTCGATTTTTGCAGATGAATTTTATAAAAATGGTCATGGTATTGTCGATGATTTATGGACTACAAGCTGGCAGGAAATGAAACGTATTTCAATACCGCTTCCCCCACTTGCCGAGCAATCCGCCATCGCCGACTACCTCGACTCAAAGTGTGCCAAAATCGACTCTGCCATTTCCTCAAAACGCCTCCAGCTTGAAAAACTGGAAGAATACAAAAAGTCGCTCATATTTGAGTATGTTACCGGAAAAAAGGAAGTGACTTCGGCTTATTAGACTTTGAGCAGTTTCAATTCATTCAGAACTACTTGCATAAGTTTGAAATGCTTGTCATTCGTCCAAACTTCGCAGTTGTTTTTTATCGCAAGATATGCGATTACGGCATCCTGAAAAGGAACTGCAAGTCCATTCTTCCTTAATGTAATGAACAGTTTTGAAAGAGAAATCCAATCGTTTTCTGAAAATGCAAGATATTTAAAATCTCTCAATGCTTTTTCTATTTGCGAAAACTGCTCGTCTGAGTTGCTGCCCCGAAGAAGCTCTGTCTTTATAACCCCGCATGTGGCAATTTCATTATCCTCAAAAATTTTCTTCGCTTCGTCTGTAGGATTGTCCCAGAAGTCAATGATTATGTTCGTATCCACCAGAATCATAATAAGCTTGCCTCTCTAAGTTCCGTTACGGAATTGCCGTCAAGATGCATTTTTCCGGCAAGATTAAAGAAATTGCTTTTCGTTTTGGGAACGTTTTCTTTTTCATATAATGCTAACTGTTCTGCTTCCAACAGTTTTATAAAGGCAGAAACAGATGTAAGCAATTGTTCCGGAAGAGTCTTTACTTGTTCAATCACCATATCGTATGACATAACACACCTCCACAATAATTCTATCATATTTCCGTAAAAAAATCATTCAATTCTACAACAAAAAGTCGCTCATCTTTGAGTAAGTTACAGGAAAAAAGGAAGTTGCCTAGGCTTAAAACAGACAGTTTAAGCCGTCAGTTTTTGTGTTTTTTATAAAAATTGTCGGTTTAACTTGCGTTTTTTCATTTTTCATACGATAATAATGATATGGAACTTTACAAGCGGGAAAGTTATTTGCGAAAAATCCGCGGATTTTACAATGACACGGACATAATAAAAGTTTTTACAGGTGTCAGACGCTGCGGAAAATCAAGCCTTATGAAAATGGTTCAGCAGGAAATACTACAGTCCGGCACAAATCCAGAGAACACTATTTTTATTGATTTGGATGAAAGGCAATACCGCAAGATAAAAAGCGATGACCAGCTTGAGCAGGTTATTGATTCTCATTGTACAGCTCAAGGTCTCAAATATCTTTTCATTGATGAAATTCAAAATGTCCGGGGATTTGAGGATGTCCTCAACGGAATACGCGGAAAAGATTTTTCAATTTTCATTACCGGCTCCAACTCATATCTTTTGAGCAGCGAGCTGACTACAAAACTTACCGGTCGTTATATCGACTTTGAAATATTCCCTCTGAACTTTGAGGAATATCTTGGAATGAAAAGATTTTATCAAAAAAAGGTCAACGCCAATCTTCTTCTTGAACTGAACAATTACCTTAATGAAGGCGGATTTCCCAAAAATATTTTTTACGATTCTCTTGAAGATAAACGGACTTATGTAAAGGCTCTCGTTGATGAAATTTTTATGAAGGATATAAAAGGAAGGGTAAAAATCCGCAAAGTAGAAGTGTTTGATAACGTTCGTGATTTTATATTGAATAATTTTGGTTCTACATTCAGCGTACTCAGCTTGCAGTCTGCACTGCAGAAAAACGGTCTTTCTGTCCAAAGAGAAACAATCAAGCGATATATTGATGCTCTTACTTCCGCAAAGATTTTATATGAATGCAGCCGCTTTGACATGAAATCAAAAAAATCCCTTTCCGGTGAGAAAAAATATTACCTTGCAGATACAGCATTTTATTTTTCCACTAACACCGATAACAGAATAAATTATGGGCCGGCATTGGAAAATCTTATTTACGTTTACTTGCGGAGCAAAAATTACTCTGTAAGTGTCGGAAGAATCGGTTCTTTGGAATGTGATTTTATAGCCCGTGATGTAAACCTTAATTATTCATATATTCAGGTCGCCTATACTATTGCGGAAAGCAAAAACACTGAAGACAGAGAATATGCTCCGTTGGAAAAAATTCGTGATAACTATCCAAAATATGTTGTTACGACTGATTATCTTTTGCAAAAGCGCAACGGAATAAAACATGTCAATCTCATGGATTTTATAGTCAATGGCGAATTATTCTAAATGATAAAAAGTGGAACAAATCTAAAGTTTAAGTTTATTTTTGTTCCCGTGTGCAAATTTAACCCCGGAGGCCTCGTATGTCAAACCCGATTCTTTCAGAAAAACAATATCAGCAGTTCATCATAGATTATCTTCATGAAAACAACGGTTACATCGTCCATACGGATGCGGACTATAACCGTGCATACTCCTTTGACAATTCGCTTTTGATTTCATTCTTGTATGCAACTCAAAAGAAGACTATGCAGGAGTTGGAAAAAATATACAAGGACAATACAATTCCAAATATTCTTGCCGCAATAAACGCCGCGATTACTGCCTCCAACTCAAGCCTCATTTCATGTCTAAAGCACGGCGTTGAAATTGAGAACCGTCACTTGGATTTGATGTACACAAAGCCCGCCACGGATTTTAACAAAGATGAAAGCTCTCGTTATGACTTGAATATGCTTTCTGTAATCCCCGAAACAAATGTTGAGGACGAGAAAAAAGAGCGTGTTGACCTTGTAATCTTTTTGAATGGAATTGCCATTATTGCCATTGAATTAAAATGCAATGCCGCAGGTCAGAATGTAGGACACGCTAAGAATCAGTTCCGCCATACACGAGATTCTTCCAAGCGGCTTTTTATGTATAAGTCGGGTGTTCTTGTAAACTTCGGCATGGACTTATACAGCGTTGTAATGACGACAAAAATTGCCGGAGAGGAAACCCGCTTTTTGCCGTTTGATATGGGACGCATGGAAACAATCACGCTTCCCAACGGCGAAACTTACGAAGAAACTGGAAAGGGCAATCCTATTTATGATGACGGAAGGCTTCCCGTGTCCTATATGTGGGAAGACATTCTTACAAAAGACACGATAATCGAACTTATCGGAAAATTCATTTTCCTTGAGCGAAAGGAAACTTTGGATGCATTGACCGGCAAGACTAAGCATAAGGAAACTTTGATTTTTCCGCGCTATCATCAACTGCGCCTTTTGCGTAAACTTGTGGCTGATGTTTCGGACAACGGCTCTTCACGCAATTATCTTATTCAGCACAGTGCGGGTTCCGGCAAGACCAATTCAATCACCTGGCTTGCCCACAGGCTTTCTTCTTTGCACGACGCAAACCAAAGGCAGATTTTCAATACGATTATAATTGTCACCGACCGCAAGGTTGTAGACAGCCAGTTGCAGGTAGCGGTTCGTCAGATAGACCACAAGGCAGGGCTTATAAAAGTTTTGGACGACACATTCACTTCCGAGGAATTGAAAAAAGCGATTGAAGGAAACAATAAAATCATCGCGACTACGATTCAGAAATTTCCCTACATCTGCGACAGCGTTTCAAAATTTGCTGACAGGCGTTTTGCGGTTATTATTGACGAGGCACATTCTTCAACTTCCGGCGCAAACATGAAGTCTCTTTTAAACTCGCTTAACACTGCGGAGCGTTCCGAAGATGATGACGATGCAATGACTGTCGTTGAAAAACAATTGTCAGGAACGGGCAAGGCAGCTAATGTTTCAATGTTTGCCTTTACCGCAACACCAAAACATTCAACCTTGCAGATGTTCGGCACGCTTAATGAGCACGGCAAAAAAGAAGCCTTTGACTTGTATTCGATGAAGCAGGCGATTGAAGAAGGTTTTATCATCGATGTTCTGGACAATTACACTACATACAAAACTCACTGGGAAACAACAAAACTTGTCAAAGATGACCCCCTGTTTGACACAAAGGCAGCCAAAAAAGAAATCGTAAGAATGGCTCTGGTTGAAAAGCCCAATATCGAGCAGAAGACGGCCTTTATTGTTGAGCACTTCCGCAGCAACGTGATGACAAGCCTTGAAGGAAAAGCTAAGGCGATGGTCGTTACTTCCAGCCGCAAGGAGGCGGTTCTTTACAAAAAGCAGTTTGACGCATACATAAAGGCACACGGTTATGCGGACATAAAAACCCTTGTCGCATTTACCGGAAAAGTAAAGCTTGATGATGACGAAACCGAATATTCAGAAGTAGGCATGAACAATGCTGGCTCAAAAAAGCATGACATTACGGAAGACAATTTGCGGGACGTATTTGATAGAGAAGAATACAAATTTCTCTTGGTCGCAAATAAGTATCAGACAGGATTTGACCAACAGTATTTGTGTGCAATGTATGTCCTTAAAAAACTAAAGGGCATTGCCGCCGTTCAGACATTGAGCCGTTTGAACCGCAAGTGCGAGCCTTATGACAAAGTTACTCGCATCGTAGACTTTGCAAATGACTACAAGGATATCCGCTCTTCCTTTGCCCCTTATTACAGCCGCACTATTCTTGAAAATCCTGTAAAGCTGGAAGACTTGCTGCAGGTTCAAGATGAAATATTGGCATACGGTGTTCTTGATGAGGATGAGATTGAAGAAACAATAAAACTCGTACTGGAAAAGAAAAACCAGAGCGGAAAGGTAGCTTCAATTCTTTTGAAAGTCCAGCGTCGCATTGAGGATTTTAACGAAGAAAGCCAGAGAGACATTGCCGTAAAAATGCGCCGGTATGTAAAATGGTATCAGTACCTGAGCCAGATTGTTCCGCTGAACGATACGGAAAAACATAAGTTCTACTTATTTCTCTCATATCTTTTGCCCTTCTTGCATAGAGCGACGAGCAACAAGGGCTTTGACCTTAAGAATAAAATCCGTTTTGACAGGTTCAACATTTACTCAAGACAACAGTTCGGCGGAGATAAAATAAAAGACCGCCCCACAATCAAAACTCCCGATATAAACGCACCTTTGCCCGAAGAGCCGGAAAAGGAAAAACTCTCAAAAATCGTAATGGACATCAACGCCCGTTACGGTCTGGATCTGGAAGCCGAAAACACAGCCGGAAATATTGAGGTAATAAAGGCCGGTCTTGAGCATTCTTCTATCTTAAAGAAAAGTGCCAGGCACAACGATGTCGCAAGTTTCACCAACGCCTTTTATGAGCAGCTGGACAATGTCTTAGTTGATTCCAATGAGAAGACAGAAAAGCTCTACAACTTTTTGCTGAATACAGAGGATGCGAAGAAAGAGCTGTTTGGATTTATTATTGACGGACTTTGGAAGAAATTGAGAGGGGAAGGATAAGGTTTATATGTAAAGTTGATAGGAGTTTAATCAACGGTACAACACCGTCAAACCTCAAATCTCTTGTTCTGTTCCCCTCTACGAACCGTAGGTTGCTTTCCCAATCCGCTCATGATACTATTGCGGCATAGGAGATTAAATCTATGGACAACTACGTTACAGGCGCGGTGATTAAACGCCTGCGTGAAAGCAAAAAGATGACGCAAGAGGAACTTGCACAAAAGATTTTTGTGACAAGCAAGGCTGTGAGCAAATGGGAGACCGGGCGCGGATTTCCAGACGTGAGTTTTTTAGAACCGCTAGCAAAGGCTCTTGATATTTCGGTGATTGAGCTGCTTTCGGGAAATGATATACGCAACAAGAACCGCTCTTCAAATTTGAGCAAGGGCTTGTTTTATGTCTGCCCGGTTTGCGGCAACGTGATTCGCGCTACCGGCGAAGCCGTCATCAGCTGCCATGGAATCACGCTTCCACCAGTTGAGGCGGAAGAAGCGGACGATGAACACGCGATAAAAATAGAGTTGGCAGAAGATGAATATTATGTTACGATTAATCACCCGATGGAAAAAGACCATTACATTTCGTTTCTTGCCGCTGTTTCTGGTCAAAAGGTTCACTTTGTAAAGCTTTATCCAGAGTGGAACGCGGAGGCGCGTTTTAAGCGCGACGGGGTTTCGGTACTGTATGCGTACTGCAACAAACACGGGTTGTTTCAGATAAAACCATAGCGGAGGAAAAATGAACATCAGAAAGCTGGCGGCCACAGATGAGAGAATCGGGGAGTTCATAAACAAAGAGTTTACGGACTACGCCTTGAAAAACGGAGTCGAGCTGAACTTTGCGGAAAGCAAAAATATCCTGAAGCGTTGAAAGAACTTGAAGATGAGATTTACATAGTGCGAATGAATTTTGAAATGTCAACGCCGGGTTAAAATTGCCCTGGCTCCAAGCTCCCCTCCTTTTGCAAAACTTCTCCTTTCGTTGTATACTGGACGCAGGGAGGTGGATTTTGCAGATGGATATTCCCGCAAACTATATGATGTGCCTTAATGACGGATGCCCCAAGGCCAAGGACTGTCTCAGAAAGCTCGCCTACGAGAGCCTTGGGACGCAAGAAGTTTTCCTCCGCGTTCTGAATCCCCGGCTTTATGACAAGCGGGCTTCCTGCAAGTATTTCAGGTCGGCCAGGAAAACACGTCTGGCCTGGGGGCTAAAAAGGGCGTTTGAATCTGTTCCGCACGGGATATGCCGAAAGATAAAATATGAGCTGCGCGCCAACTTTGGCAACGCAAGATTCTACCGCTTCTGCCGCGGGGAGCTTGCCCTAAAGGAAGAGGACCGGGCCGAAGTCAGGAAGGTCTTTGCAAAGGAGGGCATTGCGGAAGAGCCTTCTTATGAGCACTGGACAGAAGAATATGACTGGTAGGACTTCTGTATTTTCAAATATTTTATGGGCGTGAAAATCTATTTTCATCAGTACGAAAATTTATTTTCATCAGTATGAAAATTTATTTTCATCAGTATGAAAACGGATTTTCTTCCGTATGAAAATTTGTTTTCTCAGTGGAGAAAATATATTTTCCTTATATTCCTTTAACAAAAAGGCTTGTTTGGAAATATGGATTCAGCTATGATAACACGGAATCGGAGGTGATTAAAGAATGAATGCTTTTACTTTCGCCAGCAAAACAATCTCCGTCTTCCCCGCGCAATCTCCGACGGCTCCGTGCGTCTATGTGAATTCCTACGGAGACAACGGCGGCGAGCTTTTCAAAACGCTTGCCGGGCTTGGCATTCAAGGCTGCTCTCTTGTCGTGGCGAGCGCCCTTGACTGGAACAGGGAGCTTTCTCCGTGGCAGGCTCCTTCCCCTTGGAAAAATGAGGAGTCTTTTTCTGGCGGGGCGGATGAATACCTTGACTTGCTGGCGGGCAAAATAATTGTGCTTGCGGAAAGTCGTGCGGGCATAAAACCTGTCTGGCGTGCCGTCGCAGGATATTCGCTTGCGGGACTTTTTGCCTTGTACTCGCTTTTCAAGACTGATGCCTTTACCCGTGCCGTCAGCGCCTCCGGCTCGCTGTGGTTCCCCGGATTTCTGGATTTCGTAAAATCGCACGATTTCAAGGGTAAGCCGGATGCGCTTTATCTTTCTCTCGGCGACAAGGAATGCAAGACTAAAAATGCCGAGATGCAGACTGTCCGGCAAAACACGGATATGCTTGCAGGATATTTTTCCTCACGCGGAATCACGACAAAATTTGAGATGAATCCGGGGAATCACTTTACGGAGAGCATTCTGCGCACAGCAAAGGGAATCGCGTGGATTTGCAAAGACGCGGAAGGGCTTTGACGGCCAGGCGATGCCCGGCCCGTCTACATAATCTCAAACGTCTCTATGCGCTGCCGGCGGCGTGTTAGCCATCGGTCGCAGATTGCGACCGTTTTTGGTGGGGGTCGCTTATAGAAATTTACCTGCTCCCGTTCAACAGTTTAAACACCGGCGGGCATATTTTTTTCATCAGTATTCCGATTGCCGTGCCAAGGATTACTGTTATGATTACAGGCAACAAAAATTGCACAAGACAGCCTATGCCGTGCAGTGGGATTATGCGGTAACTTACCTTGTTCAAGAAGCTTACAAGAAACGGTGCGTGGATTGCGTACAGGAAGAATGAAAAGACTGCAAGGTATTTTGCCTTTGCAAAGACTTTATTGTTCTTGATTATACAGGCGGAAAGCTTTAGGAAAAAGAGGCAGGGAATGATTGTGCCGAGTCCGTGGAGTGCAATCTTGTCGCCAAATGCAATGTGATTGAGCAACAAAAGGCTGAGTAAGACGGCGTAACTTATCCAATTGATTTTGTCCGCAAATTTGAAAAATGAAATCTTGTATTCGGCGAAGAAAAATCCTGCCATATAGAAAAATAAAGCGGTTCCGAATCCGAGTGGAAGACCGTTCAAAAATCCGAGCAGCATGGCTGTAAGAACAAGTGCGGGAACTTTACGGGCGAGTAATTTTAAAATCGGCGAAAGCAAAATCAATACCATAAGGTCACGGACAAACCAAAGTTGCATGACAAGGGGAGCGCCTTTGTCATGTGACCAAAACAGGTTCACCCAGTCCAGTGTATTCCAGTCTCGAACTATGTTTCCTGGATTTTGGAAGAAAGAAGAAAGTCGAGGAATCGACTGCCCTATAAAAAAAGCCAAGACACCTAACAGAGTCCAAAGAACATATGGCACCAAAAGGTTTTTCGCACGTTTTTTCAGCAAAATCGGATATGAGTCATCTTTTGAAAACTGCAAAAATCCTGCGAACAAGAAAAAGAGCGGAACTGCCGCACCGCCGAACAGACTACAAATCAAATATTTAATCCAAGTAATGACTGCTGGCTCTGAAAAATTAAGATGATAATAATTAATGGCATCGTCTGCATTCAAATTGTTGTGAATGAAAATTACGAAAACAATCAGCAGAAATCTGATGGCCGTAATCCGCTTGGAATCTTCTTCTGAAATTGACGTTGCTTTTTTTGTCGGAACATTGCTTTCTGTAAGGCCCGTACGCGTCTGTTCTGTATTTTCCATATCCTTTCCTCCTGTAATAAAGTCCGTTTTCCACTCGGAAAATATAACTTATAATCGGAATTTATACTAAAAATGGATATATTTCAATAACTTTGTGTCGGAAAATACTAAAATTTGTCGGTTAAATATAATTTTGTTTTGTTTTTTAATAAAATCATGACCACAACAGAAGAAATCGTAAAAATCTATGCCTCAAACATAAAGCGTATAAGGACTTCAAAAAACGTCACGCAAGCGGCGATGGCTGAAAAAATCGGGATAACCGAAAAATACTGGAGCGATATTGAAACCGGACGAAAGCCTTGCTCGCTTGACACTCTGATCGCCATTGCAAACGCACTCAACTTGGAACCTTACGAACTTCTTCTTCCCGAAAACAAGGCTTTGAACTATGACACGCGCCGTACAAAAATCGTCCTAAAGCAGCTGAAAGACAATTTTGGAGAAATAGTTGACACTTTGGGCCGCTATTTGGAAGATGGGGAAAAGTGAAACAAAATCCGCACTCCAATGATATAGTTTTCCTTTGTCCCGAAGCAAAAAGTCTTCCGAAAAATCAACAACCTCGGGGAACAGCCCCAGGTGCGACGCTTTCGTGGCTTATGTTCTTAATTGCCTAACAGTACACATGAGCGTTGCGAAGCAAAACCTTGCGATTGCAGTCGGTTTTAATACCCTTTATTACGCCCCGAATGACAGCGTAGCCTCAAGTCTAGGAGCGGGGTATTAAAGCCTCCGCGCGATAAAAATAGAGTTGGCAGAAGACGAATATTATGTTACGATTGATCACCCATGGAGGAGTGACAGATGACTGGAATGGAAGTGCTTTTAGGTCGGCGCAGTGTGAGAAACTACAGAGCCGACCAAGTGGAAGACAAGGTTCTTGAGCAGGTAATAGATGCCGGGCTTTATGCGGCAAACGGCGGAGGGCATCAAATACCGCGCTTCATCGTGCTGAATGGCCGTGATAAGGTCAGGCATTTTGTTGGTACTATCCAGGCAGAGCTTGCCCGCTTTGACGAGACTATCTACACTTATGAAAAGGGCGCGATTCTGAACTGCCGGAACAATCCTGATTATGACTGCTCTTACGGCGCGCCTGTCATGATTCTTGCAGTGGCCCCGCACAGTCATGGGAACAGTATGGCTGACTGCTGCTGCAGCGTGCAGAATATGATGAACGCCTCTTACGCGCTCGGCTTGGGTTCCTGCTATATGAACCTCCCGCACTGGACGACCCGCACCAGACCTGTCCGCGAGGCTCTGTATTCATGGGGAATGAAGACAGAAGAGGATGTTTTTGCAGGGCTGGTAATCGGCTACTCGGACAATATGAATTTGAAAGCGGCTCCGAGAAAAGAGAATCGCGTGGTTATTGTATGACTTTAGTAATTTACACGGAGTAACCACATGAAAAAGATTTTGGTTATAGGCGGCACGGTTTTTGTAAGCAAATACATCGCAGAATATTATGTTGCAAAAGGAAATGATGTATATGTGCTCAACAGGAACACAAGGAAGCAGGCGAAAGGCGTAACTCTCATAAAAGCAGACAGGCATAATCTAGGGGATATTCTTCATCCGTATGAATTTGATGTCGTGATAGCTACAGCATACGGCGCGCTTGATGTGGATTCGCTGCTGGACGCATTGGGCAAGTTCAAAGACTATATTCTTATAAGCTCAAGCGCCGTTTACCCTGAATATGAGCGGCAGCCGTTCACCGAAAGCACCCCTTGCGCACCGAATAAATATTGGGGCAAATACGGCACAGACAAAATCGAAGCGGAGTCCGTTTTGCTAAAGAGAAAAAGCGATGCCTACATTCTGCGCCCGCCATATTTGTACGGACCGCAAAATAATCTGTACCGCGAGGCCTTTTGTTTTGAATGCGCATTGGCCAACAGAAAATTTTATTTACCAAAAGACGGCAGCATGAAGCTACAGTTTTTTCACATTGATGACTTGTGCAGATTTATGGACATCATTTTGGAGACAAAAGCGCAGCAGCATATTTTTAATGTGGGAAACAAAGACGCAGTTTCAATTCGCGACTGGGTGGAACTCTGCTACAAGGCCGCCGGTAAAAAGGCAGAGTTCGTAAATGTTTTTAAGGACATTGAGCAGCGGAAATATTTTAGCTTTTACGACTACGAATATTATCTTGATGTTTCCGCGCAATACAAAATAATGAGCGCCGTAAAGCCTTTAAGCCAAGGCCTTGAAGAATCATTCGCATGGTACATTAAAAACGCAGACAAAGTGAATAGAAAGCCGTTCATTGAATTTATCAAGGAATTGGGGTATGATTAAATGAATTATAGAGAATATCTTATGGAGAATAGTGTGCTTGCTGCATTGTGATTAAGGGGAGACTTATGGCATCAAGCAAAGAGTATTCTTGCAGGACTGTTCAATGTGATGTATGATAAGTTGCCAGGGAGAAAGAAAAGGTGATTTATACTGTAGTATCATTCCGTAAGGATCTATAGTATCACGCTGCAAAGATCTATTGTATCGCATCGCAAGGGTCTATAGATCCCTGTTGCGTGAATAGTCTCAGCTGTATTTTTAAGCTTTGACGGTAATTCTATTACAGGAAGAAAAAGGGATTGATTTATGAAAAAATTATTGATGATTTTGATTTACCTTTTTATGTTGACAAGTCTTTTTGCTGAAACAGAATTTAAACTTTATCAAGATATGCTCGTCACGGAAAATCTTCGTTTGCGGACTCCTGCGTATGACGGAAGAAAAGTTATAACGGTTTTGAATGCCGGCTCGAAAGTTAAAGTAATCGATATAGGAAATGAAGAAACTGTTGACGGCATAAAAAGCAATTGGGTTGAAGTTGAAGTCCAAAAAGAAGCGACCGACAAAGACGGCAATGAAGTAAAATACGGTGTGGTGGGCTGGTGCTTTGGCGGCTATCTAAAACAAACTACACCTATAAAACACAAGGCGAATTACGGGAATGGCAACGGAACTGTTATTTCTGAAAAAGAGGACGACAATCAGATTGTTGAAATTCGCAAGCACATTCAGACTGTCAAAATAGGCGACCTTGCGAAAAGCGAACAAAGAATAATTTATTCTGATACAAAAAAATCAAACGTCATTTATAATTTGCAGGATAATGACGAAATTTATATTTCTGAAATATGGACAGTAACTACAAAAAAAGATAATTTTCATCAGGTTTGGTTAAAGGTTACGGCGAATGGAAAATCTGGTTTCTTGTGCTTTTCCGAGCCGTATTACAGCGATTATTATAAGAAAACGCTTGACATAAGTTTGTATTCGATTCCATACGCAAACAACAAATGGGAAATAATTGAAACGATTAATTCTTCTGACAAAAAATGGACTGTGAGAAAACTGACTCAAACTTTGGCAGTTTTTTCTAATGAAGATAAAGTTGAACTTCGGGATAAGCCAGGCGAAATTGGAACTCAAATCATTGCATATGTTCCGAGTAGTTACAAAAACGGACAAGGGCAAATCAATTTTGAAATTGAAGCGGTTACGGAAGAAATTGATGACCAGAAAGAAAGCATTTATGGAAAAGAGCGTTGGGTTCGCATTACTTACAGTGGAAAGATGGGCTGGATTTACGGCGGCTATTTAAGTGCGGAACGCGGAGGCCCCAAATATTGCATTCCTGAAGATTATATAGCTTTTTCATTGGGTTGGTATATGTAAAGACAGAGGATTAAATTTGCTTGGGCTAAAACGAGGCACGGTTGAACTTGTTCCGCATCAAAAAGAATGGGATGAGAGCGTGGAAAAAGTGATTGCGATTTTAAAAGATATTCTCTCAGAAAATGCAGTTGACATTCAGCACGTGGGAAGCACTGCGATTCCGTCCATAAAAGCAAAACCGATTGTGGACATTGCAGTTGGTATGCGCGACTTGAACACGGCAGCTTTGTTTGATGAAAAATTAAAAGCGCAGGGCATAATATTTCGCGGAGAGGAGCGGCCTGAACAAAGGCTTTATGTCATGGGTGATTTTGAAAATGACACGCGGACTCATCACATTCACTTTGTTGAATGGAAGGGAAAAGCATGGAAGAATTATCTTGCGTTCAGGGATTACCTTAATGCAAATCCCAGCAAGGCGCGATTGTATGAAAATTGCAAAATTCAACTTGTAGAAAAATATAAAAATGACAGAATAAAATACACCAATGGAAAACAGGAATTAATTGACAGGCTTCTTGAAGAGGCAAATAGGAACATAATGCACTTACGACCATACACAAAATCAGACGCGGAAATTATCTGCTCGTGGATAAAAACAGAGGAAGAACTATACAAATGGTCGGCGGACAGGTTCAACAAGTTTCCGCTTACTGGTGACGACATAGAGGCGAACTACGCGCCGCAACTGGAGGCTGGCAATTTTTATCCGCTTACGGCTGTTGATGATGACGGCAATCTCCTTGGGCATTTTATAATCCGTTACCCGAACGCAGAGGACAAGACCTCCGTGCGCTTCGGCTTTT
>CAZKPZ010000051.1:0-1186 GCA_964554745.1 uncultured Treponema sp. | reverse complement strand
TAATAAGAGTGAATAAGACAGTTGTTGTTTATAAATCAAAATACGGCTATACGGAGACTTACGTAAAAATGATTACGGAAGAACTTGGCTGTGAGCTTTTTGAAGCGTCGCAAATCACGAGCGAAAAATTGTTGGAATATGAGACGATTATATATGGCGGCGGCCAAAGAAGGAACTTAAAGTGCGAAGAGTTGACCTGGGCGTTTTTGAGAACAACGACAGCGCACGTCATTACTACGAGAGAAAATCTTTATATTTTATTTGAACCAGGCGATTGGGAAGCAGTTCTCAAGTTGTTTTCATCATATCTAAAAAACTATCTTGATTTAGGCAAGTATTCCGAACTTTTAAAAAGTTATAACGGCGTTGGAATTGGATTTGTAGACGGTGATTTAAATATTGTATATAAAAAGTAATTATGTCAGAAGTAATAGACCTTGATTTTTACATATATCAATCATATACTATAATATAGTAGCGAGGTGTTATATGGCTGTTGTATCCGTTTCAGTGCAATTTGTCCGCAGATAATGTCGGTAGATAAACGACGCTTGGATGAAAGAGCGGGGAAAGTCAGCTCTGCGACAATTAATGAAGTTATAGATGAATTGCTTAATGTAATTGGAAACAGATAAGTTCACCACGTTTTGTAAACAATCAAGGAGATCTCCATGCCCGACATAAAAACAAAGGCTATTTTATAATGTAAGAAAGGAGAACGCCGTATGAGCGTCGAACTGATTCTGGCAAAAAGAGATGACATGGAGACCGTCTGGAAAATGCAGGTTGAGGCATTTTCAGAACTTCTGGAGAAATATCAAGACTATGATTTAAGTCCTGCCACTGAATCTTTTGACAAGGTTATGGAGAAGTTTGAGCAGCCGTGGACAAGTTATTATTTTATTGTCGCGGATTCAGTAAAAGTCGGCGCGATGCGGATTGTGAACAAGAACGATGGAAGTCGCAAAAGAATCTCGCCCTTGTGGATAATGCCGCAATTCAGGAATAAAGGCTATGCGCAAAAGGCGATGCTGGAGGCCGAGCGAATTCATGGCTCTGACAACTGGTGCCTTGATACTATATTCCAGGAGAAGGGGAATCTTCATCTTTATGAGAAGCTTGGCTACCATCGGAATGGGAAAATGGAGCACATCAACGAGCGCATGGATATTGTTTTTTATGAGAA
>CAZKPZ010000050.1:17292-18459 GCA_964554745.1 uncultured Treponema sp. | reverse complement strand
ACAAAAGGACTTTGGTAAAATGGCGATAACGGTAAACATTTATTACACAGGAAAACCGGACGCAGCACGTTCATTTGCAAACGAGATGATTTCCTCCGGGACTGTCGCAAGAATTAGGGCAGAAGAGGGTAATCTAAAATACGACTATTTTTTCCCTCTTGATGATGAGAACACATTGCTTTTAATCGACAGTTGGAAAGACCAAGCGGCAATCGATGCTCACCACGCAAGTCCGATGATGCAAACGATTTCCGCCCTGCGAGAAAAATACGACCTGCACATGAGGGTTGAACGATATGTGAGCACGGAAGAAAACCCTGACGACAGAGCGTTTATTAGAAACTAGAGAATTCTGCATGACTATTGAGTTTTATGGGAGTTTGTCATTTTACATAAGTTTCCTGAATCTGAAGTTCTGTCATAACAGCCTCTTTTTGTTATGCTTTATTTTGCCATATTTTCTTACACAAGGCTTTTTAAGTATTCGCCGCAAAGAAAAAGCGGAACATTTACCATTTGTTCTTGTTCTTTGTAGCAAGACATTGAAAAACGAACGCCAAAAAGTGATGAATATTTTTTTAGCACGGTGGAAAGGCTTTTTGACTTTAGATTTTCTTCTGCCTTTACTTCTACGGGGTATACTTTTTCACCTTGAAAAACAAAATCTATTTCGAGGGTAGAATTTTCATTTGTGTGGTAATAAAGTTCTTTAGAACTTGACGCAAAGAATTCCTGTGCAACATATTGTTCTGTAAAGCTTCCTTTGTAAGATAAAAACACAGAGTCCAAAAGCCATTGAATCGCGTTTTCCAGTTCCCTTGCCCTTCCGCCTTTTTTTACAGCCCCATAAATGAACTTTTTGTTTTCTTTTGCAAGTTGAGATGGTATGGAATCCCACACCAAGTGGATTTTTGAGACTTCATTTTTGGGAGCGTGCTTTGAAATGTCGTTTTTATAGTCGCTCAAGATTCTGTTTTGAATGTTCGCTCTTGCCGAATTCCTTTAAAAGCCAAGTTTTTCCAACCTGCCTTGCGCCTTCGAGCACAAGAGGCTTTCTGTGAGAAGATTTTTTCCATAAAATAAGTTCATTCAGGGCATAGCGATACATAGTTTTATTATGCCACTTTTCTAGGGGAAAAGTTGGCGTGATTTTCCCGTAATGTACCT
>CAZKPZ010000050.1:0-17282 GCA_964554745.1 uncultured Treponema sp. | reverse complement strand
TGCAAAGAAAGGGCAACTTAACAATCCACGCACAGGCTTACGGCTTAATTCACTCAAAAAACACGCTGAATCTTAGAATTTGTCTACAGTGTTTTCAACATAAAATACCGTTGTTCCTGATCTTCTTGTATTTGATATCCAAGTCTTTTATAAAGTCTGAGTGCTGCAAGATTTGATTTTTCTACATGAAGATAAACGGAATGGATTTTGATTTCTTTTGCGTATACAGGGCGTTTTTTCTTGCCACAATGTCAGTAATGCTGTATCATATTTCTAGAGGAAACTGCAATGGGAATGTTGTTGATTAACGGAAGCCCGCGCAAGGGCGGATGTACGAACCGTGCGTTAGAAGAAGTTAGGCTTGAGCTTTCAAAGAACGGAATCGAAAGCGAAATCATCTGGGTGGGAAACAAGCCCTTGCAGGACTGCATTGCCTGCGGCTCATGCTACAAGACAGGCAAATGCGCCTTTGACGATGACCTTGTGAACGAGGTTGCGGCAAAGCTTGTCACTGCTGACGGAATCGTAATCGGCTCACCTGTGTACTACGGCGGCCCTAACGGAAGAATCACATCGTTTATGGACAGGCTCTGCTATTCGTCCGGTTCAAAACTGGACGGAAAGATTGCCGCCTCCGTGGTGAGCTGTCGGCGCGGCGGTGCAACTGCTGCCTATGAGCGGCTGAATATGTACTTCGGTATGCTCAACTGCATGATTCCTGCAAGCCAGTACTGGAATCAGGTTCACGGCTTTAGCGCGGAAGACGTTGAAAAGGATGCGGAAGGCCTGCAGACGATGCGTGTATTGGCGGACAACATTGCGTATCTTGTAAAGAACCGCAAGGCTGGAGAAGCTGCGGGCGTGAAAATGCCAAAGCGCGACGCGCACATCTTTACGAACTTCATCAACTAAGCCTCTTATAGTAAGCAGTCTCAAGGAAAACTATGGATTTTTTACGCCAGCACCAGCTCAACATAATGCTTTTCTTAAGCGGAATCTGTTCCGTACTTGCAATTCTAAGCATGCTTACAAACACCATGCCTCCGAAAAGGCGCAGGACTCTTGTGCTGCTGGAAGTCTGTGCGGCTCTTCTTTTGATAATGGACCGCTACGCCTATATATACAGGGGCAATGTGTCTACTACCGGCTGGTGGATGGTCAGAATCTCAAATTTCTGCGTGTTCCTTTTTTCCATCCTCATCATTCTGCTGTTCAATGCCTACCTCAAGGATTTGTTCCTCAATGAAGGGAATTTGGAAAAAACACCAAAAAGACTTTTGGTCGTTGACGTCATTATTTGTGCAGACGTTGTGATTTTAATCTTGTCCCAGTTTTTCGGCTGGCTTTACACTTTTAACCAGACAAACCGCTATATGAGGGCACCGCTGTTCCCGGTTGCATATATTGTTCCGGGCGTTTCCATGCTGCTCCAGTTTTCCGTCATAATAAACTTCCGCAAGAAAATCAGACCGATTATCAGAATACCCCTTATTCTCTTTGATATTGTTCCTATTGTCGCTACATTGATTCAGTTTTTCCTCTATGGGATTTCACTGCAAAATATTGCAATGACCGGTGAAGCAATCTTTTTATATATGTTTGTCCTCATAGATATGAATGATACTGTAGAAAAAATGAACAGACTGAAAATAGAATTTCTTGAGGACGAGCAAAAGGATATGCAGGTCTTGTTTGAGCAGACAGCTCTTGCCCTTGCAAACGCCATAGACGCAAACGACGCTCACACGCACGGGCATTCTTCCAGAGTTGCGGAATACTCAAAGCAGATTGCTGTTCTTGCCGGCAAGACAGAAAAGGAGTGCGAGGAAATTTATTTTGCAGGCCTTCTCCATGACATAGGCAAGATTGGAATTCCGAACAGCATAATCAACAAAGACGGAAAACTGAACGAAGAAGAATTAAATGAATTCAAAAAGCACCCGATAATCGGAAACAAAATTCTTTCCAGCATCCAGAACGCCCACTACCTTAGCATTGCGGCGCACTATCACCATGAACGCTACGACGGCCACGGCTACCCGGAAGGTCTTAAGGGCAACGACATTCCTGATGTCGCGCGGATTGTCGCAGTTGCAGACGCTTATGACGGCATGACTTCCAAGAGGAGTTACCATGAGCCTCTTCCGCAGCAGATGGCGAGGGAAGAAATCGTAAAGGGTATAGAAACCCAGTTCGACCCGGACTATGCAAAATTCATGATTCACATGATTGACCTTGACACCGAATACACGATGAGGGAACACAGCGATGTCAAGGTACTTGCAGGAAAGAACAGCCTTGACTGCAAGGAATACAGAGGAAGAAAGTCCGAAGGAATTTTAATTGCTGAAAACATAGTGAAGATTCACCTGCACAGCACGGCGGACGAAAAGTTCCTTTCAGAAAAAACGATTCCGTCATTCATCATTTTTGACTCCCTTGACGCCCGCATTTACGACGACGAGAAAAAGCAAAAGGAACTGCTCTATCTTGAATACGCCTGTGTCCGTATGGACGGAAAATTTGTGCAGGGGGAAGTACGTAAGATTCAGACGGAAACTAAAAAGCTCAAGGAATACACTGGCGAAGAGCTGCTTAGTGCGTACAAAAACGGCGTAGATTACTATATTGAAGCAGTCCGGGTGAAAGACCACTTGATGCTGACGATTCAAAATGACTTCATGAGCATTCAGGTGATTGTAGCCCTGCCATATATCGCAAGGTTTTCTTATCTTGGACTTACGGGCGAGAACTGCCGCATAAGCGAAGTTACGGTAGAAACGACGGATGAAAAAGCTTCTGAAAATTACATTCCTCGCATTGCGGAAGAAATCGACTATACCAAGGGGCTTCCTGTTGGCGGAATACCGAACGTTCAGATTGACGGCTGGCGGTCAAAAAGTTCAGACCCTGTGCCTGTGTCGGACGGAATGAAGATAACATTCCACTCACAGAGTATGCCTACAGCACGTCTTATCTGGCACTGCCCGTACATATTGCTTTATCATTCTGACGATGCGAAAATCAACGGACCTAATTTTAAGGAATACATAGTGCTGCGAATTGACGGTGAAAACTGGGAGTCCAATTCTCACGCGACGAACAAGGTGCTTATCAGCAGAACCCCAAGTTTTGAAAGCTGGGACGCATGGAAGGCAATGAATAAAAGCGGAATTGACTGCGAGGTTTTGGTGAATGTGAAGGGAAGCAAAATCACGCTTACCACGGAGAACGCAGGCATTGCCCTGAAGAGCGTTACGGAACTTAATGAAGATGCTGGTCAGGTTTATCTGTCACTCACAGGCGACCAGTGCACGCTGTCCAACATACGGATAGAGTAGTGAAGAGTTGATGCTCAATCAGGCTCTTAAGTACAACGTCTGACAGTCTCCTTACAAAAAGTAAGTTTTCATCAGTCCTTTGCCTTTTACTTCTATCTCCGGGCTTTCACTGTAGGCAAAGGTGTCAGAAGTCTGAGCGTAGACGGATTCTGTCACGTGGATTTTCATGGGAACGCCGGTGCTTTCCATGCGGCTTGCGACGTTTACCGTGTCGCCCCAGATGTCATAGATGAACTTTGATTTTCCGATTACACCTGCGACGATTTCGCCGGAGTTTATTCCGCAGCGGATATGAATCTTTACACCAGAGTGTTCGTTGAATTCCTGAACGTCGCTCAAAAGCCCCTGCGCGAATTTTACCATCCTTGCAGCCCCGTCATTGAACGGTTCTTCTGTAAGGCCGGTTGCTGCCATGTAGGCATCACCGATGGTCTTTATTTTTTCTACGCCCTCACGCTTTGCACGCTCGTCAAACATGGAAATCATCTTGTTGAGCATTGTAACTACATCTTCCGCTTCCATTCCGCCGCTCATCTTTGTGAAGCCGACTATATCCGTAAAGAGCACTGTGGCGTTGGGGTATTCCTTTGCTATGGTTTTGTTTGGATGCTCGGTAAGCTCTTGGGCAATCGTCTCCGGAAGAATGTTAAGCAGTAAGTGCTCCGCCTTTTCGGTCGCCACCTTCAGAGCTTGCGTGCGGTCCTGTATTTTCTGCTCCAACTCTGCGTTGCTCTTCTGCATTATCTTAATTCGCTCAACCTGCATCTTGGCTATTGTGTCTGACTGGGTACGGATGTTTTCTATGTTTCTAACAGTGTCTTCCATCATCTTTGAGAAAGAATGGTATAAGGTCTCAACCTCGTCCCCGGTCTTGATTTTTAGAGCCTGGTTCTCTTTAACGTAGTCTTTAAGCCGCTCCACATTTCCTTTCGCGCTCATAAATTTACTTGCGTTAATCGACATATTGTTGAGCGGACGCACAAGGAAGAATTCTGAAATCCATATTCCGATAGAAAGGAACAGAATCAGGATTCCTGAAAAATAGATTATTATCTTATTTCTGAAATTCTTCCGATAGTTTACTAGAGTGTCCATGGAAACGTCCGCGCCAACGTACAGCACGCATTTTCCGCTTGAGTCATAGACAGGCTCGTAACAGGTCAAAAGCCAGCCGTACTGGTCGTCGGACTCAATCGGTTCAATCCTCTTTCCTGCAAGCAGGTCATCAACTAAGGGAAGGAAACTTTCATCAAAGTCAAGGCGGGCATCAACCTCATAGTCGCCCTCAGATTCATCCGTGTCAAAAATTATGTGGGATCCGTCCTCGCGGATTTGGTAGGCGTACAGGTACTTTATGTCAAGGGAGTTGTTCCGGATGCTCTGGAGTTTTTTGTACGTCTCCTCATAGTCATCGACTTTTCCGTTTTCTATGTATAGCTGAACTTTGTCCGCGTCTATACATCCCGCTGCAAGGACAGCTGTGCCGCGCGCTATGGCAAGATGCTCATTATAAGTGTTTTTTGTGTAAAGACCAAGGCTTATTCTTGCCATGGAAAAGACAAGCAGAATTATCGCAAGTGTCAATAAGAATGCCACGCGGAATCTGATTGATTTGAAAAAACTTATTTTCGTGACTGCCTTGCTGTGCGCCTGCTTATCCTCTGTGTTCATATAAACTCCATTCTGATGAAGATTACTTTATTATGTCACATTTTGGGTTTATGTTCTAGAGGGAGAAAAATATAAAGGCTTCTTGTAATTTCTATGCTATGTGCAGGACGGGTAAACGTATGGACGAAAATCAAGGCATTCTTATATAATAAAGATATGAAACGACTTTTGTTGGCTCTTTTTCTTTTTGTGCCGGTTTTCGCATTCTCTTTTTCAAACCGTGACCTTCCGCGGTTATCCGAATTCCGACTGTGGGGAGATCACATTCTCTATAAAACGCCGGATTTTTCTGAAGAAGCCGAGTGGCATAAGACTTTCAACCACGAGGGCGGGCTTGCGAAAGGCAAAGCTTTCGTATTATCCAGAACTGATTCTTGAAAAGTTCAAGGTTACTTTGCCTAGGCATTGTGACAAAATTATGGCTTGATACTTTCGGCACATATTGCTAGAGTTTAATCATGTGCATTTATGAGATTGATTCAGACAAAAAATAATTCCTCGACCTTTTGCTTCTTGCCGATGAACAGGAAAATATGCTCGACAAGTATCTTGAGCGCGGAAGAATGTTTGTCTTGGTAGATGGCGGTACTGAATTTGTTTACATAAGCGTTACAAGCCCACCAATTA
The DNA here is from genome assembly GCA_964554745.1 of uncultured Treponema sp. Taxonomy (GTDB): domain Bacteria; phylum Spirochaetota; class Spirochaetia; order Treponematales; family Treponemataceae; genus Treponema_D. The sequence goes on along the minus strand of CAZKPZ010000050.1, from coordinate 11,643 downwards.
ACTTTGGCTACGCATATCAAGAGAAGAAATGAGGAAAATAACTGCACGTATATATAGACTTTGATGACGTTCTTTGATAAAGTTTTTCTATGGAAATAAGAAAGGCAATAAAAGACGATATAGAAACTTTAATGGCTGTCCGCCTGGAAATGCTGAGAGTTGTAAACAAGATGAATGCAGAAGATGAGTTTTCCACTGTGCTCGTGGACAGTTCGCGAGAATACTTTTGGAACGGAGAGCAGACGACAGTTCTTGCTTTTGAAGACGGAAAGGCAATCGGCTGCGCTTCAATTTCATACATTAATATTATGCCGACTTTTGATCACCCTACAGGCAAACGCGCCCACCTTATGAATGTCTATACAAACGAAAAATTCCGCGGACAGGGAATCGCTCGCAAGATGGTGAACATTTTGATTGACGAAGCAAAAGAACGCGGCTGTACGGAAATCAGTTTGGACGCTACGGAAATGGGAAGGCCTTTGTATAAGAAAGTAGGCTTTGGAGAAAACACGGCTGCGATGAATCTGGAGTTGAGGTAGCGATGACAAAAATATTTTTTGTGCGTCATGCACAGCCCGACCATAGTTGGCAGGACGACAGAACAAGACCTTTGACAGGAGACGGAAAGCGCGACAGGCTCGTTGCCCTTGAGTGTCTTAAAGACAAAAACATAGACGCATTTTATTCAAGCCCCTATAAACGCAGTTACGAAACAATTCTTCCTGTTGCGGAATTTTACAAGATGAAAATTACCAAAGATGAACGGCTCCGCGAAAGAAAGTGTGGTGTAACTTCTGACGGAGCGGGCGGTAACGTAAAAGAATTGTTCAGAAAACGTTGGGCGGATTTTTCTTTTTGCGAAGAAGGCGGCGAAAGTATTGGCGAAGTTCAAAAGCGGAACATCGAAGCGCTAAAAGAAATTCTTGAAAAAGAAAACGGAAAGAACATTTGTATCGGAACTCACGGAACGGCGCTTTCCTCAATCATAAATTATTACAAGAGCGAGTTTTGCGTGCAAGATTTTCTAAGGATTATTGACTGGATGCCATATATTGTGGAGCTTGATTTTGACGGAATGACTTTCGTTTCGCTTAAGGAAATCGGGCATGTGTATAAGGAATTCAAAAAATAAGGAACTGTTTATGTCGGAAGATATTAAAATCCTGACAATGCAAAAAACAGACTACGCGGAAGTTTACGACTTATGGATGTCTTGCAAGAACATGGGCTTCTTGTCTTTGGCTACAACGAGGCAGGAAATGCCTTCTGGGAAAAGAAGGGCTTTATCTTGCGCACGGATATCAACTACCGCAACAAGGCACTGGTGGAACTGGTGCGGATGGATACGTAAGAAGACAGAGGAAAAATGACGGCACTTCAGCAAAAACTTTTTTCGCTTCAAGACAAAAAATATCTCGATTTCACCACTCCGATTATAAACGATTCTACAACAAAAATAATCGGCGTACGTGTTCCAGAGTTGCGGAAACTTGCAAAGGAAATAAATTCTGGCAAAGCAGATTTTTTACCTGCGGATAAAATCAACGGCTTCCTAAAATCCATTCCGCACAAATATCATGAGGAGAACTTAATTCACATTTATTTACTGAATGCGATAAAAGACTTTGACTTGTGGCTTGTGGAAATTGAGCGCTTTTTTCCCTGCATCACAAACTGGGCGGTATGCGACAATTACAATTCTGTTGCCGTAACGAAAAATAACACAAAGGCTCTGCCGCATATTTTGAACTGGGTAAAATCCAAAGAACCCTACACTTGTCGCTACGGAACTGGCCTTTTGATGTCGCACTTTTTGAACGAAGATTTTTCTGCCGAGCGTTTGCACCTTGTCGCTTCAAGCCGCTCCGAACATTATTACGTGAACATGATGCGCGCCTGGTATTTCGCAACCGCACTTGCAAAGCAGTATGATGCCGCCGTAAAAATCATCGAAAAAAAAGAACTGGACACCTGGACGCACAACAAGGCAATTCAAAAAGCCCGCGAGTCTTTCCGCGTGACTGACGAGCACAAAGAATATCTGATGAGCCTTAAAGTTCAAGGTGAAAAATAAAATGGAAATCCGCGAACTTACAAAATCTGACTTGCCTTCATTAATAGAAATTGCGAAGGAACGCGGCTGCTACAAGGCAATACTGATGAGCGGAGTAAAGCGGACAGAGGCATACAAGTTTTACGAGAATCTGGGCTTCCATTCGGACACCAAGAAAGCGTTTGATTTGAGGCTTGAATAAAAGCTTTTTTTAATGAATTATATAATGTATAAGGAAAATTTTGTTTTATGAAAATTGCTATTATACAAGCAACCTCGCAGTCAGACAAAAACGCGCTTCTGGAGCAGTGCCTTAATGAAGTCGTTGATACGAGTTCCAATGAAATCATAAACTTCGGAACCTTCCCCGGCGAGGCGCAGTGCTTTTCGTATGTGGAAATCGCCCTTATGTGCAGCTTTCTTTTGGAAAGTAAGTCCGTCGATTTTATTGTTACCGGCTGCTCTTCCGGGCAGGGCATGATGCTCGCCTGCAACTCACTGCCGGGGATTCTGTGCGGCTATGTCCCGACGCCGCAGGATGCATACCTCTTTGGGCGAATCAACAACGGAAACGCCGTTTCACTCCCCCTGGGGCTGAACTTCGGCTGGGCAGGGGAGCTGAACCTAAAAAACACGTTGCGCGCTCTTTTTGAAGAACCGTTCGGCATCGGCTACCCTAGAGCAGATGCGGATCGAAAGATTGCCGACAGCAAGCGAGTAAAAGAATTCGGTAAACTCACAAAACGAACACTCCCCGACATTGTGCCTGGATTGGATACAGAACTCTTACAAAAAGTCTTATCGCGAAAGAATGTCTTTGACTATATAAAATTGCATGGACAGAAAGACATTCTTTCTGAAATTGCACGATACATCTGATTAAAGCGACAGGCTGTTCCCGTCACCGGCTTCCGCACCCTATTGCAGGCAAAGAATATTCAGCCCTTCCGCACGGCTTGACAAGTAACCGATTAGTAACTACACTGTAGTTATCGACCGATAACCGTTATCGAGCGATAACCGTCTGTTTGAGGGGAACTGTATGCTTAGTAAGGAAACAGGTACAAAACAGCGTATTATCATGGAGTCTCTGAAACTCTTCTCTAAGAGAAGTTTTGATGCGGTGTCTTTAGCAGAAATTGCAGATGCCGTGGGGGTTACTAAACCCGCGCTCTACAAACACTTCAAGAGCAAGCAGGATATTATCGACGAGATAATCAAAATGAGCGATGAGGGCTTTGCCAAGAGAATGGAAATGCTGGAAGTGAACTTTGACAAGCACCCCGAGCGCACGGCGGAGTACGCCCAGCTTACGGAAGAAGATGTGGAAAATCATCTGATGGGGCTATTTCTTCATACGGCCTTTGACAAACTTCCCAGACTCTTTAGGCAGATACTGACGATTGAGCAGTTCCACCTGCCCTCGCTCGCAAAAAAATACAACCAGCGCTACATAGACTGCCAGTTCGCCGAGTACGAGTCGCTTTTTAAAGTGCTGGTGGAGGCAGGGAAGATAAAAAAGGCTGACCCGCACGTGCTTGCCGTGTCGTTTATGTCGGTCGTAATCCTGATGGTGGAAGTGTGTGACCGGGAGCCAAGAAAAAAAGAAGATGCAGTGGCAACCATAAGGGCGCACATCCGGGAGTTCTTTAGAATCTATAGGGCATAGGAGGACTTTTATGTATCAAGTCTTGTGTGCGATTCAATACGCGGGAATCATAATCCTGGCCTGTGAACTTATATATCTTTTTTCTCATAAAGTGTCACGCATTCAGCAGGATTTGGCGATGCTCTGCGCCTTGCTTTTGATTATATTTTTTGCCTATACGCTTGAAATGCAGTGCCGCGATTTTAGTTCGGCAATGACTGCCAAAAAGCTGCGCTATCTTGCAATTCCGTTTGTCACTCTTTCAATGCTCTTTTTGCTGATGAACTATTGCCGTGTCAAGCGTCCGGGCTGGCTTTTCCCTGTGCTTTTTCTGGTTCAGTCTTTTGAAACCCTAGTTGTCTTTACGGCTGAAAAACATCTGCTGTATTATACATCCATTTCTTTCACAAATGAAGGGCTTTTCCCGCATCTTGTGCTGGAGCGAAACGGCATTCTGTACTTTTTCTACAAGGTGCTTGAAAGCGCTTATACGTTGGGAATGGTCGCAATCATTTTTCTGTCATTCAAAAAACAATGCTCCGCAAAAGAGAAAAAACAGCTCTGTCTTTTCCTTTTGATTATCCTTTTCCCGTACATTTTGTTTTTGGTGTTCGGAATCGGAATCACCGACGAGTATGATTCTACGCTGATTGGCTATCTGTTTTCAGCGATTGGCTTTTGGATTTCTTTCCATACATTTCACCTGCTCGATGCCGTCACCCTCGCAAGGGAACAGGCGGTTGACTATCTTAAATGCGGACTTTTGGTCTACGACAACGAAGAAAAGAAGGTGTTCACCAACTCCATCGCCGACTCTCTTATCGCTCAGGCGGGAGAGGGCGCGGTAAGGCAGACACAGGAGCCTCTGACACTGGGCGAAACGGTCTACGAGTCAGAGAGTATGGAAATTGCGCAGGACGGCGTGACGTATGGGCAGATGGTCATAGTCCGTGACGCAACCCAGACCTACCGCTACGAGGAACAGCTTAAGGCGGAAAAGGAAAAGGCCATTGCGGCGGACAGCGCAAAGTCCGAATTCCTTGCCTGTATGTCGCACGAGCTTCGCACGCCGATGAACGCAGTCTGCGGCATGACGGAAGTGCTGCTCCGCGACGAGCGGAGCGAAAAGGACACGCGCTACCTAAAGAACATCCTCTCTGCGGGAAAGTCGCTCTTGCAGCTCATCAACGACCTGCTGGACTTTTCAAAACTGGAGGCGGGCAAGTTCACGATAACCGAGGGCGACTACCGGCCAGAGGAAATGCTGGAGGAGCTGGAGCCTATCTTTACGCAGCGAATCGGCGACAAGCCGCTGATTCTGCAGACCGTCATTGACCCCAATCTTCCCGTGGCATTAAAGGGCGATGACGTGCGGATAAGGCAGGTGCTAATCAACCTTGTGGGCAACGCGATTAAGTATACCGATGCCGGAAGCGTGTGCCTGTCGCTTACGGTCGTGCAAAAAACGGCGGCACGTGCGCTCATCAAGTTTTCGGTCAAAGACACCGGCATGGGAATCCGCCCGGAGGACATACACGTTCTCTTTGACGCTTTTTCGCAGGTGGACATTCAGAAGAACCGCAAGAAAGAAGGTACGGGGCTGGGGCTTTCCATCTGCCATCAGCTGGTGGAACTGATGGGCGGCGAGCTGAAGGTGGAAAGCGTATACGGCAAAGGCTCGGAGTTCTTCTTTGAGATTGAGCAGAAGGTGATAAGCCAGACGACAGTCGGAGAGGCAAAAAAGAACGCCGTGCAGTCCCCAAGTGCAGACAGCGCGGCAGAAGCGGAACGCCTTAGCGGAACGATTCTGCTGGTGGACGACACGGACATCAACCGCATGGTCGCCAAGGCACTGCTGGAGCCATACCAGCTCACAATTGACGAGGCTGAAAACGGAGCGGAAGCCGTCCGCATGGTCAAGGAAAAGCACTATGACCTTGTGCTCATGGATCACCTGATGCCGGTGATGGACGGAATTGCGGCAACAAAGGCAATCCGCAGCATGGACGGAGACTACTACAAGAAACTCCCCATCATCGCCCTTTCCGCGTCAGACAGCAAAGAAAGCAAGGCGGATTTTATTCTTGCAGGAATGAACGAGAGCGCGTCAAAGCCCATCGTCACACAGGAACTGGTGACGAAAATGCGGCGATTGATGTATAAAAACTAGAAAGGAATAGTTTATTATTATGCAGAAAAATTACGTGAAACAACTTTTGAAAATCGCGGTACCGATTATGCTGAGCAACATTATCTCGCAGGTGCAGATGCTCACCGACCGCGCGTTCTTGGGGAATGTGAACATTTTGTACATGAGCGCGCTGGGGAATGCGTCAAGCCCTATGTGGACGACGATGAGCTTTTGCTTTTCGATTGTAACGGGTGCTTCGATTATCATCAGCCAGATGGTCGGGCGGAACGAACGGCAGGAAACGGAAACATATGCGGCTTCCCTTTTGAAGTGGATAAACATACTTCCGCTTGCGATGTTCCTGTTCTGGATTTGCTTTGGTCGCTTTGTCTTTGTGAAAATGGGTGTCTCGGCAAACGTGCTGCCCATGTGCATGGAGTACCTGCGCTATTTTTCACCGATATTTTTGGTCATAGGCATAGAGGCCGCCACCATGGTGATAATGCAGACCTCAAACTACACCAAGCCGCTGATTTGGTTCGGACTTATCCGCTCATTGCTCAACGTGCTGGTGGACTGGATTATGATTTTTGGCAAGTTCGGCTGCCCCGCCATGGGAATTACGGGAGCCGCTATCGCAACGACAATTTCCGAATACGTGGGCTTGGTGTTTAGCCTGATTATTTTTATAAAGTCAGAAAAAATCGTTACGCGCCCGAGCCTTTCCGCAGTCATAAAGGCACCGCTCATGCCGTTCTTAAAGTCGGCAAGGCTCGGAGTCAACACCGCGCTGGAAGACTTTGCCTGGAACTGCGGTAACCTCGCTCTGATTGCCATATTAAACACGATAAACGAAAAGGCCGCCGGAATCTACTCAATGATTTTCGGCATTGAAATTCTTGCCGTCGTGCTCATCGGCGCAATCGGAAACGGCACAATGACGCTTACAAGCGAGGCAACCGGAGCCGGCGACGTAAAAAAATACAAGAGCGTTCCACTCATCGCCTATTTGATTTCAGCAGGATTTTCATTCGTGATGCTTGTAGCCTGCCTTGCCGCACCAAAGTCAATCATCGGCATCTTTACAAAGGACGAGGCGGTAATTGCCTCATGCGGATTGTACCTGATTCTTATGTGCGTCAACTTGTACTCCAAGTCTGGAAATATAATAGTAGGAAACGCAATCCGCGGCTACGGCGACACGCGCTGGATGTTCTTTACGCAGATTGCGGGAACGGTGAGCGTAGTCGCCTTTGCCCTGCTTTTTGTAAAGGTGTTTGATTTTGGAATGACCGGCGTTTTTATGGCGGTTCTTACAGACGAGTTTTTGCGGGCTGGTGTGAACTTTGCTAAGTTCAGATGGATTGTAAAGAAAATGGCATTAAAATAAAAGCGCTGCCCGAAAACGAGGAACACACTGCGATGGGGCTGATTGCCGACACATTCAGAAAGCGACGCGACACTGTTATGGGTGACGGCATCTTTAGAATCTGCGGCCGGGGCGCGCACGGAACGGAAGCCGTTACCGGCGGACTTGACTACGCAATCGCAAACGGCGGAAAGGCCGTGATGTTCGGCGTGGACATCTACAAGCTCACCGCCATGCACTATGTTGAAGGAATTACGCCAAAAGAAATAAATGCGGTCTTTGAGCCAGGCGCGGAGGTGAAAAAAATCTATCCGCATGATGAAAGGTTCATTGAAACAGGGCATCCGCCGGTCAAGGCATGGTACACAATTCAAAAGATTGCGTATGAGCGCGGCTTGATTCAAGACGGAAAAATCGGAAGCTGCACGGTAATGGTATTCAACGTGTATGACGTGATTTCGATTTACGAAGCGGAACTAAAACGTGACCCGTTCGGGTTATGGGGGATAAAAAGATGAAAGACGTAATCGCATACTGCGGACTTGACTGCGAATCTTGCGACGCAAGAAGGGCAACGCTTACCAATGACGACGAACTTCGCAAAAAGACTGCCGAAGAATGGAGCCGCTTGAATGGAGTGGAGATTCCGCCGGAAGCAATCAACTGCCTAGGCTGCCGCGTAGACGGCGTAAAGTCGCCCTATTGCGAAAGTATCTGCCCGATTCGCCAGTGTGCGCTCAAAAAGAATGTGGCGACCTGCGGCGAGTGCGCAGAAATGGAAACGTGCGAAAAACTTGCTCCGATTGTAAAGAACAATGAAAGCGCAAGGAAGAACCTGCACGTGTGTGGAAAAATGATTTTAGAAACTGAACGCCTTAGTTTGCGTCCGTGGCAGGAATCTGATGCGGAAAATCTTTTTAAATACGCAAGCAATCCTGATGTTGGTCCCATTGCAGGATGGCCGCCTCACAAAAGCATAGAAGAAAGTCTAGGCATTATAAAAAATGTTCTTAACGGAAAAGAGTGCTACGCTATCTGTCTCAAAGATGATGGAAAGGCTATTGGCGCAATTGAACTCAAGTTGAATGGACACACAGATAAAACAGACAAAGACGATGAATGCGAACTTGGCTACTGGCTTGGTAAGCCTTTTTGGGGAAAGGGAATTATGCCTGAAGCCGCAAAGGAAATTATCCGCCACGCTTTTGAAGATATTGGAATGTCAAAAATCTGGGTAGGCTACTACGAGGGTAATGAAAAATCAAAACGCGTTCAAGAAAAATGCAACTTCCGCTTTCAACATAAATCAGAAAATGTTGACGTTCCGCTCATGCACGAAAAACGCACAAGCTATGTGAGCAGCCTTACAAAAGAAGAATGGCTGTTGCACAAATTAACTTTCAGAAAGGCAACGAGTGCTGACATTGATTCAGTCTGCGCGCTTGTAGATGAAAAAGCTTATCTTGATAAGACTTCAAATCACGAGCGGACTTTGGTGTACGCAATCAGCCGCGAGGAATGGGAGAAAATCGAAAGATGAAAAAAACTACTTGTATACTTTGCCTGCTGCTCCCGCTTGCCCTGTGCTTTGCTTCTCCCAGACAGGAACTTGCAGAACTGTCAACGTTCCGCCTGTGGGGAGAGAAAGTGCTTTATGAAAAAGCGGAGTTTACAGAAAAGGCCGTGTGGCACAAAACGTTCAACCACGAGGGCGGGCTGAACCTGCGCGTCATCAAGCGTGGCAAACGCGACGAGAAAGCCGGGGGCATGTGGTATTATGTGCTGCTCACTAGCCCCGTTTATGTCGAGACGGGGGAGCTTTTAAAGTCGTACACAAAATTCTGGATTTTCATCCGTGATGATGAAGAGATTTTTGACTATGAGCCTTAGCAGGAGGAAGAAATAAGAATGACGGCAGCTAAAAAATATGTAATCGCAACGTATCTCACCTTTTGGCTGATGGTACTGGGTATCTGCGGAACGGCCTCAATGGTATTCCACGCGCCTCCGCTTGTGATGCGCGTTTTGTCGAACGTGTGCGCATGGTCGCCGACAATCGTGCTTTTTGTTATGTTCAAAAAGCTCTTGCCTGGCATGACGCGAGTTGAGTTCTTGAGAAAATCCTTTTCTGGAAGAATCAATCCAGTAAAACTCCTGACCGGATGCTGGCTGACAGTCTGTTGCATTTTGCTTTCAGTTTCCATCGCCGCAGTGATTGAAAAAAGAGAAGTCGGCTCTTATTTTGCGTTCGGAAATCTTTCGGCACTGCCGCTTTCAGTTCTCCTGTCGCTCACGTCGGGGCCGACTGGCGAGGAACTCGGCTGGCGCGGCTACTTGAAGGGCGAGCTGGAGAAAAAGCCCAGCTTTGTCGGCTCGGCTGTAAGGCTCGGAACAATCTGGGCATTCTGGCACGCAGTCCTGTGGTTCGTGGACTCTGACTTTAGCGGCTGGGCGATGCTAGTCTACATAATCTCAAACGTCATCGTGATGATTTCGCTCACGCTGATTATGGGCATCGTCATGGGAAAGGGCGGAAACGTCCTCTGCTCGATGGCGATTCACTTCTGCTTCAACTGCACATACCTGTTTTTGAACGTGGGGATTGTGTTCTATGCGGTGCTGACGGTCGCCTTCGCACTGGTGGCGGCGGTGATGACGGCAATTTATGCAAGGTCGGGTGAATAAGTTAAAGGAGGCTGATAAACTATGAGACAGAGAGTCAGAAAGACATTGCTGTTGATTTCATTTTTGTTGTTTCCCATCACCATTTGGTATTTTTCCCCATATCTTATCATTCAGGCAGCGTCTGAACATATCATAAACGGAAGTTTTATATTGCTGTAATCGTGACTTTCATTTTGGGGAAGAATGCAAAATGCGCGGAATGCATTCAATGCGGTACCTGCATTGATGTCTGCCCTAAGAAGGTTTTGAAATATAGTTTGTAAAGGAAACAAAAAAATCAGCACTACGATATTTCGTTTCGCCTCTTTTTCAGTACATCTTCAAACCTTGTCATAAATGATTTTAGATAGTATTCTCGTCTCGGTTCAGAAATTATCTCAAATCCTTTGTATTCGCTTGGAATGGATTTGAAAAGAGCAATAATTTCTTCCATATTTTTCTCTACTAAATCAGTATTTTTGATTATTGAAGTTTTCAGAAGTTCTGCTTGATTTTTTGGAATTCTTGTTTCATCCAGCTCAAGCATCGACTTATAATTTAAATGATGCTCACCGTCAAAGGTAAAAGGCTCCTGCATATTAGCGTTATTCTTTGCCTGGTCTGATTCAGGCAGATTTAAAATCTGCTCAATCGCCAGAGTGCTTTTCTTAGGATAGAAAGATGCTCCGTTATCAAATATCGGGGCAAGCTCTCTTTTATTTCCGCAAGAAAGAATTCCCCAGTTGCCGTTATTCCTGTCATTGTTCCCAAGCAATCCGTCAATAACAACCTGATTCCAAAAGCGTTCCGCAACTCCTTTAATCTTTGATATTTCAGGATTCAAATCAAAATGAATGAAAAGCTCATTCAAATCGACAAGGTGGTTGTCATCTGTCTCGTGCAAGTCTATTTGGAATTTTTTATTCATCTCTGAAATGTGGATATTTTTCAGCGTACGCATTTCCAAAAGACGGGTATTTTCATTGCAGAAATCCTTGCAAGCCACAATGACAAGTCCGTTTCTTAAACCTAAAAGTGTTTCGTGCACAGGATAGCCAAGGATTTCGTAAATGTGGCTCCCGATATATTCAGAAAGTGGTGTTTGGGCGGTTCTGGAAAGCTTGTCACTCTTTGACATTCCTTCATTTGATTTCGGGTATTTTGCAATCCATGCTTCATCGTTGAAAATTATTCCGTCCTTATCACCTGCCGCACCGCCGTAATAACCGTTCCTGTTACTGTATTCACAATCTGAAAAATCATAAATTTTCATTTCCTCAAATCTCCCTGCAAGTTCACCTTATGCAATCGGATATTTCATAATCAGTTTGTCATGAGTGTCACGGTCAATCGCACCGTCCTTCAAAAAACGGTCTGCCATCATATAAAGCATATCCGCACACTCGTAGAACATTGTGTCGTTGTTGCGGTCATATTCTTCGAGTTCCCTTATTGTATTTTTTACCGCCTTAGGCAAATCTGAAACATCAAGAACAATTTTATTGTTGATGAAGTTATACTTAATGGGTGCAGGAATAGAGCTGTTTATCAAGTCAAGGAGATTGATTCCCAGTGTGTCTGCGATTTTTACAAGTGTGCTTACCCTGCATTCCATGACATCAGCAGTACCATTGCAAATGCTGCAGAGGGTAGTATAAGGCACATTACTATCTTTTGAGAGACTGTAGACAGAGATTCCTAAATTCTTAACATAATTTCCAAGGTTCATGTTGCTACCGTTAACAGTATATCACAGGTAACGGTGACAAGCAATA
>CAZKPZ010000049.1:0-18519 GCA_964554745.1 uncultured Treponema sp. | reverse complement strand
ACTGGCATCGTCGTTATCCAGCAGGACGAGAAGAGCCAGATTAAGAACAAGGCCAAGGCTTGGCGCGTATTGCGCGCGCGTCTGTTTGACCTGGAAGAAAGCAAAAAGCAGGCCGAGCGTGCCGACACAAGAAAGAGCATGGTCGGTTCCGGCGCACGCAGCGAGAAAATCCGCACGTACAACTTTCCGCAGGACCGTGTGACCGACCACCGCATTAACCTTACTTTGCATAATTTGCCTTCTATTATGATGGGTAACATGGACGAGCTGCTTGACGCGCTCAACGTCTATGCAAAAGAAGAGCAGCTTAAGGACGCTTCAGAGCTTGACCATTCATGAGGCACGGCTTGCGGGGCGTGATGCGCTGGTAAACAGCCCCACGCCTGTGCTTGACGCAGACATATTGCTTTCTTTTGTGACCGGCAGGGACAAGACTGCCCTGCTGTTCAAGGGCGACGAGCCGCTTTCTGCAGACGAGGCCGAGCGCTTTGCCGGCTATATCCGCGCACGCTCCACAGGGCTGCCGGTAGCATATATCACTGGCGTAAAAGAATTTTACGGCTATTCCTTCCATGTTACTCCTGATGTCCTGATTCCAAAGCCCGACACGGAAATCCTTGTTGAAAAGGCTCTGTCTTATATACAGGAAAAGCTTGCCTCAAGAAAGAACGGCATACTGACGGTCTGCGACATGTGCACCGGCAGCGGCTGTGTGGGGCTGAGCGTGCTAAAGACGCTGACAGACCAGCGCCTTGTCAGCGCAGAAAAACTGCCGTCGCTCACTCTGGTGGACATAAGTTCTGCGGCTCTGGACATAGCGCGCGAGAACACCCGGCTTTTGTGCAGCGCTCACGAGAAAGACAAGGTTAAGTTTGTCAGAAGCAATCTCTTTGAGGCCGTAAGCGGCAGCTTTGACGTGATTCTTTCAAATCCCCCCTATATTCCGGCTGCTGAAGTGCAGGAACTGCTGCAGGACGGACGCAGCGAGCCGCCGCTGGCGCTGAACGGAGACGTAGATTTGTTCGGTAATGCGACCGGCGATAATGACGGTCTTGGAGTCATGCGGAATCTTGTTCCTCAGGCAGTGAGCCGCCTTTCTCCCGGAGGTGCGCTCATTGTGGAAGCCGGGGAATACAATGCGGAAATGACGGAATATCTGTTCCGCAGCGCGGGGCTTTCCGCGACTCATATATTTAAAGACCTTGAGGGGCAGCTGCGCGTGATTGCAGGCAGTCGGTAAGTAAACGCGAGCTGCCATCGGCTGCTATTTTTTTGCAGGCTGCTGCTGTGGCTTTGCCGCGGTCTCAAGATTTGAATAGTATGAGTCCACCATGCGCTTCATATCCATGATGTTCGCTATGATGATGTAGCTGTCGTAAATGGCAATCTTGTTGCGCGCGGAGAATTTGTTAAGCTCGTCGCGAGTCGTATTCACGTTGAGGCCTGCTATCTGCGCTATGTCATCGACAGTCACGTTGATTTTGCGCTTCATGTCGTCTTCGTCTTCGCCGCGCGCGTTTTCACGCTCCGTGCACATAATCAGGATGTCTGCCATGCGGACGGAAAGGTCTTTTATACACAGAATCTTAAGATTCCTCCGCTGCTCAAAGATTCTCTTGCAGACCAAGCGGAGCATGATGAGGGATACTGTCGCATTGCCCAGAACAATGGAACTGAAGTTACCTTTGTTGAATTTAAGGCAGCTTACTTCTCCCTTTGCAATGGCGGAACTCTTTCTGTCGGAGTCGTCTATGATTTCTGTCTCGCCGAATATTTCACCGGGGCGCAGCAATCCGTAGCGCTTCATGACACCGTTTATGTATTTTTCTATATAGACTTCGCCGGACTGGATAAAGTAGAACGACTTTGCCTTTGTGAATTCCGAGATTATAACCGCTCCCGAAGAGAACTTTTTGCTGAAGCGGCTGAATATAGGGTTCGAGAACTGCTTGATGGCGCGGGATTCGCTTTCTGATATGGTCTCTACGTGTGCAGGGCCGTTTATTTCCTGTTCTGCCATTTCAGAGGCCTTTACGCGCGCTACGCCGAGCAGCTGGGTTATTTCCTCTTTGTTGCTGGCGTTCGGAACGTCGCGGAGTATCTTTTCACATTGGTCTACGGCTGTGTAATAACGTTCCGCTTCGTAGAATGCCTTGGCGATGAGAAGCATTTTTTGTTCGCGCTCGCCCTGAGGCGCTTCATATTTAAAGATGCTTTCAGTATTATAGTGCAGGGAGCGGAGAGACTTAGAGAAGTTGGTGAGCATGTTTGTCATTACGTCTTTGTTCGGCGCAAAGCATTTTTCGTATTCTTCCACCGTCACCATGACTATCTGGCAGTCCGTAAGGGCGCGCGCTGTGTCTGTCCTGGGTTCATGCACGAGGGAATTTTTTACTCCGAAGAACTCGCCCTGCTTTACCTGTTCTTTTACCGAAAGACCGGTCATTATGTCGTTCGCTTCAAGTTCCACGCTTCCTGACTGTAGAATGAAGATACGGTTGTCACGGTCTCCTGCAAAAAAGATTATATTTCCCGGCTTATAAGCCATTAATTTTGGCATTCTATAAAAACCTCTCTAAGAATATTGTACCACAAAACTCTGAAATGTGCTATTATCTTTTCAAAATATGATAGATTTACATTCACATTCAAATACTTCTGACGGAACCTACTCTCCGGCTGAACTGGTGCGCAAGGCTGCACAGAAGAACCTGAGGGTTCTGGCGCTTACAGACCACGATACTGCCGGGGGCTTGCTTGAGGCGCAGGAAGAAGCCTCAAGGAGCGGAATCACGTTCGTTCCGGGAATTGAAATCAACATAAAATGGCCGACCGGTGAATTCCACCTTTTGGGGCTTGCGCTCAAGACAGTTTCAGATTCGCTTAGGTATATCATACACTTTCTGGAAGAAGGGCGGTTGCGGCGCAACGAGGAGATGACGGCAAAGCTGCAAGAGGCAGGGGTGGACATTACATTGGAAGAAGTTCGGCGGCAGTTTGACACAAAAGAGATTGGTCGCCCGCATTTTGCCCAGGTGATAATGGAAAAGGGCTATGTAAAGACTAGGCAGCAGGCTTTTGACAAGTATTTTGCGAAGGGCAGACCGTGTTTTGTGGAGCGCGACGGTGCGGATTTGTACAGTGCCGTCAAGGCTATAAAGGATTCAGGCGGTATTCCGGTGATGGCGCATCCGCTTTCGATTTTTGTTTCATGGGGCAAGCTGCCTGACCGCCTTGCGGAGATTCAGAAGAGCGGCATTATGGGGCTGGAAGCCTGGCATCCCGGCGCGCGCATTTCGGAAGCGGAGCGGCTGGAAGCTTTGGCGCATCAGATGGGGCTGATTGCTACGGGCGGCAGTGATTTTCACGGTGAGAAGGTGCGCAAAGACCGCAAGCTGGGCTTTACTTCTGGCGGACTTAAGATAAAAGACTCGCTTTTCTATGACGAACTGCTGCCGCTTGTCAAGCAGGTGCACGGCAGCGAGGATTTGTCATTCAGCTTGTAGCGCCGCATCGGTCGGTGCTTACAGAATTTTCCTCGGGATATAGTCTGTCTCCGATTCATTGAGCATGAGCGGCGGCAGACCGGACTTTTCCAGTTGTTCGAGCTGGCTTTTGAGTGCGTAGGAAATCTTGTTCTGCTCAACAAGCCGCTGTGCGAGCACCTTGCTAAGGAATATGCCGTAATGCGGATTCTTGCGGATAAGGAGCAGAAAAACAGCTTTTGGTACTTTTATGAGACGGCACATATTGCCCATGGCAACGACTGTCGCGGTTCGCCTGTCGTCTAAAAGAAAGGCCATCTCGCCTATGAACATGTCTGCTGGCGTCAGGATTGCGGAAAGTCTGCTGTTCATGTAGACAGCATAGCGGCCGGATACAATAAAGTAGAGGTCGTTGCTTATCTCGTTCTGGTGGCAGATTATCTCCTTGTCGCGGTAATGTACGGTGTTGAGCTTCTGGATAAAACCCGGAATCGCGTTTACTGCGTCCACGCTGTTGCGTATGCCGAATGTTACGACATTGCCCTTTTCGTTGTATTCTACTTTTTCTACGACACCACGGCTCATCTTTATGCCGCGTCCGTGAACTTCGCTGTCTTCTGCCGTGTGCTCAAGCATGGCTCTCCAGTCAAAGCCCTGTCCGTCGTCTTCGATGCGGAATGCGGATGCGTGCTGTCTTATGTCGTATGAGATGTGAACCTTGCGGTCCTTGTACTGCGGCAACTGGCTGCGCTGTTCTATAAGCTCCAGAATGTCGTGACCTTGCGCCATCCACTTGGTCTTTTCTTCGTATCCTATTTCAAGGTTGCCGTGCTCTACGGCGTTGTTCAGGAACTCGCCTAAGGCAAGCTTAAGGTCTGAACAGGTGTCGCGGGAGATTCGGTCTGTGTTGTAAAGGTAGCTTACGAGCATATTTGAGTAGAAATGCAGGTTCATCGGGTCATTTCCGCTCACGAAGCTGCCTTTTTCTTCGCTGCCTATTATCTCTTTGAGGCCGCGGGTGAACAGGAACTGCTCGTTCTGTGAAAGAATCTTTAGCATTCTGTGGAAATGTTCGCGGAATTCGCTTTCAGTGACGGTTGAGAGAATGTTCACGTCCTTTTTTTCTTCAAGCTCGCGTGCTTTTATGCGGCTTTTACACACGACAATAACGCCGCCGGAGTGCAGCCACGGGTCATCACAGACGGCTTCCAGCACGGACTGGCAGTCCAGCTCATCGTCGGCGAAGTCCAAAACCTTTATTTCAGGAAGTTCATAGTTTATATAAGAAATCGCACTTTCGCTTTCATTGAAGATGTCTGCAGAAAAGTCCGGCAAATCCTTTACGCCTTCCATAACGGTCTGTTCGATGACGGGATTTTTCGTAACGGCGACAATCTTTTTCATTTTCTTAAGCTCCTCAGAATTCCCACTTTCTAAATATTGTAAATCCAATTTTGTTTTAATACAAGAGTAAAATATCCTTATGCAGAAAATGTTTTCATTTTCTTGCAAGTGTGGTATAATTATACAGTCCGTTTTCCGCGATGGGGTTGTGAAGACGCAGTTTTTTAAAGTATCCGCACTGTTAAGCCGAAAAATATAATAATAAAAGTTGGAGCGAGTCTGATGGGAAAAAGCATTACTATTCGAGATATTGCAAAAGAAGCCGGGGTCTCTATTTCCACCGTTTCCCGCGTTCTGAACGGAAGCGCGAATGTAAAAGAGGATAAGCGGCAGGATATCCAGCGGCTTATAGATGAGCATGACTTTCATCCGAACATGCTGGCGCGCAGCTTGATACAGACTCAGACCATGCAGATAGGCTTTATCATTGCTGATATCTGCAATCCTTACTATTCCGCAGTCTTTGCTTCCTGAGAGAAGGCCGCCAATAACTACTGGTATACACTGCTTCTTAAGGATTCGTTCAGCGAGCAGCACAAGGAAATTGAGCTGCTAGAAAAAATGGTGAGCCAGCAGGTTGACGCGATAATCATGCTGGGCGGCTCTGTGGACTCTGTGAGAACTTATCCGGCCTTTAGGGAGAAAATCCGTTCAGTGAATTCACAGATTCCGGTGGTTGTGACCGGCCATGTGGAAGACTCAAGCTGCCCCTGCATAAACATAGATGCAAAGCTTGCCATGGAAAAGCTCATGGAGTATCTTAATTCCTGCGGTTACAGCAAGATTGCCTTTGCCGGCGGTACAAACGGAGTCTATTTTGCGTCTGGACTGCGTGAGAATTTCCGCAAGTTGCTTGTGCGCTATAATCTTCCATATTACAGCGAGTTTGATGTGCAAAGTCCTAAATATGACGAAGTTGTAGGATATATCGTGGCTAAAGCGATACATTCAGGCAAGGAACTTCCCGACGTGATGATTTGCGATAACGACTTTACTGCGGTCGGCGTGATGAACGCCCTGAACGAGAAAGGGCTTAGAGTTCCGGAGGACGTTGGCGTAGTGAGCTTTGACGATACCTTTATATCCACGCTTGTAACTCCAAAGCTGACTTCCATAGGCTATAATTATCCTCGCTTCGGCGAGCAGATTATAAAGCTTGCGGTAGACTTAATTGAGGGGATGGACGTTCCGTCTGTGTCTCTTACGGAGCCGGAACTGATAATCCGCGATTCCTGCCGAAAAAAATAAAAAGATAGGCTTCCCTATAACTCTTGAACAAACTGCCGTAAAAATTTACAATCAGCCTATGAATGGCGATTTTATAGGGCAGTTTGTAGAAAAAGATACCGTTGATGCCTTGAATACTCTTTTGACAGATAATGATGAAAAAAAAGCTGAGGAAGCCGGCGTAAAACTGGCGGAAAGCCTGACTGGGGAAGCTCGTCTTTTTAAGACAATCGCCGATCCGAATGCAGATTCCGGGGCAGGGGAAAGCAAGCTCGTTTCTAGCTTTCACAACAATTTGGTTCTGCTGATTCAAAAAACTTGGGTTGAGAAGTCTGACATAGATTTGAAGGCTCAGGTTCTATATCATCTGGAGGAATTCACAAAATTCCTCAATGAAAAGACATATAAGGATGCGTATCCGCTCTTTTTCAGCATTGTGGACGATGTTGTCTACCTTATGTTCGGAGCGCAGACAAAGACCAAGGCCTTTGATGAGTATGCCATGAGAATTGACCCTGACTTCGGGCTGTTCTGGTGGTACGTGGAGTCTCTGCCGCGTGATAACGGTTGGACTGACGGCAAGAAACGCCTTGCGGTTCTTTTGGGCATGTATTACTTGGCTAATTTCTAGGAGTTATTCCGTATGGACATAGATTCTGTCTGCCGAGAGTTGAAGTCAGGGGCTGAAAAGCTTGCCCTGCAGACGGCGTTGCAGAAAAATCATGCGCTGCAGTGCGTAAGCGACGCATTGGAGAGCGAAAAAAGTGCGATTTTGGCGGCAAACCTCAAGGACGTGGATTCTGCCAAGGCAAACGGCGTTACGGATGCCCTTGTTGAACGTCTGGCACTTGATGACAAAAAGTTTACATCTATTCTTGAAAGCTTAAAAATCATTATAGAACAGAAAGACCCGGTCGGTGAGGAAGTCGCGGGCTGGAAAGCTCCTAAGGGAATGCAGATACGACAGGTACGCGTGCCGATTGGTGTTGTGGGTATTATCTACGAGTCTCGCCCCAACGTTACGGTTGACGCGTTTTCCCTTGCGTACAAGAGCGGCAACGCTATTCTTTTGCGCGGTTCTTCTTCCGCACTGGAATCCAACAAGGCCATTGCCGCCGCTATCCGCAAGGGGCTTTTGGCCGCAGGCGGCGACGGAGTAAAGAATTCGTTCTACCTGTGCGAGGAGACTTCTCACGAAGATGTCTCCCAGATTCTGGGCGCTGTGGGCAAGATAGATGTCGTGCTGCCGCGCGGTTCTTCACGGCTAATCAATGCCGTCGTGAGCAATGCGAAGGTTCCGGTTATCCAGACAGGAGCCGGAGTCTGCCACCTGTATGTAGACAGCGACGCGGACTTGGGCATGGCGGTAAAGATTACCAAGAATGCAAAGATGCAGCGCCCCGGTGCCTGCAATGCGATAGAGACTCTGGTGGTGAACAAGCACGTGGTGGGCGAGTTCCTGCCGTTGCTTGCAAAGGAGCTGAACGGAGACGTAAAGCTTCTTGCGGACGAGTTCTCGTATCCTGTGCTGTATGCCGCAATCCGCAAGAGCGGAATTCTTGAAAAGAACAGCGACTGTATTGACCGCGCCAAAAAAGAGGATTTCGGCTACGAGTTCTTGGACTTTACGCTTGCGGTAAAGTGCGTTGACTCTGTGGAAGACGCGATTGACTTTATCAACAGCCACAATACAAAGCATTCTGAGTGTATTGTTACCAATAACCGCAACAACGCACGGCTCTTTCAGGCCAGAATCGATGCCGCCTGTGTGTATGTGAACGCGAGCACCCGCTTTACTGACGGCGGAGAATTCGGTTTCGGGGCGGAACTGGGAATCAGCACGCAGAAGCTGCACGCGCGCGGACCGATGGGTATAACGGCGCTTACCACTACAAAGTTCCTGATAGACGGTGACGGACAGATAAGGTAAAAATTATGGGTATTAAAGAAACAATAAACAGCGCGCGCAAAATCGTTATAAAGTTCGGCAGTAATTCACTTGCAAAGCCGGACGGAACAATAAATCTGGACTTTATGAGCACTGTAGCCGCAGAATGTGCCGCGCTTATCGCGCAGGGTAAGCAGGTAATAGTTGTGTCGTCCGGCGCGCAGGTAGCGGGCATTTCTACGATTGACGGCTGGGCGCACAAAAAAGACCAGCACTACCGCCAGGCGCTGTGCGCAATCGGGCAGGTGGAGCTGATGGACAAATGGCGCGCGGCTTTTAGCGAGCAGAAACTGCATGTGGCGCAGCTGCTTTTTATAAAGGAAGATTTCGAGGACTATCAGCATACACTCAACATGCGCAACACGCTCTTTACGCTTGTAGATGAGGGCGTTGTTCCTATTATAAACGAGAATGACTCCGTTTCGTTTGAAGAAAATTCCATCGGCGACAACGACAATCTTTCTGCGCTTACGGCAATTTTGTGGAGCGCAGACTTGCTGATTCTGTTCAGCGACATTGACGGCGTATACACAGACAATCCCAAGACCAACCCCGACGCAAAGCTGGTGGATACTGTTACGGACATTGACGAGCTGCTCAAGCAGATAACGCTCGGCAACACCAATTCGTTCGGCACAGGCGGAATCAAGACAAAAATACAGGCGGCCAAAAAAGCTACCGCCGCAGGTATTCCTCTTATCCTTGCGAACAGCAAAAAGAATAAGCCTATTTCGACCCTCTGTGACGGCAGCGGAACAGGAACTCTGTTTGCGGCTGACGGTAACAGTGTTTTTCAGAAGGCGGTCAGAAACTGAGTAAATCCATCTTGGGCAAATCCTTTTCTATTATCTGCTTGCTGCTTGCAGGTTCTGTCTCTTCGCTGTGTGCTGCAGACAGACTTTCGGTATTCTCTCTGCAAAAGTATGACGAGTTTACCGAAAAGCGCGTATACTGGACCAGCTGCACTGACAGCGATAAAATACTGAATGAGATTGAGGCTTATCAGGCGGATGTCTTTGCAGAACTGCCGCAGTATGCCGCAGACTACGAACAGGAAAAGCTGTTTTGGGAAAGCGCTTTTAAAGTGGAGCGTTTTGTCTATGTGTTTTCGGCGGAAGACGTTGACTTAAAGCAAGTGCGCCTGTCGCTCAAGGAACAGATGAAGGCGGACGAGGCTTTTATTGCTGCGCACGAAAAGAGCGGCGCGGTAGCTCCCCAGCTGTATGTCCTTTCTGCGGACGTTACTTCTTGCTATATGACCTTTTCGATAGCCGCGACATTGTTCCACGGCATGAGAGTCAGGAATCTGTATGCAAAGGCGGTTGAAAAAGACCCCGGACTGTGGAATGCCCGTACCGGCCTTGCGCAGTGGTTGTATTACGCTCCTGGAATTTTCGGCGGAAGCAACAAAAAGGCGCGTGAGAATTTCCAAAAGGCTTATGATGTCTCTCAGACT
The DNA here is from genome assembly GCA_964554745.1 of uncultured Treponema sp. Taxonomy (GTDB): domain Bacteria; phylum Spirochaetota; class Spirochaetia; order Treponematales; family Treponemataceae; genus Treponema_D. Next base: position 8,999 of record CAZKPZ010000049.1, on the reverse strand, counting down.
CCGTATGTCCGCTTTTATACAGGGCTGTATCTTTCGCAATATTGGTTTGCAAAGGGTGAGTGCGAGAAGTCGGCGCGGTTATTTGCAGAAGCAGAAGCCACCTGCCCTAAAAGCAGACAGATTGCGCTTGTAAAGAAACAGAACGCAAAGGGTATCTCTCTGTTTGACTACAACCGCAACCGTACAGGCATAGACAAAAATGACGACCCGAATGCCACCGAGTTGAACTGATTTTTATTTATATTACCTGCTTTTCTTTCCAGCGTCCTTTTGCAAAGCGGAAGGTAAATGCAATGTCTCTTGCCACCCAGTCCAGAATCATGGCGAACCAAACTCCTATTGCGCCAAAGCTCGGCGGCCAGCCAAAGGCCTGCACCATACCGAATATACCGGTGAATTTGAATACATAGCTCATGCCCACGCGGACAGCCCACATGCTTATCATGCTTGCAATCATAGTGTAGGCTGCGTCTCCGGCTGCACGGAGCGCGTTCGGCAGTGTAAACGAAAGCGGCCAGAAGAACAGACCGAAAAATCCGTGCGCTAGCGCCATGTTTGTGCCGAGCCGTGTCGCCTCGTCAGAAAGTCCGTAAAACTGTATGATGCGCCCTATGCAGAAGAACAAGGGGATGTTCAGAATCCAAAAGCCTGCGTATGCCATGAACAAGAGTTTTTTTGTGTAGTACGACGCCTGTTTTATTTGTCTTGCTCCCATGCACTGCCCCACGACAGTGAGCATGGCAAGACTGCATGCGTTGCCGGGCAGGACTTCGAATGAGGCGATGGTGTTCGCCGCAGCGTTTGCCGCAATAGCTGCCGTGCCGTAAGTGGAAATCAGCGACAGGACAAGTATTTTGCCGATTTGGAAAGTCGAGTTTTCCAGACCGTTAGGCACGCCGATTTTTAGTATCTTGCCGATTAAGTGCCAGTCCGGTCTTGTGCGGCTGATGCCGCGGATTGAAATGGCGTTTGCGTCCGAGCTGTCTTTTTTGCGGTACAGGGCTGCCAGCAGTACTACGGCGGCGGCTGTGCGTGAAAGTAAGGTCGGTATTGCAACACCTTCCACTCCGCAGCCCAGAGCGTAGATGAGAATGGCGTTTCCGCCGATATTGATTATGTTTACCAGCAGGGCGATTTTCATGCTGATTTTCGAGTTGCCCTGTGCCCTGAACAGCGCCGCCGCCGCGTTATACAGTCCTATGCCGGGCAGGGCGAACAGCGTTATTAAAAAGTATCGCTGGCTTGCGCTCATGACGGACTCTTCTACCTTGCCAAAGATAAGAGCGAGCAGCGGTTTTAAGAAAATCAGTCCGGTTGCAAGAATAAAAAGCGCAATCGCCGTAATCGTATACAAAAGCTGCTTTGCGGTTTTCTCCGCCATGTCGCGGTTGCGGTTGCCGATGTACTGCGAGCAGACCACAGCACCACCCGTTGCGAGCGCCGCAAAAATCTGCGTGAGGAGTATGTTTATCTGGTCTACTAGCGAAACGCCGCTGACAGCTGCTTCTCCTATGTGTGACACCATTACGATGTCCGCCATGCCGAGCGTGATTTGCAGAAGCTGTTCGATGGCGAGCGGCCAAATCAGGCTCAGCAGGTCGCGGTTTGAGAACAACAGCGCTGATTTGTCCTTCGTTTCTGGGGAACGAGTCTTCACTTTAAAATCTTGTTCAGTACCATGTCTTTCTGCCGCCAGTTCTTGTCTACCTTTACCTGCAAGTCCAAGTCGACTTTGTACGGGAATATTTCCTTGCATTTTTTGAGCGATGCAATGCGTATCTGCTTTATCATTGCCGCCCCTTTGCCTATGACTATGCCTTTCTGACTTTCTCGCTCAACACAGAGCATCGCGCGCACTTTTAGGCGTGTCTGAGTCTCGTTGAATTTCATGTCTTCTATGCGCACATAGATGGCGTGCGGAATTTCCTGGTCAAGGCGGTTTATGGCTTCGCCGCGGATTATTTCTGCAATGCGGAAGTCAACCTCCTGGTCTGTATAATATTCTTCCGGGTAGAGATGCGGGGCTTCCGGCGCAAGGTCGTACAGAGCCTTGAGCACGTCGTTCACGCCTTTGTCGTCTTTTGCGCTCATCTCTACAATGCGCTTTTCGTCAAAGCCGGGGAATACAGTGTTGATAAAAGCCAGTGCCTTTTTAACGCTGGACTGTGCGGAGTCGCACTTGTTTATGGCAATGACCATCTTGTCTTTCTGCGCGGCAACAAGGTCTGCAATCATCTTTTCTTCTTCTTCGTGGTCGCGCGTGGAGTCTATGATGTACAGAACTGCATCGCTGTCTTTGATTTGGTCAGCCGCAGTTTTTGTAAGGCGCAGGTTCAGCTTCTTGTCGCTCACGTGCAGCCCCGGAGTGTCTACGAATACGAGCTGCCCTAAAGACGTGTTCACAATGCCCTTGATGGCGTTCCGCGTTGTCTGCGGTACAGCAGAGACTATGCTTACCGGCTCGCCGCTCGCTGTGTTCAAAAAGGTGGACTTGCCGGCTGACGGCCGCCCCACAATAGAGACCAATGCGGTTTTTGGGCCGACCGGCGGCAAAGTTTCGTCCGTGTTGTCAGTTGTTTCAGAATCTTCCATATATATAGTATAGAATAATGAGAAAGATTATACCAGTATGTATAAGAGAAAAGCGCTGCCGCCGTGTAACGTGCTTGACAAGTGCTTGACACTTTGTCATAATTTGTCAAAAGAGGTACTTATGGCAAAAAAATATGCTTTTTTATTTCCGGGGCAGGGTGCTCAGGCGCCTGGCATGGTGAAGGATGTTGCCGAAGCATTTCCGTCGGCCAAGAAAGTTATAGATGATGTTTCTTCCTTAATAGATGTGGATATGCCGAAACTGCTCTGGGAATCTGATGCGACCGAGCTTAGCAGAAGTGATAACAGTCAGATTGCCATAACCACTGCATCCCTTGCAATCATGGCAGCTCTTAAGGACAAGGGCATTGAGCCGGCCGCCGCGATGGGATTCAGCCTTGGCGAATTCCCGGCACTTTATGCGGCAGGAGTTCTTTCTTTTGAAGATGTCATAAAAGTGGTGCGCAAGCGCGGACTTATCATGCAGAGAGTGTGCGAGGAGATTGCCGCCGCTAACGCAGGTCATGCGCCTGGAATGAGTGCTATTCTGGGACTTGCACCTGAGACCGTAAAAAAGATTGCGGAGAATATCAAGGATGCCTATGCCGCAAACATGAACTCTGCCAAGCAGACCGTCATAAGCGGAACGTTCGACGCACTTTCCGAAGCTGAGGAAAAGGCACTTTCTGCCGGTGCGAGACGTGCAATCCGCCTTAAGGTTGCGGGGCCTTTCCACTGTCCTCTGATGCAGAAAGCCGCGGACGAGTTCAAGACCGTTCTTGCGGACGTGTCCTTTGCAGATCCAAAGATTCCGCTGTTCAGCAACGTAACAGGTAAGCTTGCCGCAAGCGGTGCGGAAGTAAAGGCTTCTGCCGTTGAGCATCTGACCCACGGCGTTCTCTGGACGGATGAAGAGGCTGTTCTTGCTTCTGTCATAAAGAAAGACGGCGGCGACTGGCAGGTGCTTGAGCCGGGACCGGGAAAGGTTCTTTCCGGCTTGTGGAGTCAGACTGACTTTGGCGCAACTTTGCCTTGCACACCGATAAATACCGCGGAAGCGATTAATTCTCTCTAAAAAAGGATTCATGATGGAAATTTTAAAAGGAAAAAAAGCACTCGTGACGGGTTCGTCACGGGGAATTGGATATAAGATTGCGGAGTCATTCCTTGCTGAAGGTGCGGAAGTATGGGGCATGTGCACGCACAAGTCCCGCAACAAAGAGGCGATGGAAGCTTTTGCCGCGGAGCATGGAACTGCATTCCACGAATTCTACGCGGACGCTTCCAAGCCGGAGCTTCTTGAAGAGGCAATCGGTAAGGCGTTGAGAGAATCCAACGGATTTGACATTCTGGTGAACAACGCAGGAATCACGCGCGACGGATTGAGTTTCCGCATGAAGAAAGAAGACTGGGACGATGTTATTGCGGTAAACCTTACGGCTGTGTTCCTGGTCTGCCAGATTGTCAGCTTTGACATGGTTCACCGGCGCAAAGGCTCTATCATAAATATGTCTTCAATCGCCGGAATCCACGGCAACCCGGGACAGGTAAACTACGCTGCCAGCAAGGGCGGTCTTATCGCTTTCAGCAAGAGCCTTTCCAAGGAGTGCGGCGGCCGAGGTGTACGCGTAAACTGCATTGCTCCGGGATTCATCGATACCGAGATGACTCAGGCTGTAAAAGAGGATGTGCGCAAGGCATGGATTGAGAATATTCCGCTTAAGCGCGCAGGAACCCCTGATGATGTCGCAAATGCGGCGCTTTTCCTTGCTTCTGACTTGAGCGCCTATATAACAGGGCAAGTTATCGGTGTAGACGGCGGTATGGGCGCCTGATTCACCTCTACATTCCCCGTTTAGGCGGGGAGTGTAGAAATACCTTAATTCACTGTTTTAAAATTCCGATAGTCAAAGTGAATAGGTGGGGTGTAACTATGTCCAAAAAAACAAATAACATAACAATGGCTGTCGGAGTCGCTTTATTTGCGCTGGCTGCGCTTGTTACGGTCAGCCTTATTGTCGGCATGATTAATTTTGGCTACTATGTGCCGAGCAGTCCTTCAGGGGCGGTAAATCCCTTTACGTATTTTTGCCTGGCTCTGTATGCGGTATACGGATTTTCAGGCTTTCTGATTCCGGTGTTCTTGCTCACTGCAGGAGTCTTCTGTCTTGATGAGCGCTGGTCATTTCAGAGAATCGTATGTCTGGCCATAAGTTTTATTCCATTCTTTACCATTGCCTATGCAGAACATGTCTGCCGTAAGGTTTCTGTAGAAGACATCGGCCCTATCGCTGTTACAAAAATTCTTATATTCATGGCAATTGCAATTCTGCTTGCCGTTATGGAATACATCATTGCGCTGGTGTGCTCCACTGCCTCATTGCGCGCGGAGATTCTGCCTAAGCTTATTGCATACAAAAACCTTGCCATGGCGAAAGTGAAGCTGTTCTTAAAGAGCCGGGCGAATACCGTAAAGGTAAAAGAGACAGCCGTAAAAGAAAATGCTGAACAGAATCCAGAAGAAGCAGTTGCGCATGGAATGGAAGACGTACCTGCAGAAGAAGTTGCCGAAGCCGCACCTGCAGAGGATGCCGCCGAAGCGGAAGACGATGCTCCTGTCGAGTCGGTGAGCGATGAAGACCGCGCTATAGAAGAGACTGTCGCACGCAGCATTGATGCTGCTGTAGACGGAATGTTCACTGCCACAATGCCGAATGTGGGCACTGTCTTTAACCAGATGCAGGAAGACGCGCAGGAGAGCGCCGACTATGACGAGCCGCAGCAAGCTGCCGCCATGCAAGATGACGAACCTGCTGCACAGGATGATGGGACAGAGCAATTTGACTATGCGGAGGAAACTGCAGAAGACGCTGAAACTATACAGGCTGACGCAAATGAGACCGAAGCGTTTGAAGTAGAAAGCGAAAGCGATGAAGATTCAGGCTTTATTGATGACGGCGATTACGATGTTGTAGAAGAAGTCTCTGAAGAAGATACTGACCGCTCTATAACTGACAGTGCGGAACTGGAAGAGGAAGAGACTTCTGACGATTACGAAGAAAACTCTTTTGCTGACGACAGCCCGGATACCGCAACTGAAGTTCCGGCTGGTGTAGCAGACAAAGCTGCCGGTGCCGCGCAGACTGTACCGAGACGTAACAGGGGACCGTATTCTATTCCGACAGACTTGCTCACTGCCTATGAAGACAACCCCTATTGGATAATTGACGAAGACACCAATCAGGCTGCTGTGCAGCTTATGGCGACATTGAGCGAGTTCGGAATCAAGGCGGAAGTGACAGGAATATGCAAAGGCCCTGTCGTTACAATGTTTGAGATTCTGCCTGCTCCGGGCGTAAAGCTTTCTAAGATTGCGAACCTGCAGGACAACATCGCCCTGCGTCTTGCGGCAAGTTCCGTCCGCATCGTTGCTCCAATTCCCGGTAAGAAAGCCGTCGGCATAGAGATTCCAAACAAAGACCGCGCCATCGTTTCATTCCGCGAGTGCATAGAGCAGGACATTCCGGAATGGAAGAAGATGGCCGTTCCTGTCGTCCTTGGCAAGGACATTTCCGGTGAGAAAGTAGTAATCGATTTGGTAAAGACACCGCACCTGCTGATTGCCGGTGCAACCGGTGCAGGAAAGTCTGTTTGTGTAAATTCAATGATTCTTTCCATGCTGTACAAGCGCAGCCCTGACCAGGTAAAGATGATTCTGATTGATCCAAAGATAGTAGAGCTTAAGCTTTACAATGACATACCGCATTTGCTCACGCCTGTAATCACCGAGCCTAAAAAAGCAATGCAAGCGCTGCAGTACTGCCTGTGTGAGATGGAACGCCGCTATTCCCTTCTTGACGGAATGGGTGTGCGCGATATTTCAAGCTACAACAAAAAGATTGTCGAGCGCCGCATTGCCACAGAAAAACTGCCTTACCTTATCGTTGTAATAGACGAGTTCGCGGACTTAATGGCCACAACCGGCAAGCAGCTTGAAAGCGTTCTTGCCCGCCTTGCCGCAATGAGCCGTGCCGTCGGCATACACTTGGTGCTTGCAACGCAGCGCCCTTCTATAGACGTTATCACCGGTCTGATTAAGGCGAATATTCCAAGCCGCATTGCGTTTATGGTTGCAAGTAAAACAGACAGCCGCATTATCATTGACCAGATGGGTGCAGAAAAACTGCTCGGTAAAGGTGATATGTTGTACATCGGTTCTACCGATCCGTTCCCCGTCCGCATTCAAGGAACCTTCGTTTCCGACCAGGAAGTTGAAGACGTTGTGAATGCCGTAAAGCAGTGGGGAGAACCTGAGTATATCGATGACGAAATCTTTGTTCCCGATGACGACGATACAGATGCAGAGCAGATGCCGTACAACGAGGGAGAAGATCCCTTGTATGACAAAGCTCTGGACATCGTTGTGCAGGCGGGCAAGGCAAGCGCGTCTTATATACAGCGCCGCCTAAAAATTGGTTACAACCGTGCGGCACGATTAGTTGAAGAGATGGAAGAGCGCGGCATTGTAGGCCCTGCAAACGGTTCTAAGCCGCGTGAGATAATCCACATGCCGTGAGGTTTATTGTGAAGTTCAGATATTTAGCTGCATTTTTGTTTTCACTGCTCTTTTGTTTTTCTCTGACTTTTTCTTTTGGAAAAAGAAATAAAAAGAAAACAGAACCTGCCGTAAAAGAAGAGCCGGTCTCCTTGGAACAAGAAGAAGAGCTTGCGGACTTTGATGAGAACGGAGACTTTTCATACAAACATGAACTTCCTGACGGCGAGCCGCTGGAGTTCCGCGAAGTGTGGGGCTATGTTGTAAGCGGACGGGAAGACGAGTTCCGCCTCGACATGCCCATAACGGACTTAGTTTATTTCAGCGCCGATGTAAACTGCTACGGAGAATTTGATTCTATTCCCAAGGCGAGCGTGTTCAAAGACTTTAAGGGGCGCAAGCATCTGAGCGTTACATGCCAAAGCCGTTCGCTCACACACTTTGTGCTTGACCCGCAGTACGGAGTCGTAAACAAGATGATTGCGACTCTTACCGCAGCAGCAAAAGACTATGACGGAATCAACATCGATTTTGAATTAATTCCCAAACGCGACGTAAAGAACTTCCGTGACTTTGTGCGGAAACTTCGACGGAGCCTGGGCGAAGTAAAGTGGCTTACTATTGCCGTTCCTGCCAGAACACGCACGTTAGAAAACGATGCGTTTGATTATGCTGCCCTTGCTCCTTATGTAGACCGTGTTTTTATAATGGCATATGATGAGCATTGGTCAACAAGCCAGCCGGGCGCTATTGCAAATACAGACTGGGGCAAACGCATTGCGGAATATGCGATGAGCGTATTGCCGCAAAAAAAGCTTGTGATGGGGCTGCCCTTTTACGGTCGCACTTGGCAGGACGAGTCCTTTGGCCAGGCTTGGTATTTTTCCGGCGTGAACAGAATTATGGGCGAGAACAAAGTGCGCCATGTGGAGCGCGACGAAGGAGTGCCGCACTTTACGTTTAAGAAGCAGATACAGGTTACCGGATATTTTGAAGACACCTATTCTGCCGTGACCAAGTGCAGGGCATACAAGGAACTTGGCTGCGAGCGAATCGGCTTTTGGCGTATCGGACAGGAAGACCCTTCGTTCTGGGATTGGATAAAGATAAAATAAGAATCACCTGCGCCAAGCAAAGATAGACGCAGGCGGTCATACGTGCTATCATAGAATTATGGAAAATACTGATGTCGGCTCATATATAAAATGGGGTAAAAAATTCGAGATAGGCATACCTGCAATTGACGAAGAACACAAGCGGGAGCATGAGATGTTCACCAAGAAAGTGCTGGAGACCGCAAATAACTTTGACAGCGCGTCAATGGTCTCTGCGCTGCAGTTCGTTAAGTTCCTGTATGACTGGATTTTGTCTCACATTGCCTACGAAGACCAGCTGATTGCGCATCCTGTATTGGAATACTATCACGAGCGGCAGAGTGATCCCGACTTTATGAATGCCCGCCCCTCTCCTTTGTTATAAGCGCAATCCTTTTGTTTTTGTCTCTGCAAGAACATTAATGTCTTTATCGAACAGCCCCAGATGTATACTCTGTCAGAGACTTTTGCGCGTATGTAAGGCGTGAGGTTTTCTGGAGGCGTAAGGTTCTGTGATGACTCAGAAGAATTAAAATGCTTGAAATTCGCTCTCATTGCATAGACCACAAATAAAAGCCATGCAAAAGTAAATATCAATATTTTTTTCATAATAACATCTCTCTTATAACAGTGATATATTTTAGATACCATTTAATAAAAATGTAATTACAATCTCAGGATTGTTCCAGATGTATATAAGCAAAAATAGCGAAATCAATGCCGTCCGCTTTGACCTTACCCCAGTCAATATTTCCGTT
>CAZKPZ010000048.1:0-18619 GCA_964554745.1 uncultured Treponema sp. | reverse complement strand
GGTGTGGAACCGGACTTTATTGTGCTCGTAGACCCCCAGTTTGCCTGCGCAATGCATCTGGAGTTTCTTTCCGCGCCCAGTTCCGTTCTGGTAACGGAAATCGCAGCATGGCCGTCCGTATTCCGCTTTCCCTGCAAAGAAAAAGTGCTCTGTACGTCCATGTATCCACCGGGACAGTATTTTGAAAAAAAGCTCGGCATCAAGGGGATTCTCAGAGCCGGCGGTTCAGTCACCACAACGGCGTGGGATTTGGCACTCAGCTGCGGAGCAAAGGAAATATTTCTTGCCGGCATGGACTTGGGCTTTCCCGGCAAGCAGACGCACATACGCGGCTCGCAGTTCGAGGAGCTTGCCCACAGGCTCTCAAACCGCATAGAGCCGGCGGAAACAAAAAACACCGCCTCACTCATAAGTGCAAGCCCCCTCTGGACAAAAGACTACGACAACAACGACTTGCTTTCAGATAAAAAGATGGCTCTTTTTTCATGGTGGTTTGAAAAGAACTGCTCTGCGGCTGCAGAACAGGGCGTAAAGACCTACAGCCTTACATCCGAAAGTCTTGCCATAAAGGGCATAGAGAAATACAGCCTTGAAGAGCTACTGCAGCGGAAAGACATCCGCGCAAATAAGGAGCTATTCTTTAAATGGGCTGTTTCCAAGGTAAATGACGCAAAACAGCGTGCAAAAGACGCACATGCACCGGATTTTGAGCAGACATACCGCTCTTTTGTTGAAAACATGGACTTTCTTGTATCACAGGCAAAACGCGGCATTTCACTGTGCGAAAAGGCTGCCGCAAACCGCCTGAACGCTCCAATCGTGTTTGCAGAACTGGCAGAAATCGACAATTCCATAATGAAATCAGAGGCAAAAGAAGCAGCGGAACTAGTTTTCCCCACCGAACAAAAGCTGAAGGAACTTACAAAAGACCTGCCAGAAGACCAGACGCTCCACTCTCTGTTCTACAGCCGCATAATATACACAGAACTAAAAAAAGCAGCAGAAGAGTACCTTAAAAATCTTTCAGCCGTTGAATTTTGAATTCAAGTTTTCCGCCCTAACTCCGATAATAAAAATAGATTGTGATTGAGGTCCAGACTGATTAATGGGTAAGAGCATTAGTCTATCAACCTTACACATTTTCTTTCGGGCGGTTATTTTTTAATGACATCCAGACGTCCGAGAGAAAGTGTATTACCTCTCATCTTAAGAGCCGGAGTAAATCCGACTCTTATTTTTTTTAAATAGCACCTTATTTACTGCCTTTTCCCACTAACTCCCAATTATCAGGGTCGAATATATTGTCATGAACCGTATACCAGAAGCTCTTGCTGGTATCAAAAGTATTACGCTTTTTATGATAGTAGGCCGTGTGATTTCCGTGTCCTGCAAAAACAACCTCTTGTATTCCCTGCTTGGCTGTTGAGTCTACGGGATTGCCTGTAAACGGATTCACAGGATTCTCTATTACATCTTTAAAAGCTTCCGTAGGAACATCAGCATTCGTCATAAATTCATCAGAAAATACGATATCTCCGGTTGCATTGAAGTCCTTGATTAAAAGCAAAGGATTGAACGCCTCAGCCGTCGTTCCTTTAAAATTCATAGACGGAAAATCATAGATATCCGTTCCATGGTCAGAAACGATTATGATTCTGCTATTATCATAGACCCCGTTCGCTTTTAAGAACTGAAACCATTCGGACAAGCGCAGTATCGCAGCTATATCGGAATCGTACTGCCGTGTTGGGAAAGGCTTCTCGTAGGTACTTTTCTGGCAATTCTCAGGTGATGCCGGAGTATAATCCGGTGGATTCAATGAGCCGAATTCATGTGTAGTGTTGTTGTCAAAAACCAAGAATGTATCGCCATCTGAATCAAACGCCGTCATTTCAGGCAGAAAATTAAGAACCGCGTATGCATTCAAGAAATCTGTGTTTGCAACGGTTGATTTTTCCGGATTCCAATATTCACCATGCTTGTAAAGCTTTTTCTGAATAAACAGCGGCGCACACTTCATAATACTGTATAGAATAAAGTTCCGCTCATCTGTCTTTAAATTTCCGCCCCTGACTCCGCTTACAGATTCATACGCAGCAGTATAATTCCCCTCAAGAGCAAGAGTTTTGACCCCTGGAACAGACTTGAATATCGAAGGGTCAAAATTTGAACTATAATTTGCATAAGGCAAATCGGCTACAGTTGTATTCCAACCGTTTGAACTGAACAATGCAGGCATAAGGAGCAATGATTCATTATGCTTTTGTATCATAGACACATCATCACGCTCATTCATCTTTGCAGGAGTATATTCATAACCGCCGAATAACGGAGGGGCACCGAATACAGTGACAATACCGTACGACAAAGTGTTTCTGTAGAATGTAAAACCGGAAAGCTCTTTTTTTAGCTCAGGACTTTCCTCAACGATATAGGGGAAATATGCACCGATAGCCCTGTCAAGCATTATAACGATAACATTTTTATCATTTTTTGAAAGATGCAGCACCGGCTTTATTGTCTGACTCTCAGAGCTGTAATGCTCTTCTGCATTCGTCTGACTTGCGGCCAAGTCCTTATAAGCCTTTTTGACAGTATGCAAGTAGTAAAAGCTATAGAAGAGAGAAATAAAGGCAAGACTTGCCAGACAGACAGTGGCAGGATATATCACATTCTTCGTCCGGAAAAGCAGTAAAATGAACATAACGGCAAAAACCAGAATGACAGCCAGATTAACAAGCCCTTCAGTTTTAGAAACAACAGGCTCTGCATAATACTTAAGCAACGGTGATATCGTTCCTAAATTCTTTCCAAAAAAAATATAGTTCACCAGCGCAAATACAGACGCAAAAAAGCACAGCAAAGCAAGGGCATTCCGTTTTTTACTTTCAAGCATGAAGTAAACCAACGGAATCCATAAAAGGAATATTCCGGCAGCAATGCAAAAGGCATGGTACACAAGATATACAGGACTTTTCAGAGAATTTGCATAAAAGAAATCAACAGGAGCAGAAGCCAACAAATTAGCAGGAATCATCAGTCCCGTCAAAACAGCAAGAAGAAAAACGAATCAAGAAAACAAGACCAGGCTCGTCCGCCCGTCAAATAAATCTGCAAAAAACGATTTTTTTAGATTCTTTCTATTATGCAGACAGACAAAAAAGAGCGGCATAACTGACACAGTGCTAAAAAAAACAGAGAGCTTAACAGCCTTTGATGGATTTATAATAAGAAATCGTATATCAAAAGCCACAGCCGCCAATATCGGCAGCATGCAGAGAAGAATCTTGTGGCGTGCAAGCCGCTTTAAATTATCTCCGCTCTGCACAATGTTCTTTCCAAGAGAAAAGACGTTGTTCATTGTCCAATAAAGCACCAAGCCGGACGGAGAATTATAGAGCAAAACCAAGAACACAAGCGCCATTGCATACAGCTTTACCCGCTCTTTTGCATTAAAGCCCTTGGTATAGATAGCTCCGGAAATCAAATTAATGAGTGTCATCGCAATCGGCAGCACATTTACAGTGAAGCCTTTTACTGTAAAAAGAGCATCAGGCTTGCCGAAGTCGCGGATAAAATAAAAGCTTTCCCCTTTCAAGGAATTCAAATTCGCAAGAAATGTATACGCCGCAATAAAAAACGGAATCTCAATCAGCAGACTAAGTGAAGAACGGAGCGACATCAGAGGATGGTAGTGATTCTCTTTATAAAAAGTCTGAATCATCATAAAGCGCTCATCGCCTGAGAAAGTTTTTTTAATTCTGTCCAGTCCGCTCTTGAGTTTTTTCTCTGTATTCAGCTGCTCTTTCTGCTTTGCTTCAGCAGCATTGTACAAGGGAAGGCAAAACAGAGACAAAGCTATGCTTACGCATATAATCGACCAGCCGCAGTCAAACACCCTGTAGGAAACGCTATAGATAAATTCAAATATAAGCCTTATAGGATATATTATAAAAGCATACAGATATTGAGATAACGTCATATATACAACTTCCACCTAAAACTTCCGGCGCAATCAGTTAAAATCTCTGAGCCGTTTACCCTTCTCCCCAGGTTTTATTTTCTGCCAATTGTCCTTGTTGAATATATCATCATGAACAGTCCACCAGTACCCTCCCCCAGACTCATGCGTAGTCAAATCCGGCGGAAGGTCGTCCATCTCGTACGTACCGCCCTGCATGACATAGAGAGGAGCACTCTTTTTTCTGTCATCATTGACAGGATTACCAGTAAAGGGATTCACTGGATTTTCAACCACATCTTTCAGAGCCATAGTCGGAACATCTGCATGGCACATGAACTGATCATCAGAGCGCAAAGGTTCATTGGAATTAAAGTCCTTTACGAGCAAAAGAGGATTATAGCCGCACAAATCACTGTGCCCGCTTTGGTCAAACGCAGGTATTCCTTCTATGCCAGCAGCTCCGTGATCAGACGATATGATAATCCGTGTATTATCATAAACACCCTGCTCCTTCATAAAGTCCAGCCATTCACCAATCCGCAAGATTGCGGCGGCATTCACATAATAATGCTCATTTCCTCCCTTATAGGACATTTTGTCTTCATAAGGCTCATTGTCAACATTGTCACTAGGCCGGTAGTCAGGGAGCTGCAGAAGCATAGGTTTATGAGTAATCTCATTTTGCATCGATATAAAATTATCACCGTCCTCGTCAATTTGCGTAAGTTCCTTTAAAGAGTCCAGTGTTGTATACTCATTTAAAAATTCTGACGTCAATACAGACGGCGTTGGATTCCAATACGTTCCCCAGCGGTAAACCATATTCTGCAAAAGCAAAGGAGCAGATTTAAAAATACCGTATAAGAAGAAATTCCGTTCATCCAGTTTCAGTCCGCCGGAAGCGACACCGTTCTTATTTTCCCATTGAACAGTACATTTTCCCTGCAAAATATATGATGTCACAAAAGGATATTCATCAAAAATCGAAAAATCAGACGGCACCTTGTAATTTGCATAGGGAATATCGGCAACAACAACATTGTACCCGGCACGTCCGAACAGAACCGGCATCAAAGAAAGAGCCTCGTTCTGTTTGTCTTTTAAAAGTACCCTGTCTCTCTGGTTGCTTTCCCAAGGACCGTATTCATAACCGCCAAAAAGAACAGGAGAACCAACGTTTGTACCTCCGCCGAGAGAAACAGTGTTCGGATAAAAAACGAATCCTGCATATTGCTCAGAAAGCTCTGGATGTTCTTTTACAATATACGGCAAAAAGCCACCGAACGCCCTGTCAACCATAAAGACGATTACATTTTTTCCTTTTCTGGATAGATGAAAGACAGGTGTAATGTCACTGCCAGACATAGAAGAAGTCTTTCCGTAGATACCGGCAGCAATTCCCTTCTGAATCATATTCATGGAGCCTATGACATGAACCATATTCTTTGCAGTCAGCGCACATGAAGCCACCAGCAGAAACGAAAGCAAGGAAACGACAATCTTGCTCTTATATTTATAGACATTATAAAAAAGTATTGACAATGCAAGGAGAAGCACAAAATTCAAGATTATCTCTTTCCAGGTAAAAACAGGCTCTACATCAAACTTCAGCAGGGAAGACATAATTCCAAGATTTGTGCCAAAAAACAAATACGTGACCAAGAAACAAACAGCCAGACACAAAGTGCAGCAAGAGACAAAGCCTTTATATTTTGCAGGAACAAAATAATATACAAGCGGTACCCATATCAAAAACGTTCCGCAGGACATGCAGAAGGCGTGATAGATTAAGTAAGTAGGTCTCCTGAACAGGTTTACGTTTATGAACTCTCCGGGAGACGATGCTATAACGCCCGAAGGAATTAAGAATCCTGTTAGAATTGCAAGAAAAAGGCAAGAGAGAAGCAGTACTGTTTTTTTATACTTTACCTGCATAGTTAAGGCCGCCGTAATTTTTTTGCCGGCAGGAAGATGCGGCCACACATAAAAAACAAATGCAGGAATTACAGACAAGACCAAAAGCAATGCCGCAAGCTGATACGCAGGATTATGAATCAAAAAAATAAGAAAATAATCAACCAGCAATACCGCGACAAACGAAAGAATGCTTACAAAAAGCTTCGGCCGCTTCATACGGTATACGATATTCTTTATGAGAGAAAAAATATTATTGCACGTCCAGTAAAGGACAAGTCCTGACGGACTATTATACAGCAACACAAGGAATACGGCAGCCATCGCATAGAGCTGAATCTTGTCCCGCAAGGGGAAGCCTTTTGTATAAATTGCGCCGGAGACACAGTTTATAAGCGTCATGAGAATCGGCAGCAGATTTATTGAAACAGACCCGATATGCAAAAGCGCGTCGCCCCGCCCCAAGTTGGCAATAAAATAAAAGCCTTCCTTATTCAGGAGCGGAAGTTCCGAAAGGATTGTATATGCGGCCATGAAAAAAGGTATTTGAATCAGCAGCGAAAAAGAAGATTTCAAAGCCATCAGCGGATGATAATAATTCTCTTTGTAAAAAGCCTGAATCATCATAAAACGCTCATCACCATGGAAAGTATCCTTTATTCTCTTTATGCCCAGCGAAAGCTGCTGCTCAATCAACCGCTGCTGCCTCTGCCCTTTTTCGGCAGCCGCATAGAGCGGCAAGGTCAAAAGGCTGACCGCAACGCTCTCGCATATTAATGACGGTCCGGCATCTGCCACTCGGAACGCCATAGAAAATATGACTTCCAGCACAAGCCGGATCGGGTATATTAGCAAAGCATAAAGATATTGAGAAAAAGCCATCTGATTAAAACCTACTCACAGCACATCGATTTTCAGCACACGCCTATGGAATGCATATAGCGCCGCAAGACAACAACAAAGCGCTCCATCTCCTCTGGCCGTATGTCACCCATATTGGCAATGCGGAATGTATCAATGTTGCCGAGCTTACCCGGATAAATCGTAAAGCCTTCCCTACGCGCCTCATCATGCATCTCGCTGAAATTATAGCGGGGAGTATCAGGGATAAGAATTGCCGTAATAAAATGAGACTGGAACTCTTCCTTTACCAGCATCTTCAGCCCAATGTCTTTTATACCCTTTACCAAGATATTCCAGCACTCCGTATAGCGCGCGTAGCGTTTTTCGACAGTCTCAACCTTAGTCTCAATGATTGCCTGGCGGAGTGCGTAGAAAGTCTGCACCGGAGGGGTAAAGCGGGTCTGCTTTGTCTCGCAGAAATAGCGGTACTGGTCGTACAAGTTCAAGTAATAGTTGCGCATAGGCCAGTCCTTCTGCTTTAAAAGCTCGCTCTTGCGGCAGACCACAAAACCGACTCCTGCCATGCCCTGTATATGCTTGTTGCTCGTAGACGAGGCAAAGTCTATTCCAAGCTTGCCCAAATCCATAGGCATACCGCCGTATGCGCTTACGGTGTCACAGATTGTCGTGATGCCGTATTTCTTTGCAAGCGGGCAAATGATGTCAAGGCGGTTCAAAAGACCCGTCGTAGTCTCGTGGTAGACAATCGCAAGAGTAGTATACTTGCCGCTCTTGAAAGCCTCCTCAAGCTTTGCAATGTCAAGCGGCTCATAAGGAGAACTCTTGAACACGTCCATGTCAATGTGATAGACAGAAGCAATCTTAGCCATGCGTGCGCCGTAAGAGCCGTTGTCAACACACAGCAGCTTGCCGTCCGGCGGAACACATGAAGACACCATGGCTTCGTCGGCACCGGTGCCCGAGCAGCCGAACATAACGGACGTATATTCGTCCGGATCGGCAACAAGACGGGTAAGCTCCGTGCCGCACCACTCCATCACACCGCCGAATTCCAACTCGCGCGGACAGATATCAGGGCAAACCTGAGCATACTTAACGCTGTCAGTCGTTGTGGAGGGACCAGGATTCAAAAGACCCTCTCGGCGCACGTCAAGAAATGACTCATTTTCCACAATACGCGGCCAAATCGGTTTTTCGGCGCGCTAATGCATAGCCTCGTCGTCTATCACAGTCCAGGCATAATACTGCACAGTGCGGACATACACCGGGCTTGCAGCGTCTTTTGCCACATGCTCAAGGGCATTTTCATAGTCCAGCTTTATAAGGGCTGCGTCAGAATTATAGTATGCGAGCATCTTGTCGAGCGTGGCCTTAGTAAGCTTTGTAATGCCCACCAGTTCCCCGGCAGGATTCGGGACAAGGCTCTTGTCCTTGCTGACGCGCGTCAATACGCCGTTGCCGTCTGCGGCAAGATACACCTCATCTTCGCTGTGCGTAGCCCCGGAAGCAAGAATAACGTCCGCACGCGCATCGTTTGCCAATACACGCAGTCCTACAGAATCATAGAGCAAATCGCTTTCCAAAAGATAAAAGTCGCCCGTAACAAGCGGAGCGCAGACGGCAAGAGTACCCATGCTGGAAGTATCCGCATAATTGTCATTGCGAACCGTCTTTATACAAGAATATTTCTGCGCAAGGCGGTCATACCATTCAGAGCAATGACCTGTGCCTATTATGATTTGCTCAACACCGGCGGCGATTAGCTTTTTTACAGAGCGCTCCACCATCGGAACGCCGTCAATCTCAATAAACCCCTTCGGCATTGCCTGAGTGCGTCCGCCAAAGCGTGAGCCCAAGCCTCCTGCCACAATAACTGCCTGTCTAATCATCTCAAAAACTCCATCAAAGCTTCTTTATTCTGCTGCGGCGTAGTAGTCGGGCGCCCCAAGTCCTTGCGCGCACCTTTGTGCACCTTTACTTCTATATAATTAAGCTTTTTGGCCGCCACAGCCTCTGTAACAGCCTTGTCCAATGCCTCCGGGCTGTCGACAGACAGAACGTTCTCATAGCCGCAGGAGCGCGCTATGCCCGGCAAGTCAATCTGCAGACCTACCGTCGGCTGTCCGCCCACAGAGTCGTGAGCACCGTTATTCAGTACGATATGAATAAAGTTATGCGGCTTGCGCGTACCGATTGTAGCCATTCCGCCCATCTGCATGATTGCAGCTCCGTCACCGTCCAGACAGAAAACCGTGCGCTCAGGCTTCTGCATGGCTACGGAAAGCGCAATCTGAGAGGCATGCCCCATACTGCCGACCGTCAAAAAGTCTCTTGCATGCCCCATATTGTGCTTTTCACGCAGCTCAAACAGCTCGCGGGAGCACATGCCGGTTGTTGAAACAAAGGCGGCGTTCTCCGGCGCATGCAGGATAATGCGCTCTATAGCCTCTTCGCGCGCCATAGGCTCGTCCACCACATAGTTATTCTGCAGCGTATAGTTATCGAACGTGCCTTTCTTTACCACAAAGGCAAACGGCGCGGAAGACTCCTTTACGCACTTGTAACAGTAGGCTATCTGCGCCTCAAGCTCCTTCTCGTCTTCCGCCATTATGACGTATGGAATCCGCATGGCATCAAGCAAGCCGAGCGTCACTTTGCCCTGCTTTACGTGCTGCGGCTCGTCATGCACGCCCGGCATACCGCGCCAGCCTATAACAAGGACGAGCGGAACAGAATACACGTCGCTGTCTATAAGCGACATAAGCGGGTTAACTGCGTTTCCTATCCCGGAATTCTGCATATAGATGAGCGGTATCTTACCGGTGGCAAAGTGGTAACCGGCGGCAAGGCCGGTTGCAGACCCCTCGTTTGCGGCGATTATATGCTTTTCTGCAGGAGCATTGTCAGTAATATATGCGCAAAAGTTCTTCAAAAGTGAATCAGGAACTCCGGCAAAGAAGTCCGTTCCGTTTTCAATCAGCTTGTCATAGAAAAATTGTGGCCGTACCATAGATAGGCGATACTATAGCACAACAAACTTTTTTTGGCTATATACATGGAATCTCCAAAAACGATATAATCAGCGCAGAGGTATGAACTATGCGCAAATTCCATGTCGTTTCGCCCTATGAGCCGTCAGGAGACCAGCCGGAAGCCATAAAGGCACTGGCAGAAGGCGTTCTGAACGGTGACCGCTACCAGACCCTCAAAGGCGTTACCGGCTCCGGCAAGACCTTTACCATGGCAAAGATTATAGAGGCCGTGCAGAAGCCCACGCTCATAATCAGCCACAACAAGACCCTTTCCGCACAGCTGTACCGCGAATTCAAGACCTTCTTTCCAGACAACGCGGTAGAATACTTTGTTTCATACTATGACTACTACCAGCCTGAGGCATACGTGCCCGCCAGGGACCTGTATATAGAAAAAGACGCCGCAGTAAACGATGAAATCGACAAACTGCGTCTTGCGGCGACCTACGCGCTCATGGAGCGCCGCGACGTTGTAATAGTTGCGACGGTCTCCTGCATCTACGGCCTCGGCATGCCGGACTTGTATAAGGAAATGCGCGTGCACATAGAAAAAGGCCAGGAACTTGACACGCACAAGTTTGCCGCAAAGCTTGTGGGCGTGCAGTACCAGCGGAACGACATGATTCTGGAGCGCGGCAAGTTCCGCATACGCGGCGACACAATGGAAATCTTTCCGCCATATATGGAAACAGACCAGGCCTACCGCATAGAGCTTGACTTTGACGAAGTTGCGCGTATCCGCCGCTTTGACATCATCACAGGAGAGACGATAGAAGAGCTTGACGAGCTGCAGCTCTACCCTGCCAAGCACTTTGTCGTGCCAAAAGACATGCTCACCGTGGCGAGCGAGCGCATAATGAAAGAACTGGAAGAGCGCGTCGCAGAGCTGCAGTCACAGGGCAAAATGCTTGAAGCCGAACGCCTTAAGACGCGCACCACCTATGACATCGAGATGATGAAGGAGATGGGCTACTGCTCAGGAATCGAGAACTACTCAGGCCCGATTGCAGGCAGAAAGCACGGAGACCCG
This sequence comes from uncultured Treponema sp., assembly GCA_964554745.1. GTDB lineage: Bacteria > Spirochaetota > Spirochaetia > Treponematales > Treponemataceae > Treponema_D. Next base: position 7,815 of record CAZKPZ010000048.1, on the reverse strand, counting down.
CCGGCAACGCTGCTGCACTACTTCCCGGACGACTTCCTGTGCCTGATTGACGAAGCCCACGTCACCGTGCCGCAGATAGGCGCAATGTACGAAGGTGACCGCAGCCGCAAGCAGAATCTGATTGACTTCGGCTTCCGCCTGCCATCCGCTCTTGACAACAGGCCGCTCAAGATAGACGAGTTCCGCAAGAAGATGAACCAGGTGATTTTCGTCACCGCCACACCGCGGCCTGAGGAAGTGCAGAAGTCAACAAAAGTCGTGGAACAGCTCATACGCCCTACGGGACTGCTTGACCCGATTATAGAAGTGCGCCCCAGCGAAGGCCAGATGCAGGACATCTACAAGGAAGTGCAGAAGCGCATAGCAAAGCAGGAACGCTCCCTGATTCTTACGCTCACAAAGAAGATGGCGGAAGACCTGACGGACTATCTTTCCGGTCTCAGCATGAAGGTAAAGTACATACACAGCGAGATTGACACCTTTGAGCGAGTGGAAATCCTAAAGTCGCTCCGCTCAGGCGAGACCGATGTCCTTATAGGAATCAACCTGCTGCGCGAGGGAATCGACCTGCCGGAAGTTTCTTTCATTGCGATTCTTGACGCAGATAAAATCGGCTTTTTGCGCAGCACCACGTCTCTCATACAGATTATAGGGCGCGCCGCCAGAAACGCGGAAGGCACTGTGGTGATGTACGCCGACCGCATGAGCGATGCGATGAAAGAAGCCATAACAGAGACAAAGCGCCGCCGCGAGATTCAGATGGCATATAACAAGGAGCACGGCATTACGCCAAAGACAATCAAGAAAGCCATTGAAGACATTCTGGAGCACCAGAAAGCCGATGCGGAGGAGACGGCAGAGGTGGAGCTGAACGCTCTCAAGAAGAGCGCGAACCTTATGGTTCCGGCTCAGAGGCACAAGCTGCTTGACGCGCTGAAGAAACAGATGATGGAAGCCGCAGACCACCTGGACTACGAGCAGGCAGCCGTATACCGCGACCAGATTCTGGAAATAGAAAAGACATACGGAAAATAAGCGCGCCGACTTATTGACACAGCAGAACACAAACAGGCTCTTCGCTTAAGTCAAAGTTCAAGTTAAGCGAAGACAAAGCCTGTCTTCGCTTAGCACAAGAGTATTTTTGTGTGAATTCAAGAATATAATACGGCGAAGGCAAGGACTGGCATAAGCGGACTCAAGATTCATCGCCGTACAGCGGAAAGAGCTTTTGCGCCTATTCCAGCTCCGACTCGTAGCCGTAGTCCACGGTGCCCTCAGCGCCGGCGGACATATTCTCGGTGGTGGCATCCTGCAGAGACGAGGCTACGTCCTCAAGCAGCTTCTTGCGGCGGGCAGCCTCGTCCGCCTCCTGCCGGGCTTTTTCTGCAATGATGCGCTGCTCCTCTTCTTTTTGCTTGCGCTCCTGCTCCACGCGGATTGCCTCGGCTTTTTTCTCATTCTCAAGCTGTTCAGTCAGCGCGGCGATGATGCTCTTTATGGAATTCCCCTGCTCAGACTCAGGCTCCAATTTAAGATAGCTTTCGTAGTCAATCCTGCTGTCCTGGAATTTGCCTTCCTTTAAGCGGGTATTCGCCCTGTTCAATACAGGAGGAGCATAGGTTGCGTCGGCCGCGATGGCCATGGAATACCATTTTTCCGCAGAGGCGAAATCGCCCATGGCAAAGGCAAGGTTTCCCGCGTCAAAGGCGAGCACCTTCTTGTTAGTTCCCGGCGCCGCCATGCCCTTTTCGCAGACGGCAAGACCTTTTTCGTATTCTTTCTGCTGGTGATAGCAGATGGCAAGGTAAATGTAGGCCTTGGGATTCTCCCCGGAAGAGACTGCTTTTTCCAGATACGGAGCGGCCTCATCGAATTTATTTCCCCTGAACAGCTCCTCGCCTTTTGCAAAGTCAGAGCCTTCCGCGGCGGCAAAAAGCAGCGGAAAACACAATAAGGGGAGAATAAAAAGCCTTTTTATATCGAATCCAGACATCAGCACATCCTCGTATTTGCATAAAAGTTTGCATAAATTAATAGTTATGCTATAATGGTATGCACAAAACCCTTTGACATATTTGCACAAAAGGGCTAATCTTTCAAGACTACATGTAAAACCTGTAGGCATCTTTACGGGTAACACATAAAACACACAAATTAAAGCGGAGTTTAGTTTTTATGGACAACAGTGTCGGAACAGTAGTTATTTTTGCAGTACTTATAGCTTTCATTCTATTTATAACTGTCGCCATATTCAAGAATCTCCTTACTCCTAAGAAAATCGGCAGTATAGGAAAATTAATTAAGGCCGGCAAGGCGCAGCAGGCGCAGCGCGTGGCAAAAGCTATCATTGCAAAAAACCCCAAGGACTTCGAGGCGCACTACTGGCTCGGAGAGGCCTACATGGCGGACAACAAGAGCGAGCTGGCCTTTATGGAATTCAAGAACGTTGCCCAGCACGCCGTCTTTGACGGACGGATTCCCGAAGTTCCGTTCAGAAAGCAGCTCTCCAAGCTTTACCTCAAGTACAATCAGCCGGAAGACGCCCTTAAGGAATATCTCCTGCTCACCAAGATGGAGCCTAAGAACCCAGAGAACTTCTTTCAGGCAGGGCAGCTCTACGAGCAGACTAACCAGATGGCTCCGGCACTGGGCTTTTATCAGAACGCCGTGCAGATGGACAAGCGCAACGCAAAGGCTCACGCCGCCATTTCCAATATCTATGTGCACATGAAGCAGTTCAATGAGGCAAAAAAAGAAATCGACACCGCCATCAAGCTTTCACCGGACGCACCGTCAAACTACTATTACCTTGGCAAAATTCTTAAGGAGACTAATGACTATCCGGGGGCGGTCAAGGCCTTTGAGCGCGCCCAGCGTGACCCGGAATTCAGACAGAGAGCCTTGATTGAGCGAGGCTCCTGCTACATGATAGCAGACCAGATTGACAATGCTATTGCCGAATACGACCACGCGATAAAGTGTTCCAAGAACGAAGGCAGCCAGGAAACGCTCTACGCGCGCTATTTTCTTGCATCCTGCTACGAAAAAAAGCATGACATTGAGAAAGCTCTGGAACAGTGGACGGCCATCTCCAAGAAAAACAGCCGCTTCCGTGATGTAGCCACAAAGTTGAATCAGTATAAGGACGTTCAGACGAACGACAGCATGAAGGAATATCTTACCGCTTCGCCCCAGCAGTTCGTGGAGCTTGCCAAAAAGGCCGCCAAGACCGGCTACAACCTGGTCTCCCAGAATGTTGAAAGCACCAAGTACGGCTGTCTGATGCTCGCAACGGAAGACAACGGCGGCGAGGGCTGGAAGAACGCGCGCCGCCAGGTATGGCTCGTGCAGTTCTACCGCAGCAGCTCCCCGATTGAGGAAGGCTCAGTACGCAAGGTTGCGGACGCGCTTAAGGCAAAGGGCTATTACAAGGCCGTCATCTTCTCAAGCTCCGGATTTGCCATTGAGGCCATCAACTTTGCTGAAAACCGCCCGATTATCCTTGCGGGCAAAGAAATGGTAGAAAACATCCTGGCAAGAGCCGGAATCTGATTATGAAATTCCTGTGTGTCTCGGACCAGATTGATCCTCTCATCTATTCAACTTCTCTCAGGGAACGCTACGATGACGTAGACGCGGTGTTCTGTGCAGGTGACTTGCCGATGGATTATGTGGACTTTATTGTCTCGACACTTGGGAAACCAACTTTTTTTGTCTTCGGAAACCACGACTTAAAGGAATTTGACTACTACAAGCACGGCAAGAGCGGCGAGAACATGAGTTACAACAACGAGATGAAGCAGAATCACGGCGGTGACTATGCCAGCAATAAAGTCTTATTCCTTAAGAATTTGTACTTTACGCTCAAGGACGGCAAGAAAACGCCCCTGCTTGTCGCAGGACTGTCCGGTTCAATACGCTACAACAACGGCAAGGACCAGTACACCGAGGGGGAGATGAAGCGGCAGATTCTTGCCCTTGCCCCTCACCTGCTCTGGAACAAAATCCGGTACGGACGATACTGCGATGTGTTCCTTACCCATGCATCGCCGCGCCACATACACGACAAGGAAGACCCCTGCCACAAGGGCTTTGAGTGCTTTAACTGGTTCATCAGGAAATTCAAACCGGCACTTTTAATCCACGGACACATACATCTCTATGACTTGGCGACACCGAGAACGACAATCAGCGAAAAGACGACGGTAGTAAATGCATACAGCCATATAGTCATAGAATTTAATCCTATTTTTAACGAGAAGGGAGACTATGCAGACACCAACATTACTATCCTCTCAGACAGATGAGGATTTTAACAAGGCTAGGAACAAGGCCCTTGTAAACGAAATCCAGCATATCCTCAGACCGGATGAAGCGAGCCTTATTTCTTTCAGTGACATAAAGAAGCTGCTCAAGCCAAAGAATGAAGTCTATATGGGAATGCAGATTATTCCAGTGAACTTAATTGTAGGGAGCGAGGGCCGCTACAAGGACTTTGACAATCACTTCTTTCCAAAGAGCCGCTTTCTGAAGAACCGCTGGGAACACGTTGACCTGGCGCACCTGACTGACGTTGTGTTGCCGCCAATATCGCTGTACGAAGTGGGAGGACTGTATTTTGTGCGCGACGGCAACCACCGCGTATCCGTTGCAAAGGCACAGGGCATTGAGAACATCGATGCCGACGTGGTAAGTCTGCAGAGCGAAATAAAGCTCAAGCCCGGCAGTACAAAAGAAGAGATGGTCAAGCAGGTCATCACCTACGAAAAGAGAGTCTTTTACGCAGAGACGAACTTCGGCGACATAACGGACTGCTGGACGCTGGACTTTTCCACCACTGGTCAGTACGACTTGATTTACAACCACATATTGATTCACAAGTACTATATAAATATGGACAAGAAAGAGGAAATTCCTTTTGAGGACGCAGTTCTGTCCTGGTACAACAATGTGTACATGCCGGTAATAAACGTAATCACCTCACGGCACATTATCAAGCTCTTTAAGGGAAGAACCAAGTCTGACCTGTATATATACCTGATAAAATACTGGGACGAGCTAAAGCAGAAGTTCGGCAACGATTTCAGCCTGGATAAAGCAGCTGAAAATTTCAAGCACGAGAACGCGAAGCATACATTGATAGGAAAAATCAAGAACCGCATTGCAAAAATGGTTATGCAGAAGAACCTCAAATAGGCGCAACAGCTTTTTTATTAGTGAAAAACTCCAAATCTGCCGATATAAACTTGACGGTAGAGGGGTTGAATGTTAGAATAAAGAAAATTCATGCTGCAATGCATATTTTACCTTATATTCTAAATCTAAATTAAGAAATTGTAGGGGTGTCTGTTGTGACATTAGATGACAGCTTTGCATATCTGCCACTTTTCGGTATTACTGCTTTATCTCTTGTTCTCTTAGTCCTTATCTCACTAGTAAAGAAGAAAGGCTCTGCAAGGATCAGTGTTGTGTTCTATGCTGCATTGTTGTGCGTGCTTGTCACCAGCCTGGCAGGTGCCTTCATAGAGCTGAGTGCGGATGAAGCTGCTTCAAGCAACGGCATGATTGTGGCCGGCATAGGCTTGCTTTCCGCGGCGCTGCTGCTTGTGCCCTATTGTCTCATGCTCATAACCTTTGAGCCGAAGAAGATTTCAAAGCTTGTACCCCGTTATGTAAACAGAAAGATTGAGGAAGCGGAAAAGCAGGCGCTTAATTCAGAGGCCCAGAAGCAGAGCGAGGCGGATTCCACGGCCTATGACATGAAGATTCTCGACATCAGCCGCGACTTTATGCTCCACGCCTCAACGTCATATTCCGGCAAAGACGGAATGCAGTCACTGCTTGATTACATCAACAAGACTATCGAAGAGCAGGTTAAGGCTGACGGTGCCGCTCTCTTGATGGTTGACGACTTTGAGGACCTTGTCACGGTAAAAGCGTTTGACGGAGACTTTCCCCCGCCCTACAAGCTGCCTAACGACATGCCTCACAAGCCTGTACGCGTAGCAACGAACTTTAAGTTCGCCTCATTCCCGCTCAAGGACAATATCTTTGGAGAAGTCGCCTCTTCCGGCGTCAGCGAGCTTATCACGAATCCGAACGCAGACACACGCATATACCAGAACGGACCGGAAGAATTCCTGGAATGCGGTTCATATATTGTAGTCCCTATGAAGATTCAGGACACCGTAATAGGCGTGACCGCCTTTGCAAGAAAGCACGGTGCGCCGCTGTTCACAAATGACGAGCTGAAAATCGTCATAACGCTTACTGATTTTGCGGCTGCCGCAATCCAAAACGTTGTTACGGTCAGCGATATCATTGAAAACAGTAAGCTCACCAAGGAAACAGAGATTTCTTCCCAAATCCAGGATACGCTCAAACCAGCAAAACTGCCGGTAATACCGGGAATACAGATTGGAACAATATGGAACCCGGCGCCGGGAGTATGCGGCGACTGCTACGATATCATTGCGTCCCGCAAAGACAGGATTTCGTTCATTCTTACGGATATTGCAGGCAAGGGAATCAACAGCACGGTCATAATGATTATGATTCGCTCAATGCTGCGTCTTGTTGTCAACACCAAGCAGAGCGCCGGCAAGATACTCACATGGGTAAACAAGGGTATTTGCGGTGAATCTTTCAGCACTGACCACTTCGGCTCAGCAGTTCTGATTAACTACAACCCTGAAGCCAAGGAAGTTGAATTTGCGACGGGCGGAACACTGCCAGTCTACTATTATGACAGCGAGAAGAACGCTGTTTCTGAGATTTCAAGCCAGAATGAGCCGATTGGAGTAGAAAAAAGCACAGAATATAAAGATTTCGTGCAAAAAGTTAAAAGTGGTGATATAATAATTACATATACTGACGGTCTTGTCGAAGCTCTGAACGACAAGGGACAACAGTATTCAAAAGAGTCCTTGCTGAGGGTTATTTCTGAGAACCATAAGGCATCAAGTAAGGATTTGACAAAAATGGTCAAAGATGACATAAAGAAATTCTGCGGTTCTGTCGGTCAGCATGATGACGAGACACTGCTGTTATTCAAGGTCATTTAGAAAGTAATATACGTAGTAGTATAAGAAGATTAAGTAAAGGGATAAAATACAAGGAGTTAATCTTATGGAACTGAAAATAAGGAAAAACGGGGAAGTCTACATTATCGACGTAAACGGCGAAATGGATTTGTACAACTCTTACAAGCTCAAGGAACTTGTCGTAAAGATGCTTGAAAAGAATGTAAAGTCATTCATCATCAACCTTGAGCAGGTAGATTACATCGACTCTTCCGGAATTGGAGCTTTGATTTATATTTGTTCCACTATCAAGAAGATGAATCTTAAACTCTACATCTCCAATATTCATGGCTCTGTAAAGAAAGTTATCGAACTTACAAAGCTTATGGGCTATTTCCCTATTGCAAACAGCGTAGAGGAAGCCCTTTTAATGATAAAAGAGTAGAAAAGGTTTTCATAGAACTAAACCTTTTGAATATTTTTTACAATTATTTTACGCATAATGGAGAACAATATGGTGGCTGATATAAAAGAATTGCGTTCAGACGGTAATGACCCACTGTTCGACAAGTCAAATATGCTCTATAAGGAATTTCCTTCTGATTTCAGACAGATTCGTTATTTTACATTGCTGATTGTGCAGTCTGCCCCATTGGAAATCAAAGAGATAAACCTTCTTGAGCAGCAGATTAGCGAAGTTATCAAGAATGCCGTAAAACATGGTAACAACTGTGATATAAACAAGAAAGTGCATGTCTGGTACTCATTCAGTGCAACACATGCCCACATCATT
>CAZKPZ010000047.1:0-18663 GCA_964554745.1 uncultured Treponema sp. | reverse complement strand
CTTCTCAAAATACTGCTTCGCCTTAAGAATCTCGGCGATATTCTTAGGCTCGTTCGGGTTATCGCGCCCGTTGAGGTAGTACTTCATGCCGGCGTTGAAAATCTGCGCGGCCTCCACCTGTTCGGGGGCAAGCTCCGACTTAAGCCCCAGTATGTTGTAGAGCTGGACGGGCTTCTTGACGTTGATAACCTGTACACAGTCAAAGCAGCGGGCTACGAGCAGACCTTTCTTTTCTCCGGCGTCGGCGGCATTCCACGTGGACTCAGAGCACATTATCCATGAACCGTAGGCCTTGTTCGTTCCCTCAAGGCGCGAGGCAAGGTTCACGTTGTTGCCCATTATCGTGTAGTTAAGCTTCTTTACAGTTCCCATGTTGCCTACGACCATGTAGCCGGTGTTCAAGCCTACGCGCGAGAGAAGAGGAGCCGGTATGTCGTGGTCTGCATAAAAATGCTTCAGGTTATAGTCGACTTCAGCCTGTTTCATGCGGATGCCTGCCACGCACGCGTTAAAGGCATTGTACTCGTCATCAATAGGAGCGCCAAAGAACGAGACGATTTCGTCTCCTACGTACTTGTCGATTGTGCCCTTGTTGTCCATAATGGCATCGCTCAAAAGTCCCAGGTATTCGTTAAGGATGGCAACCAGGCGGACAGCGCCGTTCTGCTCGCCCTCTTCGTTGTTGACCATCTCCGTAAAGCCTGAGAACGACTTTACGTCAGAGAAAAGCGCCGTGATGTTCTTGTTTGCGCCTCCCAAAGAAAGGTGGCTGGGGTCTTTAACAATCTGGCTTACGACTTCCGGTGAAACGTATGCGTCAAATCCGCGGCGGAGTGTGTTCCTGTCGCGTGAGACAGCAAGGAAGTTCAGCGAAGCCTCCGCTATGTAGACCGAAACGACAAACAGCCCCGGAATAAAGACCGGTATATAGAGCTTGAACAGTATCATCAGCATGACCATCACGGCAACCGGGATTGTTACATATAAAAGGCCGAACAAGTTCTTCTTGCCGTTGGACATGCTGTGAATCTTGAACACGATGAATAAAGTCACAAGGAATGCAAAGGCAAGCCCCAGCCCCATCGGAACCGGGCGGATGAAATCACGCTGCATTATGGTGTTCATGACGTTGGCATGAGTTCCCAGATTAGGATAGCGGCTTTCAAACGGAGTTACACCCAAATCCGTACTTGCAGTGGCAGTGTTTCCTATAAAGCAGAACGAGCCGCTGAACTTGCGGGAAAGCTCTTCATAATAGGAGTTAAAGAGCTTCCAGTCCGCGGCGATGCCGTCAAAGCAGGCCGCCACGTCGGCAGAAAGGCTCTTTATATAATCGCTGTTCGTACCGTCATCCAGGCTCTCAAGCAGTGAAACGACAGTATCCTTAAAGCCTGAGTCCGCGTACTCTTTCATCTTGTCATAAAAATCATGCCTCAGGGCAAAATAGCTGTCGTAGTCCTCGGGCGCTATGCCGCCGTCAATCGCGGAGCCTGAGACATCATAGCCCTTGCACCGGGCAAGAAGCTGCTCCTTCAGCTCCTCAATCTGCCTGTGCTGTTCAACAAGGGCTGCGGCCATGGTGTAGTACGGCAGGTCATAGCCTTCCTCGTCTGTCATGCGGATACGCGTGATATTGCTGAAGTTCTGGTACAGCCGCTCTTCCGCCCGGTCAAGCTCGTAAAGGTAAGCAGCGGAGGCGTGCTCCCTGAAGCTCTTCAGGTACAGCTCGTGCGCCCAGTTTATGAGCATGCGGCCGCTCATATCGAGCGGAATCTTGATGTCTTCCGTCTTGCCCGTGGAAGGGATTTCCGCTCCGTGCAGGATATAGTGAAAGCGCGTTCTTTCAATAGACTTGACCTTAAGAAAGCGCAGCAGCGGCTCCATCGCAAGCTGGGCTATATAATAGTCCTTATCCATGCCGGAAGCTGCATACATGCCGCCGTTCTCCGTCCAGAGGAATTTCTTGCCGGGATCCAGATGATGGAACAGCTCTATCCTGCGCCTCGTTCCGTCACTGTCAACAATAACGTTAGTTGTTCCCGCGCCCTGTGCGGCCTGAAGGAAACGCAAGCGGGCAGGATAAAAGCCGCGGTAGGAAGACTGCTCCTTAAGGCTCAGGTCATTGCCGGTTTCCACAAGCCCGAACGCATCGCTCAAGGACGGAGCGGTGTCTTCATTAATCAAGAAGCGGGAAACGGCATAGTCCCTGGAAGTCATGAACTGCCTGTTCTCGTCTGTCACCTGCTCTTTTGAGAGGGACTCCGTAACGTCAAGCTCATGTGACATACCGGCATTTATTGTCATCCAGGAGTTCCCGAAGAACTGCAGCGCCTGGGCAAAGTACTCGTCGTTATCACGGGCCATGTCGTCGGTAGCGGCCTTTATGCCGTCTAGAGAAGGCTCAAGGTAGTCGCTTATCATCATGCCGGAAATCTGCTGCAGCTCATCGGCGGAGTATGCTCCCGAAGAGGCAGCCTCCGCAAACTGAGACAGAACTTCCCCAAGGCTCTGCTTTGTGCCCTCGATTTTTTCGTCAATCATGGTATCTGCATTAGGAACGAGGGCCTTGCTGGACTTCTGCAGATACTCAATATCGAATACTATGTCCGAAGCGCCGAGTTCTTTCATTCTCAGCAGCATGTCGGCGATGATGTCACGGCCCCACGGCCAGACACCGATGTCATCTATAGAAATGTCATCTATGTCAACAAGCAGTATTTCCTGTGACTTATCGACCTTTCTTCCCGCACGGAGCATTGCATCGTACAGTTTGTAGTCAATCTCCTTAAACACATTCAAAAATCCCAGAAGTGCGCACACCAGCAGGCTTACAACAAGGGCAATACTCTCCGTGTGTTTCTGCAGAAAACTCTTTTCTTTTCCGTCTTTTTCTTTTTTCTGAAACATCGCCGTTTTTTCTTTCTTTTTCAAACTGACACTCCTAAAATAGACTTTTCAGTAATTATAACCGATAAGTAGATTACTTTGAAGTGTGAAATTCAGCTTAAGCACCAAATTCCTTGAAAAAAGGCTTGATTCTACCCCCCCCCGGGGATAGAATAGAAAAAGGCGATAAAATAAGGAATAAGTATGGATTTTAATTGAATTCCATGCTAGAATGAGAAGAAGTATAAAAGTCAAAAGAGAGCAAGGGTATGAAAAGTTCTTTTATTAAAAAAGCAGTTTTTGCTACGGTCATATTTGCCGCATCCGCCCTGTGTGCATGGGGGCAGTCGGCAGACGTTATAACAGAGGTTCTTGGCTCAAAGAAACTTACCTACGGACAGGTGAGCTATATTGCGGCATCCAGCCTTGGACTCATTGATGACGATGCGGACTATGAGGAAGCCATCCGCGTGCTGAAGGCAAACGGCTACATTCACAAGAATTACAGCGCGTCATCAAAGACCCCTATTCCGCTCAAGCAGTTTGCGTATATTTGCTGCAAGACGTGGAATATCATCAACAGCGTAAACTTCAATATACACGACAATCCGTACTACGCGCTGAAGCAACTCAGGGCACTCAAGATGGTAAGCGAGTCTCTCACAGGCAAGAAGATAATCTCCGGAGCTGAAGGAATGGCTATAATTACAAAATGCATAGACTATAACGAGGAAGACCAGAGGGAAAGGGCCATCCGAAAATCCATAGAAGACGAAGCAAAGATGCATGAGAGGTACAATAAATGAAAAAGCTTACAAAAATACTGTCACTGTCGCTCCTCTCAGCTGTAACGGCAATGGGGCTTTCCGCCCTTGACATTGAGGCCGGCGGAATGCAGACCGTCTCCGGCGGTGCGGCGGGCAACGGCGGCAGCGCGACAGAGAACTTTCACTTTGCAGACCACATCTTTTCTTCAAAGACCGTAGGCTGGCTCGACATGAAGTTCAACCCGGACGGCACGATGGGGCTTGCCGCACAGGCGTCTCTGGAATTTGAGTATCAGAACAGAAAGGACTTCATTCAGTTCATGGATCTCACTCCGGACTTGGATTTGCTGCGCTTTTACTACATAAGGCCGACAGGAAACGGAGAGATTTTTAACGTGAGCGCAGGACGTTTCCATATAACAGACAAGTCGACCTACGTCTTTAACCAGAACGTAGACGGCGTTCACCTTGGATACAAGGCCTCGAACATTGTGTTCGGCGCGACGCTGGGCTACACGGGGCTTTTAAGCGCCAAGACGAACTTGATTATCAACGAGACCGGCAAGAACTTCCGCTCCAATTATGACAACCTTTACGAAAAGGTTAAGCCTTATGTAGACGAAGCTGACAAAACATCCTACAGCACGTTCATGGACACCTTTGATTTCAGCGGCGCTACAAAAGCCGTGGCCAAAGATATTTTATACCCCTGGGCAGACCCTTACTTTGTCTCTACCGCATCGTTCACTTTGCCTTACATCTTTGCAAACCAGACTCTTTTCTTTGAGGGAAGCTCCTTTATCGGCGTGGGCGGACCAAGCAAAAAAGGCTTGAATTCAGCGACAAAGACAGCCAGAAACTTCAACAGATTTTATCTGACCGGCGGTATCACTGGACCTTTTGTCTTCTCAAACCTCACGTACGGCCTTACAACTACGCTCGGCACCAGCAAGTCAAAGGGAACAGGAAACCTAAGCTCTTTCAACCTCTCTTGGTATACAGGCTTAAAGGATTTAACCCTGTCCGGCAAGGTTGTATATGCGTCAGGAGACAACGACTCACTCAATCAGTTCTACGGCTTTACCAGCAACGCAATATCGTATATGCGCTACGCCCCGGAATATACACAGACCATCAAGCTCGGAACATCCGCATCTTTCAAGCCTGTAAAAGAATTCCTTGTCATGGGCGGTTTAGACTGGCTGTATGACTTTGCAGTTGACGTTGTGGAGTACTTGGGCTGGCAGTACTGGACTGAAATGCGCTTGCAGTGCACGACGGACTTTCAATTCCAGCTTAAGGAATACCGTTTCCTAGCAAGAGATCATAATTATGACAACGCAGGAGCAACATTAACAGCGGTTCTTACCTTCTAAAAAAGATACGAATTCGCAAAATACTACCCAATCGGGTAGTGGCTTTTTTTAAATATACGTGCAATACTGAAGACAGCAAAGGTGATTGAACCTTTTTGCTGCAATTTCTAGTAGGATTATACACCTTAACTGATAGGGGGTAGATTATGAAAAAAGGCTTTAAGACTTTTATTACTCTTGCAATGGCTTGCGCAGTAGCGGCCGCATCATTTGCTGCTGACGCAAAAGTCACTTCTGTTACCGGCAAAGTTCAAGCACAGAAAAAAGGCTCTTCTGAATGGGTTGACGTAAAAAAGAACGATGTTCTGGATACAGGTACGCTGATTTCCACCGGCTTTAACTCAAACGCAACGCTCAATCTCGGCAACTCAATCTGCACTATTGCACCGCTCACAAGAATGTCAATTGAGCAGCTTACCGAAAAGAAGCTCAGTGATGACAAGAAAGTAACAAAAACAACCGTCTATATTGACACAGGCAAGGCAGCCTTCAAGGTAAACTCAACGAACAAGTCACTCAACGACTTTAGGGTTCACTCTCCGGCCTCAACGGCTTCTGTCCGCGGAACGGAATTTGTTGTCTACGCGAACGGTGAGACAGGCGTAAGCCACGGACTTGTGGCAGTCTCAAGCGGCGTAGAGCGCAAGGCCATGGGCGGCGCAAGCAAAGACTACTTTATTTCAGACGGCAAGCCGATTACAGGCTTCTCTTCATCTTCCAAGGTCAGCAATCCGAACGAGGGAGGAAAAGCAGACGCCATACCGGTATTCGGAGGCCAGAGGGTTACGATTGAGACAGGTTTCTCAACAAAACCGCAGACAACACCATTTGCACAGCGGCACGCCGACTCATTATCTTTGCCGGGTGACAGCGCGACATTAGCAGACAAGACTGTTGTTACCGGCGCAGAGGCGACATTGGCAGATGCAGAGCCGGGAGCAGCAGGAAAAGAACTGGATCTTGGCGAAATGGTTGATGTAACAATCAGCCTGGGCGGTTCGGATTAAATCGGTTTTACAGCAAAAACGCCTGGACGCAGTAAGTTCAGGCGTTTTTTTTATGTCCAAGGGGCTGTGATTATTCGATAATATCAATAGGCACTAGAACAAACTCTTGTTTATACCGTAAATTTTGTATATAATGGATTCCGTATGGAAGTAACTTCGAATATTTTTACACTATTAAAGGGCTTTTCATCGAAGCAGCGCAGTGCTGTGATTGATTTCAGCGAATTTGCTGACTATGTACGTTCCTATGCACAGCACCATATAAATGAAAACGTCAACCTGCAGGCCTATCTTGGCAGTACAGATGTAGCGCTGGAAGACGAGCTGAAAAAACTTTCTGCATCTCACCAGATAGTTCTTATGAACAAATCTGCCGGAACACAGACAATTTTTGTTATTCCATCGTTCATCGACCAATACGCAGAGCGTTACAAGGATATCGACCTTAACATTTCGATTCCGTTTCCTAACATAAATGACATCCCAAAGAACGTTCCGAATAATATCGTTACCAAAGTAAACGGTACAGAAGAGCTAGAGAACTTGCTTTCGGGCAAGAATTCAGAAGAGCGCGCCCTGTACGCCCTTGACTTTGGAAAAATCGTGCCGGACTTAATCTTTCCGTCATCGGTCTCTGTCAACATGCTCATAAAGCATGCGCTGCGCAAATTGCAGGACTTATTGCGCAAAGAAGAGTCTCATGATTACTTCCTAAAAAAGCTTACCATTTCAAATCCGGGGAAAGAGCTTTCCATAAAGAACTTTTTCCAGCTTTTTGTAGCCCGCCCAGAAGACGCGCTCGATGCCCTTAAGATTAACGGCGAGAGCTTCTATTATTGGAGCCAGCTTTGCTACTTTGTAAAGCAGGATTACAACAAGCTCAAAGATCTTTCCGTTGAGGACACAAACATCCTGCAGTCCATCTTCATTATAGAAACCGCAACAACGTTCTATAAGTCCCGGTCAGCGGAAAAAGCCATAAAGGATGCCGCTTTTAAAGAATTTGACGCAAAGCTTGCCTCTCCGCCGTACTACTTTAGCAAAACGGATATTGAGGGAATGAAAGATTCCCACGGCAGACTCCTGTTGGGGCAGTACGACAAAGACGAGCTGAATGAGCACATAAAGGAAATGCACTCTTCCACCACAGGAAACAGCCTGCCGGATTTGCTCGTCTTTAAACTTGACAACGGAGACGGTTACTTTATCCTAAAAGAGAAGGTAATGCCGCTTATACTGCGCCTTTGCAACGATGCACGCGCCATAGTCCGCGAAGCGCTCAGCCGCTCATGGTATCAGTCGTTAAAAGCCTTTGAGACGCTCCCTGAAATGAAAGACCAGCTGGCGTTTGAAAGCTGCCTTGAAAGAGAGCTTTCCTATGCCGACCCTATTCTGTATGCGATACTGCATGCTTCTTTCCTGCCGGTTGTCGCATTTGAAGACAGCACCCCAGGAAGAATAACGGTCTACAGAAACGGTGAATTAGTCTCCTACAGCGAGCTGCTTCTCGTAAGCAGGGCGGAGATTTATTCTAACGCAAAGATAAAATTGCCGTTCTATTACTCAATTCCCGGAATCTCCTGGTTACTGGCGTTTTTCTTCAACCGCAAGAAAAAAGGCAAGAAGGAAAACGCTCCTTCTAACGAGACTGCGACAGAGAAAGTTGTTGTTGAAACAAAAGAAAAAGAAGAAGCTAAGGTACAAGACCTGAATGCCAATGACAAGATAAACAGACTGTCACGCGCAAAGGCCATACGCAGCGGCGCCAGCATTGCGGAGACAAAGATTGTACCTGCGAACAGTACTATCGACCGCGAGCTTGACAGCTATATGTCTGAGTGGAACGACAGGCTTGACCCCAAGGCCTACGAGAATCTTCGCGATGACGTCAACAACCTGATTCGCGACTATGTGCGCAAGGTGCTTAGGACATTCAAAAATGAGGATGTCACGATTGAGCGCATCCAGAGCCTGGCACAGTCACTCGAAGAGACCCCGAGCCTTATGAAGATAAAGAATCATCCGGCTTTGCGGCGCTACATAGAACTGTACATCGTCAAACTCCTTAAGAATTTGCCGTCAAACTAACAGTTCCTGCAGACCAACTCTCAGAGAAAGGAGGGTTATATGATTACCTACTGGCAGCAGGAAAACGGCAGATTCGTAGAAAAAGACGAAGAAGAGCTGAACAAAGACTCTGTTACTTGGATTGACGCGCGTTCCGTCACCAGCGATGACGTTGAAGAGTTGCAGACAAAGTATAAAATCGACCCGGAAAACGTACTCGACATTCTTGACCCGGACGAGCTTTCCCGCATTGAATATAACGATGACTGCAATTATACGCTCACAATCCTGCGTTTGCCGGTGTTTTCTCCGGGAGACGACATCAGCTACTTCTGCGCGCCGTTAGGCATCATAACATTTGACAAAACCGTTGTTACTATCTGCTGGACAGACTGCGAAGTACTGCGTGATTTTGCTGCAAACCGCGTCCGAGAACTGAATTTAGGCGACATACCGGCCTTTATCATTCGTATCCTGGCCCGCAGCGACTTGACGTTTTTGCGCTATCTTAAGGAACTGAACCGCCGGGCAACGACCATTCAGAACGAAATGTTCCTGACTGTCGAAAACGAAGAGTTCCTTCAGTTGCTTAATATCCAGAAATCGCTCATTTACTTTGAGACCGCGCTTAAAAGCAATCAGTTGCTTTTGGAAAAGTTCAAGAAGACTAGAATTCTTAAGTTTGACGAAGACGATCGAGACTGGCTGGACGATGTAGATGTAGACAACAGACAGGCTATGGAAATGGCGGCCACTTACACGAACATCATGGCTCAGATGATGGATGCCTGCGCCTCGTTAATCTCAAACAACCTGTCAATAGTAATGAAGCGCATGACGATTATATCTCTCGTCATTGCAATACCGACGTTCGTAACCAGCTTCTTTGGCATGAACATTCCTCTGCCATGGGCAAATTCTGGCTGGCTCGGCATAGCCTGCACCGGCGGAATATGTCTTACTTCCGCCCTTACAGGCTGGTATGTTATCATGAAGACTTCAAAATATGCCCGGCCTTTGATTAACAGACGGCGCTGGCACTTACGCTTTAGAAAGCGCAGCAAAAAATAAGGCTACTCTGTTTTTACGATATCTTTCTCTTTCTTGGCAAAATGCAAGGCAAGCCACGCCTTAAGCTTTTCAAAGAGTTCTTCAATTTTTGCAATTATTCTGGCAAACAGACTTGGGTTTCTCAGCTTTTCAAGGCGGTCATAGCCAACCATAAGTTCCTCATCCGTGAACTCCTTGCGCTGGTTATTCTCTTCCAACTCCATCTCAAGCTGCTTTATGCGGCTCACATCTTTGCCGAGAACAACCGCGTTTATGGTTTCCCAGCCGATACCCTTTGCCGCCTCCAAACGGCGCTCACCGGCAACAAGCTCCATGTTTGCATTCAAAGTAATAGGATTAAGCAGTCCGTATGTGCGCAGGCTGTCTTTCAAGGCTTCCAAATCACCTAAATCCTTGCGCACTCTTTTCTTTACTTTTATATCACTTATCTTAACAAGCACAGCTGCCGCCCCTCTTTACTCAGACTTAATCAAGCAACTCATTGCCCCAGTCGTCATCGGCCTCTGTTCCATCAGGAACATTTTCCGTTCCGTCCGTCGCAAATTCATCAGTGTTGGCAGCTTTGTCCTTCTTCTTGCCGCCGAATATACTCCAGAAGCCCTTAGACGACTCTTCATCTTCATTATCGGATTCATCAGTATCATCTGTTACCAGAACAGGTTTCTTTGACTTCAAGAAATTCAAGTCAGGCATCTCAAGAGGAGTACCAGACTTGCTGCTTTCAAACACAAAACTATAGCCGGACTTATAGCGTTCCCTCTTGAGCCGCATCAAACCAAGCGACTTACTGGCGTTGTATGTATGCCGCGCACATTCCTTTACCGGCTGTGTTCCTTCAAGATAATAGCCGGTCACCCGGTGCTCACCGCACTCTGGTGTAAGCAGATCACCGCTAACGGAGCAAACGTCCATCTGAACGACACCGCCCGGCACAGAATCCGTAAACGTCTTATATGCCTTGCCCTTGTTCGCCTCATGCATAAAGTCGCCCCATGCGACACCAGCAAGAGTTGAACCGGTAAGGGAAAGGCCAAGTGACTGCCCCGGGCGGTCAAAACCAAACCAGAACGCCGCCGTATAATACGGAGTGAAGCCTACCGTCCAGGCATCCGCCCAGTTCTGCGTCGTACCGGTCTTGCCAGCGGCCGGCATAATAAAGTCATCGCCGTTCATGTTCTTGAACTTGAACTTGTTGCCGTAGCCCTTGCGCTTACCGATAGTCCAGGCAGTCGCATCAAAGCTAGAACCGTAGTTAAGGGTTCCTGTCTCAACAGTCTTCTTCAGCAATTCCTGCATAACAAAAGCTGTCTGCGGAGAAATCACCTGAATATCACGCCCCTTCTTTTCCTGCGCCGTACGCAGCTCCTTTTCCGGGTTCATGTAGATATTGCCGTTACGGTCTTCCACAGTGCGGATTGCTATCGGGGTGACTTCCTTGCCGTTATTAGCAAAGGTCGCGAACGCCTTGGCCATTTCAACAGGGCGGACGGAGCAAACCCCAAGACCAATCGGATATACTGGCAGGAAATTCCGAGTCTCCATCTCGTCCTGACCGATTCCAAGCAAGGCGGAAGCCCTGTTTATAGCAGCATCAAAGCCAATCTTGTCGAGAATCTTAAGTGACGGAACATTCATAGAATGGGCAAGGGCATACCACAGCTGAACATCGCCCTCCCAAACGCCCTTAAAGTCCTGCGGAATATACGGCTTGCCGTCTGCATTATGAAAGACGACCGGCGTATCGCTGATGACGCTTGTCATAGTGAACTCCCGGCTGTCGATGGCGGCGGAATAGTACAAGGGCTTAAACGTAGAGCCAGGCTGCAGCTTGGACTGCACCGCGCGTATAAACTGGTTCGCCTGGTCATACTTGGAGCCGCCGACAAGTGCGTCAATATAGCCGGTCTTATTCTCCAGGGCTATCATAGTGCCCTCTATCGTGGTCTTTTCCGCGTTCTGCTGAATAAGAGCATTACCCTTGTTGACTATCTCCGTCTTGAGAGTCTCCATGCCACACATGAGAGAAAGAATGTCAATCACCGGGTTTATTTTGTCTGTGTACGCCTTCATGGCAAGCACTTCATTGCGCTGTGCGCCCACCCGGAGACTCGGCATGTCAAAAATCAAACTTAAAAGAGATGCCATCGGCACATAAGTCTCAAAGTCGCCCTTCTTGCGGTTGCTCATGGTTCTCTTGTAAGAGCGGTTCGCGTACTCGATATAGTCCTTCATTATCTCGTCAGCGGCATACTGGTGAGAAAGGTTCAAGGTCGTATTAACCGTGAAGCCGCCGGTGTAAATATCTTCCGCACCATACAGTCTTGCAGTCAGCTCGCGGCGGACATACTCAGAGAACCACGGAGCCTTGTCATCCCTCATGGCATAGGCAGACGAGCCGGTTCTTGTGTAGTCAAACGTAGCCCAGTAATCATCATAGCTTTCGTTTGCAGCATCTTCCGTAAGGAATCCGGCGGCGACCATAGCATTCAGCACGTCGCGCTGACGCTCCATTGCAACATTCGTATGCTCGAACGGATTATAGTACGCGGGGTTTGAAAGCTGAATCACAAGAAGAGCAGCCTCAGCCGGAGTAATCTCCGTCGCACTGTGACCAAAATAGTATTTGCTTGCCGCGTCAACGCCATAGGTGCCGCCGCCAAAGTATATCTTGTTAAGATACAGTTCAAGAATCTCGTCCTTTGAATAGCGGCGCTCCATCTGCAGCGCCCACCACAGCTCCTGCACCTTGCGCATGGCAGTCATCTGCGT
This sequence comes from uncultured Treponema sp., assembly GCA_964554745.1. Classification (GTDB taxonomy): domain Bacteria; phylum Spirochaetota; class Spirochaetia; order Treponematales; family Treponemataceae; genus Treponema_D. The sequence continues at coordinate 6,720 of CAZKPZ010000047.1, read as the reverse complement.
GCGGTCACAGTAAAGCGTACCTGCAATCTGCTGGGTAAGCGTAGAGCCGCCGCCCAAGTGCATCTTTGTGAGCACGCCTATAACAGCACGGAAAATCGCCTTTGCGCTAAAACCGTGGTGTTCGTAAAAAATCCTGTCCTCACGTGTCAGAAGAGCGTCTATCATTATCTGGGGCAGCTTGTCCAAGGCTATCAGCTCGCGCTTTTCGTCACTGGAAAACTCCGTGATAAGCTCCCCGTTTATATCAAGAAGACGAGTCGGCAAAGCCGTAGAAAGCTCCGTGAAGTTCTCTGTATTTTTTATATTGAAAGTCGCGGCAAGTCCGCCGCCTAAAAGTCCGCCGAATATGGCCGCACTCAAAAGCAAAAGAGGTATACATACGAACGGCCAGATTTTCTTTCGTTCCATAATTCCCTTATAATAGGTAAAATATTGTCATTTGTCAATTCAAGCATTTAAAACAAAAAGACCGGCCTTTCGGCCGGCTGCCCATCAAGGCAACCGGGCGTAAATGGGTGGGAGGGGATAAAATTGTACGCCCGGTAATTTTAGTATCGGCCATATCCCCGGTTTCTTGAATCAAATTTGAGAAGGCCAAACGCCCTATTTACAAGATGTCCACGCAAGACTATACTTTTAGAGCAACTTTAATCATTTTGATAATTTGGAGGAAAAATGAAAAAATTACTTGCCATCTTAGCGGCTTCTCTTACACTCTTTGCGGCCACAGCAGAAAACGCCGACTGGCTGCCGGAATTTGAAGGCGAAACAGCATGCGTATTCGACAGCGAACGCATCGGAAGCAAATTCACGGCCATAACCGTAACAGACTATGCGGAAGACCGCAAGATTGACGCAGAAATCTACGGCTGGGGCAACTCTTCAAGCAACGAATGGACAAAGGTCGGCACGGCGTCACTTTTTGGCTTTGGCGACAGCGAACGACTGCCGTTTATGGAAGGCGCAAAAGTTGACTACACCCGCTACCGCTACTTTGCAGTCAAAGTGCCACAGCCTGCAACCAGAAGCTACAAGTTCACCGCAGACCTAAAAGACAAGAGCCTGAACTTCTACATCTGGGAAAGCTACACTGACAGTAACGCAGCTCCTCTGCCAATCTTTAAGAACAACGGCAGGGCATACGTCTTTAACAGCAGCACAATAAGCAAAGACGAACCCGGCAAGGCACGCGTCATAAACAACACCGATGACAAGATTTACGTCATCATCTATGTTTATAACCAAAAGAAACACACATGGCTCACCTACGGTCAGGCAGACCTCACAAAGAAAGGAGAAGAAAAGAAAGTAAAGAAGCTGGGCGGGGTTTCTCTAAAAGAATCACCGTATATTGCAATTGAAGAAAACTACAACGACAAAGACTTTGACTACAACATCGCCGTCTCAAAGGGCGAATATATCATTACAGTGAAATAACATACATTAAACTACAAAAAAATTGGTGTGCGTAGGCGCAGGGGCCGGACAGCTGACACTTGCGAGCGTAGCGAGACACCGTGGCAGCTTGTCCGGCATCTACGCCGAAAGCACACCAATTTTTATGCAAACTATTTATTTAACTATATCCTGAAACAGCGTGAGCACATGATCCGGGCAAGCCTTTATGCACTCACCGCAGCTGGTGCACTTGCTGTAATCGATTTTTGGAATACCGGAAGACAAATCAATGCACTGCTCCGGGCACTTCTTTGCACACAAACCGCACTTAAAGCAGCCCACGGAACAGTCCTTGCGGATCTGCGGCTTATTGTCGCTGTGGTTTGCACAACGCGCAACAGAGCCTTTTGTATTCGCGTCAATGAGCGTAAAGAGGTGCTTAGGGCATTCCTTTACGCATTTGCCGCAGCCAGTACACTTGTCATAGATAACATGAGGCAGACCGTTCTCCCCCATCTCCAAAGCGTCAAACGGACAGACGGCAGCACAGTCGCCAAAGCCTATGCAGCCGAACGCGCACAACTTTGTGCCGTTTATCGCCTGTTGTGCCGCAGCGCAGGTCTTTACACCGTTATAAAAGCCCTTCGGCTTGGCGCAGTCCTTTGTTCCGTTACAGGCCAGGAACGACACCTTCTTTTCGGCTGCCCCGGCGTTCACGCCCATTATTGCAGCAACCTTTTCGGCAACTTCCTGTCCGCCGGCGACACAGCCGTTTACCGGAGCCTCGCCCCTGGCGACAGCCGCCGCAAAGGCAGCACAGCCCGCGTAGCCGCAGCCTCCGCAGTTTCCGCCAGAAAGGACTGCAGTAATAGCCTCAACCTTGGGATCAGTCTTAACCGCAAAAATCTTTTTGAACAGCCCCAGCAGCGTTCCAAGCACAAAGGCAATGACAAAGGCTACTATAATCGTAAAAAGTATCGTATTCATGTTTCACCTCCGCCTTACTTTATGAGTCCCTTAAAGCCCAGGAAGGCAAGACTCAAGAGACCTGCCGCAACAAAGAGGATCGGAGTTCCGTCAAAGCTCTTTGGGACTTTTGCAGTCTTAAGCCTGGTGCGCACGCCTGACATAATCACCATGCTCAGCAGGAAGCCGAGCGCAGAACCAAATGCGTACACAATGCTCTGGGCATAGTTGTAGTTCTTGCCAATGCAGTTAATCGTAACGCCAAGAACCGCACAGTTAGTCGTAATAAGCGAAAGGTAGATTCCCATAGAAGAATACAGAGCCGGCGCGGACTTCTTTAAATAGAACTCAACGAGCTGAACCAAGGAAGCGATTACAAGAATAAAGAAGAGCGTCTGCAGGAACTGCAGTCCGAGCGGAACCATAACCAGATTGTAAATCGGCCAGGTCACCGCAGTGGCGAGCACAATTACGAACGTAGTGGCAAGCCCCATTCCAGAAGCCTTGCCTGTCTCGCTGGTCATTCCGATGAACGGACAGAGCGCGAGGTACTGAACAAAGACCACATTGTCAACCAACATGGAGCTTATAAAAATCTTCAAGAGGTCTGTCATTTTGCGCTTCCTCCGTTTTTAGCTTTCTGACGGTTAATTCTGAACTGGTTTATGGCAGCGACAATGCCGAACACAATAAAGCCGCCAGGCGCGCTGTTCAGAATACCAATCCGATACGCTTCAGGAATAAGCTCAACCTTGAGGGCGGTGCCGGCAAAAAGCGTACCGCCGCCCAAAAGCTCTCTGAGCAAAGAAATCGCGACAAGGACAATCGTATATCCAATGCCCATTCCAAGACCGTCAAGCACAGAATCCAAGACCTTGTTCTTAGAGGCAAAGGCTTCCACGCGCCCCATGATAATGCAGTTTACAACGATGAGCGGCAAAAAAACGCCCAGAGCGTCGTACAGCGCGCTCACATACGCCTGCAGCACAAGCTGGACAATCGTAGTGAACGCGGCGATGATAATGATGAACACCGGCAGACGGATTGAAGACGGAATATGCTTTCTAAAGATGCTTATCACAAGCTCGCTCATTACCAGAACAAAGGTCATGCCCGCGCCCATTCCCAAGCCGTTGAAAATGCTGGTCGTAATACCGAGAGCAGAACAAAGTCCTATATTCAAAATCAGGAGCGGATTTTCCTTAAGCACTCCCTTTGCAAAAGTCGTAAATTTATTGCTCATTAGTTACTTCCTTTTAAATAGGCAGAAAGACAGTCAGTGGCAGCCGTAATCAAGCCGGCGACACCGTTGCTTGTAATCGTAGCGCCGCTGATTGCGTCAAACGTCTGACCGGCGGTAAAACCGTCACCAGCCTTCTTGCCGGCAAACTGACCGTAGAAGGTCATGCCGCTGGCAAGCTTAAACGTAGGGTCGCTGGCCTTAAGGCCAAAGCCCGGAGAATCAGTATTCTCAAGAAAGCTTACGCCGGTAACAATACCGTTCATATCAAGACCTACAAGAATCGTTGAATGGTCATAGGTAGGGCCTGTAACCTGGGCAACGGCACCGGCGGTCTGGCCGCCGACCTTTGCAAGGAACACTTTGTCTATCGTTATTGAAGAACCTGTATCCGCGTTAAAGTCAGTCACCTGCTCAAAGCTTTCGGCTTTCTCAAACACGACTGCCATTCCGCTCTGTGCCTTCTTGAGCTGATTTGCGGCAATCGCAGGAGCAGTTACGGCATTCACCACAGCAAGGATGGCGCAAGAAGCCACGGCATACAAAGAAAGAATCAGACCGAGCTTTATCATAGCCCAGGTAGAATTGCTGTTTTCAGCTCCGCTCATCTTGCGCCTCCCTTTTTTCCATATCCGTACTTACGGGCAGTAAGCTTGTTCAAGAACGAAGAGACAGAGTTCATTATCAGAATGCTGAACATCACGCCCTCCGGATATCCGCCGAAGCGCCTGATCAGGAACGTGATAAGACCGCAGCCCAAACCGAACACAAGGCGGCCTTTCTTTGTAACAGGAGTCGTGGCATAGTCAGTCACCATGAACACAGCGCCGAACAGAACGCCGCCAGTACAGACACCTACAAGCACGTCGTAGCATGCAGCGGCTACACTAGCCTTGTCCGCCAATCCTGCGGCAAATGTTCCCAGCGCAAAGGCCGCGAGCATGCCGAACGTGGCGCGCGGGTCTATTACCTTTGTGACCAGAAGGAACAAGAACGAAAGCACAATAAGCGCAGATGAGACTTCACCGATACAGCCGGACTGTCTGCCAAAGAAGCAGTCCAGCAGGGCCGCGGAGTCAAGGCTGGCAGAGCCGTTCTTTATGCCGTTCAGAATCGTGGCGGAAGACATAACGTCTACAGAAGCGGAGCTGCTGAACAAAATCGGCTTCCACTTGCCCATGGCCGCGCCGAAGCTTATCACCATAAAGCCTCTGCCTGTCAAGGCAGGGTTGAACACGTTGGAACCGATGCCGCCGAACAGCCCCTTTGCTATGACTATTGCCACAACAGAGCCTAGCACGGCCATCCACGGCTTTACCTCGCAGGAAAGCACCAGCGCAAGAAGCACGCCTGTCACCGCCGCAGAAAGATTGCTGACCGTCACCTTCTGCCGGGTGACTTTCTGGAACACATATTCCGAAATCACACAGCTTGCCACGCAGACCACGAGCAGTACCAGCGCCTTAACGCCGAACGCTATCACGCCCCACACACACTCCGGCAAGAGCGAGATAAGCACCAGAGCCATAATGCGCTGCGTGCTGTCGCCCATTGTATAATGCGGACTTGAAGACAAGAAAATCTCATTCAATCCGGTATTTGATTCACTCATTTTGCACTCCCACTGGCTGCGGTCGCCTGGGCCGACACTGTCGCCTTTGCGCGCTCTTCCGCCATCTTTGCGCGGACTATATTCTTTCCGAGTCTGATGCGCTGCACCAGGCGGACATTCGCCGGGCACACATAGGCACAGCATCCGCACTCAATACAGTCCATAAGACCGTATTCCTTTGCCTCGTCAACATTGCCCGCCGTAAGGGACTTTACAATCATCACCGGCGTAAGGTGCATAGGACAGGCATCCACACAGTGACCACAGTTGATGCACTGCTCCTCGTCCACCAGATAAGTCTCTTCCCTTGTAAGGAAGGTGACACCGCTAGTACCCTTTGCAATCGGGAACTGGGCGCTTGCCATGGCAAAGCCCATCATCGGTCCGCCGCTTATAATCTTGGCAACGTTGTTCTCGTTGAGCTTGATTACCTCCGGAATCAGGTCGCCGACCAGCGTTCCGACCGGAACACGGATATTGCAAGGCTGCTCACAGGCACCGCCGCTTATGGTAAGTGCGCGGTCAATCAGCGGCTTGCCCTGGCGGAAGGCATCGCTTATAGCGCAGACAGTGCCCACGTTGCAGATAACGCAGCCGGCATCTGCAGGAAGCTTACCCGCCGGAATCTCGCGGCCAAGCACGGCTTCAACGATATTCTTCTCACAGCCCTGGGGATACTTTGTCTCCACCAGAACAACCGCTATGTCGCGGTTCTGCTTCTGTATCTCGGCTTCAAGCTTCTGCTTGTCGTAGGCCTTGTTTGTCTCAAGGGCAATGATTCCCTTGGCGTTCACAACGTGCATGACAATCGCAAGTCCGTCAATCACCTTAGCAGGGTCCTCCTGCATGGTGCGGTCATCAACCGTAAGATACGGCTCGCACTCGGCGGCATTGAGCAGAACATATTCTATCTTCTTATCCGGAGAGGGGCTGAGCTTTACATGAGTAGGAAACGAAGCGCCTCCCATTCCCACGATTCCCGCGTCTCGAATTCTGGCAATCGCTTCGTCATGGGAACAGGCAAATGGGTCAAGTACCGGCATAAAATCAGTTTCTTCTGAACCGTCCGCCTCTATCGTGATGCAGGGAACCTGGACATTACCCGTAGAAAGGCAGCTCTGTATCTTCTTTACCTTGCCTGAAACAGAGGCATGAACAGGTGCGGACATGAATTTATCACTTTTTGCAATAACCTGACCGCGCTTTACAACATCCCCGACCTTAACAAGCGGCGTATTAGGCGCGCCGCCCATGGTCACGGGTATACTAACAGTTTTGGTTGATGGAAAGACATCCGTGATAGCACAATCACGGCTAAGCTCCTTCATCTCCCTGGGGTAAATTCCCCCCCGGAATGTGTGCGTTTTCATAGGTAGGATTGTAGTACATATATACAAAAAAGTCTAGGAACAGGCGGGCGGGCGGGCAGACAGCAAGACAAAGCAGTAGCACTAAGAAGACAAGGCAGTGTTACTGGGCTAACACAGGCACATCTAGCCTAGTA
>CAZKPZ010000046.1:9059-19161 GCA_964554745.1 uncultured Treponema sp. | reverse complement strand
GGTTTGAGGTCTTAACTTTCATAAGCAGCACGTAAAGCAAAAGGGCAAACAGTGCCACATAGGGAAGCTGCCCTAGGAACGTGATGAACTTATTGCAGATGCCCGGCCCCGTGCCGCTGTATTCCGTCCAGTAGCCGAACTTGCCCTGCATAAAGCTGTTGAGTACGCTTGCCGCCCAAACAAGACCGGCAAGGACTCCGAGCCATAGCCAGTAAAGCCTCTTAAAGAATTTCCGCACAGCCCTTTCCTTGCTTGCCACAAAAAGCCCTACCCAGAACGCGATGGCAGAATTAACCCACCACTCTCCAGAGAACCAGAACACTTTTTGCGCAGTCCACCACTTTGGATTCGGATTGAATCTAAGCCACCAGTTCTTCTTGCCGTACCACCAGGCGAAGTGTCCGTTAACGGCAAACACAGCCCCCAAGAATACAATAAAAAGCAGAACCAGTATAAGCGAAAGATTACGATTCTTGATTTTACCGACGCAAAAATAAAATGCCAGATAAAGGAACAACAGCGTTATCGGATACCAGGCATACTCGTTAATCATCGCAACGCCGAGCGCATAACTTAGCCACTGCAGCGGCGTATACGATGCGTGCTCAATGAGTCTCCATATAATGCAGAACAGAATGCTCACATAATATGGCACAAGAATTACCGGCAGACGTCTGCTAAAAAAGCCCTTCAAGTAACCGGGTTTTGCGTCAAGACTTTTTATAAGACCGTAGCCAGAAAAAAACATGAACACTGCGACGAACAGAAAGCCCGCATTAACAAACGGAGACATCAGATGAAGCTTCTGAAAATCCCCATTCTGCGATATATGATGAAAGATAACACCCAAGGCCGCGATGCCCCTTATTGGCATTGTTGCCTCAAGACTCGTGGAATCCTCATAGCAGCGAGAAAAACCTGCAAAGCTGCTTCCTGCAAGAATCAGCAGCCAAAAAAGAACGCCAGTGACAGTTGTTAAATTTATCCATTCCTGCATATTTCAATAAAACCTACTTTGTAGTAAATGTAATTGCGCCGTCCCAGTTTTCCGGCGGGTTCTTTATGAACTCATCACAGCGCGACTGCATAAGGACTGCGGCCTTGTCGCCGGGAGCTTCGGCAAGAGCCTTTTCAAAATACTCTTTTGCAAGATGCCAGGTTCCCTGCTGGTAGAGGTCAAGCCCCTTTGCATAGCAGTCGCGGTATTTGGCAGAAAAATCATCTGCACTTTTGTCAACCGCATAAATCGGCACCGCCTTTGCCTTGCCCTTTACCTTTACGTCATCAAGATAGCGGAAGGTAAACTGCCCTTCCTCAATATCTCTCTTTACACTTTCACTCACCAGAATCATAGAACCATACGTTTTTGTAAGCCCCTCAAGACGGCTAGCCAAATTCACTGTATCGCCAATAACTGTATAGTCCGTCTTGTCAGCAGAACCAATAGAACCAACGGTAACGTCTCCGTAGTGTATTCCTATTCCAATGTTAAATTTCAGTCCCTCGGGCAAAATCAAATCTTCCAACGGCACAGTGCCCAGCGCCTTTCGCATTTCGCATGCGGCGGCAACAGCGCGGCGGGCATTATCTTCGTAACTCACCGGTGCGCCGAACAGAGCCATGATTGCGTCGCCGATAAATTTATCTATCGTTCCGCCGTGCTTTTTTATTATGTTCACCATAGTCGTAAAATACCGGTTCAAAAAGGCAACCATAACTTCCGGTTTATTGCACTCACTGATACTCGTGAATGAGCGGATGTCACTGAACAGAATCGCCACCTTGCGCTTCTCGCCGAGCATAGTCTTTCCCTTAACATCCGTCTGAGCGACAAGTTCATCTATAATCTGCTCCGGCACAAAGCGGCTGAACGCCTTGCGAATCCGGTTCTCAAAGAAGAGCTTCTTTTCAAGCATGAGTGCATTCTCAAAAATCATTCCCACATAATGCGCGGAAAAGTGCAGCAAATCATTCTGACGCTCTGAAATATTCCCCTCTTTTATTACATGCAGACTGCCAAAGGACTTTCCGTCTGAAAATGAAAGAGGAATGTCCTGATAGGTTGAAAGCGGAATTCCCTCTACGCGGTAGGAGTCAAGCTTTTCGTCAGTGGGAAACGACTTGTACTTTAAGAACGGGAGCTGTGCTTCCGGCACGATTTTCTCAAAATCGACTGCGCTCACCTTAAGAAAATCTTTTTTCTCATCTTTAGTGATTTTTGCAGAAGCCAGAAAATACGAATGAGGAGAATCATTTTGCAACAGGAACAAGGAAACGGCTGGCAATTCACCAGAAATAGCCACGAGCTTTAAATACTCGTGTGCAATCTGTTCAACAGACTGCAAGTGCTTTATTGTCTTGAACAACTGGATAAGCAGCAGATTTCGCAGCAGGTCATTGGGAAGCTTTTTAGGCGGCGTTCTCTGGCCGCACAGCGAGAGAATCTTTTCAAGAGAAGACTTTATGTTCGACTCTTCCAGATGGATAAAAACATCGGCTCCGGCAAGCAAAGCAAAGTCTTCTTCAAATATAAAATCCGCAATTGTATACATCCCGCATGGAATGTCCTTAAAAGAATCCAAACTCCTAAGCAGACGCAAAAGTTCCATGCTTTTTGGGTTCTGCACCTTGGCATTCAAAAAAATCAAGTCGGGAACTTTTTCACACATCGCGAAAAGCAGTTTCAGTCCGTCCTGAAAGAATGTGATTTTTAACTTGCCGCTCACTTTTTTGTTTTCTACAGCAGCCTCGCTTATCATCTGCTGCACAGTTCTAGACGGTTCTAGTACGAAAAGAGATTTTTTAGTCGTACGGCTTCTCTTTGTTTTTTCGCTATTATCACTCATAAAGAAGCTCCTTTATTTTTTGAATCAGATTATTTCGCTGGAAGTCAGATTTGCTCACAAAATCATTTGCACCCTCAATCGGATTAGCAGAAAGGGCAATTACAGGAGTATTACTGTATTTTTCAGAATGGTGGATATTGTCAACAAGGATTTCTCCTGTCATACGCGGCATCTCGTCATCAGTAACAACTAGGTCAAAGTGGCAGCTCTTCAGGAATTCGATAGCCTTGATACCGTCAAATGCCTCTTCAACTGCAAAACCGTTTGCAACAAGAGCAGTGTGGACTACCTGCCGCGTTGTCTCCGAATCATCAACGACAAGAATACGGTAAGTCTTCTTCCTTGTGTTAGTCTGAAATTTCTTTATGTCATACGGCCGCTGCGCACGGAAACGCTTCATGATTTCAGGAACGTACAGAATAGGAATCATGGAGTATTTTTCATCAAAGACTACACCCTCAAGAATCGAAAACTTTGCAAATGAAGGCGGCAGCTGCTTTTTTACAAGACTCGAAAATGTCTGCACGTTTTCAACCATAATCCCGACACGTTGGTTTTGGTATTCAGCAATCAAAATTGCATCCACGGCAGAACGTTCAATCTCATTTTGTTCTGGGAAAACAGAAGACAACGAATATACAGGAATAAGAGTTTCCTCTTCTTCGCCGAATTCATTAATCTCGTCACGGCGCAGATAGGTTTGCCCGTGTTCCGTAACGTACTCAAGTTCATTCTCGTAAGTGATGTCAGCTATAAATTCAGCTGATATGAAATACTTCTTTTGATTTGCAAGAACAAAAAAACCATGAAAATCGCAGTGATTCTGTATGAAAAAATCATCGTCCTTGACTACAGAAAGCAAAGTCGTATGGAGCTTTGCAATTCTCTGTCGCAAAAGATGAACTCCATTCATAATTTCGCGGGACTTTGAGTCAGCAGGAAGCTCCAAAAGTTCACTCTCTATGTGATAGGTATGGGCAAGCATAGTTTCATAGGCATTGAGCGTATCGTTTACTTCAACAAGAGGAACAGGAACTGTTGCTGACAGAGACGGTGGCATCACCTTCTGTACATGTTCTGTAGTTTCAATTGCCTTTTTAGGAGTTTTATTCTGTAACTCGCTGGTTTCAAAAATTTCACCTACAGAAACCTTGTCTGCAAAACGGATATAGCGCAGAATTTCCTTGTCACGGACTTTACCCGAGAAAGAATCTTGCACCTTGTCACAGATAATCAGAATAAGCTCATGCAGGTTTTCACCGCGTTCGATTTTTCTGTCTGCGATACTTTTGTAAATCAAGTCAAGACAAGTAAGAAGCCTAAAAACATTCTTTGACTTCAAGAATTTTGCAGTGTCCTTCAAGCGCGAAAGCTGAGGAAGAATCAGCGGAATATCTTCTGCCCTATCGCGGATTGTGTCCAAGAGCGAAAAAAGCTCTTCTTCATATATCTGCATCACAGTCTTTTTATTCATCTACGCCTTCTTATGAAAGTAAAATACATTTTCACTCATAACTCTTTCCAGCTCAGGCGGAATTATTCTGTTTTCTATAGAGGCGATTTCGCTCATAGAGACAAAGATACAACCGCCCGGTGCAAGACAGTGCTTGGCCAGCGCCGAAAGGATTTTTGCCCGCATTTCCAATGAGAAATATATAAAAACATTGCGGATAAAAATAACATGCTGATGTCTTGGCAGACTTTCAGGAATAACGTCCTTTGCAAGGTCTGCAAGATTCATAACTTTTGTGATGACAGAACCTACAAGTTCCGGCGAAAGACGGTACGTGCCGTCTTTCGTTTTGTATGGCTCAAGCAGATAGTGATATTTAGCACCATCCATGGAGCGGATTGAATTAGCCCCGAAAATTCCGTTCTTTAGCTTCTGCAAGACTATTGTATTGATGTCACTTGCAGTATAGTCCGCCCTGATGTTCAGCGAATGAGCAAGCAGGGCCAGAGAATAAATTTCCTCACCGCTTGAAGCCGCCGCGCTCCAGATGTTGAGCCACCTGCTCGTTTTAAGCAACTCGGGAAAAATCACATTCTTTAAAAGGTCAAATTGCTTTTCCTCACGGAAAAAATAAGTTTCGTTCACGGTTGCCTTGTTTATCAGCGCGACCATAGCGTTTCTGTCATGCAGGAAATAGTCTTTTAAAAATGCCGAGCAATTTACGGCGGCAGAAACCTTCACGCCTTTTTGCAAAGATTCCAGAACTTCTTCCAAATAACTGGCTATGCCAACCTTGTGGCTCTCACGAGGAATGATTCCCGTTTCTGCAGTAATGAAGGCTATTATATCTTCCAAGTCCTTTGCCGCGATTGCCATGTTACCCCACCAACTCCAAAAGGCGAGAGGCTATTTGCGTCCGAGGCAAGATTTCGCTGGCAGCACCTAGTTCTATTGCAGCGGCCGGCATTCCGAACACAGTGCACGTCGATTTGTCTTCAACGATTGTGTGCCCACCCTCATCAATTATAGACTTGCAGCCTTCCGCGCCGTCCCTGCCCATACCCGTCATCAGTACGGCAAGACATGCATTCTTGTAAAGGTGTGCCGCGCTCCTGAACAATTTGTTGACTGCAGGCCGCAGAAAACGTTCAGGAGCTTCATCAGAAAGGCTCAGCACGGCTTCTCCCTGTGCATTGACATAATCAATCACAAGATGCGTATCTGCCGGAGCCATATAGACAGTTCCAGCTTTTGCAACCTCGCCGTCTTCAGCAATCTTTACCTTTATGTTACCGCAGGACTCGTTGAACCATGCAGCCATCTTTTTGTCTGCACCTATGTCGATGTGCTGGGCATACAGAATCGGCAGGGGAAAACTGCTGCCAAGAGACTTAAGGAGTGTCTGCACTGCCGTAGGCCCTCCTGTAGAAGCCCCAAGAACGACAATCTTGAACGACTTGAATGTTTTTACTTCGCTATCCGCAGAGCTTCTGTTTTTACACGGAGTAAACTTTTTGTAGCACTGCCGTACATGCACGACAAAATCTTGTAAGTTCTGCATTTTAAAAGCCGCAAGCGCGGGTTTTGTTTCAAAAAGAATTGCCCCGGCCAGCAAGGCATCTTTTTGCATAGCAGCGTTCTCAGAGAAAATCACTACAGGAATGTGCAGCTCTGTCCAGATTATTTTCGCCGCCTCGATTCCGTTCATCTCCGGCATGTCTATGTCGCTTATAACCAAGTCGCATTTTTTTTCGCGAGCCATATCAACGGCCTTTCTGCCGTTCGACACGGAATCAACTATCTCAAAGTCTGCTTCCGCATTGAAAAGCTTTTCCAAAATTCCGCGTATAATCGCCGAATCGTCAGCAATGATAATCCGAATCTTTTCGTCCATCTTAACACTCCAAGTCCTTTAGCAAGCGTTCTTCAATCGCATCAGGACTGATAAGCCTGATTTTATGGCTCTTGAACGTAATATTCTCCATGGCGAGTTCTGTTTCAGGAACGGAAAAAAAAGTCTCTGCCGTTGATATGTGCAGACAAAACCGGTCATCAGACCTCTTTATAAGCAGGAACTGATTGCCTTGAATCTCTTCATCAGCTCCGTCGATAAGCAGCACGGGGTTCAACACAGTCCATGCCTCTCCGCGGCAATTGAGCACGCCCTCAATATAGCGCGGAACAAATGGCAGCGGATGTATTTTTTCACCAGTCATGATTTCCTGCACAGAAGCAGATGCAATGGCATAACGGAACTTTCCTGCATCAACTGCCATCACCTGCACCAGAGGGATTTCTTTTTTGTTCATCCTGCCTAAAGCTTTGCCCATGCGAAACCTCTAGTCATTCACTTGATTCTTAAGATCTTCGGAAATAATGCGTATGTTTTCCGCAGACTGAGAAATATTTTCCGTAGCGGCGCTAAAACTTTCCACACCTCCGGAAATCTGCTTGAGAGCAATCAGAATCTGCTCGCTGCCTATCGTCTGCTGCTGTATTATGTCCGTTATGTCCTGCGCACTGGCGGCAGTTATTTCCGAAGAACTCTTTATGCTCTCGAACATCGCGCCCAAATCCTTTGCGCTTGCATAACCGGCATTTATCTTCTCTGTGCTGCTTTCGCTTGAAAGGATAAGACTGTCGGAAGACCTCTGTATCTCCGTAATTTTTTCCTTTATTTCCTTTGTGCCGTCTATGATTCCGTCCGAAAGCCGGCGTATCTCGCTAGCCACAATCCTGAACGGCTCGCCGGCCTCGCCTGCACTCGCCACTTCAAGCTCTGTGTTGAAGGCGATGATTTTTGCCTGGTCTGCTATTGAGTTGATGAGCGTAACGATGTCCCAGATGCTTTCTATCTTTTCGCTCAACACCTTCATGCCGCTTATGTTCTGCTGGTTAGCGTCAAAAATGGCATGCAGCTGCTCTACGTTTCTTGCAATGGACGCGACACCTGCCTGTACGTCCGAGAAATTCTTCCGCGCCACACTGGACACGTCCTTTATCTTCTGCGAGATGTTCTCCGAAAGCGAATTGGAATCTTCCATCGTGGCGACAATCTCTTTTACCGCTGCACTGGAATCCTGACTCGTTGCGGCAGTTTCCTTGGTGGCCACGGCGAGTTTTTGTGTTTCCTCGAAAAGCTTTTTTCCCAGAGCCTTTTCCGACTTCTGCATATAGCTTGCTGTGATAAAGCTTACTATTATGGCAAAAATACACATAAACATAGAAACAAGGGGGATAAGGGCATTGCGGGCAAAATCCGCCCTGGAATAAGAATCGTAAATAATCATGTGCCAGTTTACGGAAGGAACCTCTTTAACTACGAAAACCCCGGAGAAAGTCGGATAAACGGCAGTTCCCTTTACCTGCAAATCCTTATTTGCAATCTGACGGAAGACATCGGTAATCAAAACCTTGTTCTCCATCAGCTTTGTATCATCAGCTCCGGTAATTTCCCCAGCCTCGTTGTAAAAAAACATCTGATATTCTGGATTCAAATTGGAAAAAAGCATATCCGAAAAAGCCGAAAGGTCTATTCCTGTTCCAATCAAGCCGATTCCATTGCCCTTCTTGTCGCGGACAACCGCATTAACCCACATCATGGTCTTTTTCAAGACCTCCTCGTAGTCAATATAGAAGGTATATGCTTCGCTTACGTTGCGGCAGATGTCGAACCATGCGGAAGTTTCCAAGCTCTTGTCCAAAACATACTGCTCCTCGCAGTTTAAATAATACTTTAAGTCCTTGTCGCTGATAGAGAAGGTGCTTTTTGACTTGAATGACTGCTCGTAGGATTTTATTTCCCGCATTGCCAAAGCCGTAAGCTCCTTATCTTCCGGGTGCTGCATATAGTCGGAAACGAGCGGGGATATGGCCAGTTGGGTGGCAAGCTGCATCTCGCCATTAACGTTGGAAGAAAACTCCAAAGCCTTTACATTCGCCTCGTCGGGCAGAGACTTTTCCGCAGTCCGCTTGAAAAAGTATCTTGCCCCCCAGTCTGTCACAACCATAGTCACAACAGCATAGACGATGAGGAATATGGCTATCTTCTTCTTTTTTGAAAATTTTACTGTTTTTTTGCCTTTCCCAGCCCTTTTTATCATAGTACTGAATGGCTTGCCAAAAGAGATTTTTTTCATCACGAAGCACTCCCCCCATTCACCTGGTTGTTCAGCTCCTCTGATATGCCCTTCAAGTTTTCCGCAGAGCGTGAGATGTTCTCTGTCGCCGTGCTGAAATTCTCTATGCCGCCGGAAATCTGCTTGAGCGCAATGAGAATCTGCTCGCTTCCGATGGCCTGCTGCTGGATTATGCCCGTGATGTCTTCCGCGCTGTCCGCCGTAATCTCGGAGGAGGACTTTATCCTGCTGAATTTCTCTCCCAGCTCCTTGGCGTTCCGGTAGCCCTCGTTGATTTTCTCGGTGCTGCTCTGGCTGGTGAGAATTAGGCTGTCGGAGGATTTTTGTATGTCGCTGATTTTCTCCTTGATTTCCTTCGTGCCGTCGATGATTCCGTCCGAAAGCCGGCGGATTTCGTTTGCCACGATGCGGAACGGCTCGCCCGCAGCTCCCGCGCTGGCAACCTCAAGTTCCGTGTTGAAGGCGATGATTTTCGCCTGGTCCGCGATTGAGTTGATGAGCGTCACAATTTCCCAGATGCTCTCGATTTTCTCGCTGAGCAGCTTCATGCCGCTTATGCTTTGCTGGTTCGCGTCAAAAATCGCGTGAAGCTGCTCCACGTTTTTTTCAATCGAAACAACGCCCGCCTGCACCTCGCTTGAGTTGTTGTTCGCTATGTTGGAAACGTTCTTGATTTTCTGCGATATGTTCTCGGAAAGTGCGTTGGAGTCCTCCATTGTGGCCACAATCTCCTTGACGGCCGCGTTGGAATCCTGGCTTGAGGCGGATGTCTCCTTGGTGGCCACGGCGAGGTTTTGTGTTTCCTCAAAAAGGCGCGCGCTCATCTCCTGCTCTTTTTTCTGCATCCTGATGATTGGCATGACAAAGACCAGGACTATCATAATGAAGATGACCGTAAAAGCCGCCGAGAGCATCATGGTCAGCATGGTCGAGAAGCTCATGACATCTCTCTCGGGGATTCCAATAATGTAGTACCAGCCCGTAATCGGCACTTTCGTTGACTTGAATACGTATTTCACGCCGTCAACATTCTGGGTGAGAAGGACACCCTCCTCGTTGCCGCTCGCAATCAGTTGCTCTCCAAATTCCTTGAGCCGACCTTCCTCTATGGTGAATATGCTGTCATCCGGTGTGTAGGTGTCGTTTATCACGAATTTTCCGTCCGGAGCTATGATGAAGGACAGGTAAGTATCCTTAACCCTGTACTGATTGATGATTTTTGCAAGGTCAGAGAGCGGGTAGTCGAAAGCGACTGCTCCGTCCACCTTTCCATTCTTATAGACCCCCTGTGAGAAGGTTATGACGTTGGCATGGATTGTAGGGTCAAGATACACGTCGGAATAGCATATCTTTCCGCCCGCCCCTACCGCACCCTGATACCAAGGACGGCCCGGAGCGAAGTAGCCCTCGTTCGGAGTGAAGCCGAATACATGGTTCTCCTCGTCCGCACCGTAGAAAGCTACCTCAAAGTCTGGATATTTTTGTGAAAGTCCTTGGAAAATCTGCTCCGTTCGCTTGATGTCGCTGAAGAAGCCGTCCTTGAAAATCAGCCCCATCGCCTCAACCATGCTTATCGGAACAAGCAGGTTTTCCTGCAGCTCTGAAACGGAGTGTGCGGTTTGCTCGATGAGGAGCTTTTTGACCTGCTCCTTGGCGTTTTTCTT
>CAZKPZ010000046.1:4239-9049 GCA_964554745.1 uncultured Treponema sp. | reverse complement strand
AAGAATGAAACAACGACTGTGCCTAGGATAAAAATCAGAATAAGCGGAACACAGCGTATATATATTGAATTCTTTTTTAAGTGCAGATCTCTTCTTTTTAGCATACGTACAGGCATCATAAGATGTTTTCTCCTTTTACTTTTGCGCTACATATATATATTATAGAGCATTTTTTCTGAAAAGCAATGGAAAAATCCCATGAGAAAAAGTCTATTATATAGAAGAAATAATTTTAGTAAGTCCCATTGGTACAAAGCGTTATAATGCGTTACACCGAAAATACCGTTAATTTTCAGTTAATATCAAAGTAAAAGGCTTGTTCGCTGATTAATTAGCTCAAAAATCGAGTTTTCATGACTTTTTTCAATTTCATACGTATAAAATCTTTATGCTATATTTCTTAGCCGCGCTTGCACAAAACCTTCTGTCATTGTTCACTTTGCGCACCACGCCACAAGATTCTTTTTGAGCAACTCGTAGCGCTCACGTTTTCCGGGCTGTGCCATGCGTTCTTCGCGCGGCGGCTGGAGGGGATTGTTTTGGTAGACAAGATTTTTTGCTTCCTCGCCGAACTGCTCGCTAGCCAAGTCTATGGCTACGCCGTCTATCACGTTGTAACAGTGAAGCCCGTGTTTTGTGGTCATCTCGCGGATTTCGCCGCCAAAGATGTCCTGCACAAGAAACGCCGTAATCGCGCACTGTCCTGCCGTCTTGTTGCTTTCCGAGTATTTGTCGCGGAGCCGCGCCGTGCACGTTTCGCGCGTCCAGCAGTGAAGCAGCGCATTGTACAGGTCATCGGGCGTTTCTATCCCGGCATAGATTTTGTTCACGGCCTTTAGTTCCGTGTGCCCTGCATTGTAGTAGCCCATTTGGTTTTCTCCTGTTTTTATTCAGCTATTCCGATGCGCAAACTGTCGGCATAATTTCTATTATACCCATTCCGCAAGTATCATTCAAGCAAATTCCATGTTAGTATAAGAGCCAGAAGTTGGACGATTGGAATATTTTTCCGCCGCCTCAACCGTGCAGGGATTGCAGTCGTGGAGGTTTTCTTCTATATTTGGGCAAAGTTCACGTGCAAAAAGCTCGGTCATTATTCAGTTCCTTCCTCTCCCAAATAATATTCCAGTTCTTCTTGAAGCTCCTTTTTTGAAAGCCCGTTTGCAACCGCCTTCTTTTCGTAGACCTCCGCCTCATCTTGATTGCACTCAATTTTGTTTATGATATACAGCAGTTTTATTGAAGACAAAAAGTCATTCTTGATTTTCAAACTTTCCCTCGCATATTCCATTGCCTCAGAATAATTGCCATTCTTAAAGGCTGAATAAGCCACATTGCTGTAGGCGTGAATGTTTTTGGGGTCAAGGGCTATCGCTTCTTTTCCCATCTCCTGCGCTTTTTCAAAATCACCAAGTTCCATATAGATATTTGACAGACTGGAAAATGCCCTGGAGCCGGCGAAACCGTTTTGAATCATATTCTCGTAGATTTCGATTGCCTTTTGCTTTTCCCCGATTTCCGTATAGTTCCATGCGATAAAGAGATTGACGCAGTATTTTTCATTTGAACTTTTGCAGACCGGGAGAAGAGAACTTAAACACTTTATAGATTTTTCATATTTATCTGCATTATAGAAAGCAATTCCCTTCAAAAATTTTTGCAGGCTTTTCCTGTCATCAGAAAAAGAGTCTTTTATAATATCCGCATATTCCTTCTTGTAAAAATTCAGCGAAGGGGCAGCACCGCTTTTATTGAACAACTTTACCAAGCCGATAGCAAATGCGATGCAAAGAGTAATTATATGGCGGTTTTGAGTTTCCAAGTCCGGCACAAGATGAATAAAATTATTGTTAAGAACTACCCCAATGCAAAAGACAATTCCGAGAATATAGACAATTAAAAAGATTGCTCTCAATGCCAACGTTTTTCTCATATAACTTCTGCTCCTCGCCGTATACTAACAAAAAACAAAGGTTCTGGTCAATGCTGGGTTTTACGGCCGGAATTTTCATTTTGAACACACTATGGCAAAGTTTCTAAAAAAGATTTTGTAGCCGCCGTCATTCCACAAACCCATCAATTCCTGATTTGTATGATATCGGTTTCCTGTGTATTCTGGCTTTTCCACAATTGTTTTCCGTGGATTTTCAGCGTCTTTTTCCTGCATTGAATCGTAGAGCATAAATCCATTTTCGTCAAAACCGATGACCGTGACATAATGCAGAACGTGATGAACTTTTATGAGGAGAATTACAGGCTTTTGCTCGTGAATCTGATTTTTTAGGAATGCAATCTTTTCTTTATCCGACTTGTTTTTTAAAATGAAACTTTTGCTTTTTACGCCGTTGTCGTGAAGCAGTTTTTCAACACCCTGCGGAAGCGTAAGATTTTTTATGATTCTGAATTTCGTTTCCGCCGCAAGTACCTCCGGGTCTTTCTTTTCACCAGTCAGAATATTTATGACCGCCATAACTGAATACGGTCCGCAGTTGTTGATTGTCTGCCTGTAAAAAATATCGTTTGACATTTTTAGGCTCAAGACTTTCTCTTCTGGTTCAGTTTGCTTTTCCAAGCGAGAAGGAAACGCACGGCCAAAAGTTAGAATTATCATAACGCAGAGCAAGAGAAGCAGTAGAGATATGATTAGTATGCGACTTTTTGTTTTCATCTTTCAGCCTGTGTCTTATGCTTCAAATGATTTATCAAGATAAAAATTCCAGCTGGAACAGCAGGTAGGATTTCCTCGACCGGCGCAAACCGATAATAACCTTAATCATTCCATTGCTTTTGCGGTTAATCAGTCTTTGAAGATACACATTGCGCTTAATCTGGTTCATACCATCTCCACTGAGAAAAATTGACAAATTTGACAAAATTTCTCAGTGAATAGTACGTTAAGCTCTTGGAAAAGTCAAGATTACTGAGAAATTCGTGCGAATTTGGCGAAATTTCTCAGTAACGCTCGTAAAAATCAATATCAACACCAACAAACACATCCATTACACTCCAAAAAAATGCGTATTTACGCAAAATTCCGGAGTAAACTGCTTGAAAATCGTCAAATTCTGCCGTATAATTCCATAAAAGTGCGTAAATACGCAAAAAAATGGAGTGAAATATGGATATAGCTCGTCCTCAGTACCTTGAACTCTTGAAGAAAAAAATGAACAACTCGATGATAAAAGTTGTGACGGGACTTAGACGGTCTGGAAAGTCTTATCTTCTGTTCAATATTTTCAAAAAATATTTGCGCTCTTCTGGAATCAAAGAAAGCCAAATCATCGAAATAATTCTTGACGATGATGAGTTTGCAGCTTTAAGAAATCCTCTTAAACTCGGTGAATTCATCAGGACGAAAACGCAGGAGTCTTCTATACATTATTATATTTTGATTGATGAAATCCAGTATTGCAAAAGCGTGGAAAACCCTGATTTGCCGGGAGACAGCATAACTTTTTACAATGTGCTGAACGGAATTATGCGGCGGAAAAACTGCGACCTTTACGTTACCGGCTCCAACTCAAAAATGCTTTCAAGCGACATTCTGACAGAATTCCGCGGGCGCGGCGACCAGATTCATGTCTACCCTCTTACGTTCCGTGAATACTACGAGGCAATAAAAGAACGAATGGATTTTGAGACTGCCTTTGCCGACTATGCGACTTATGGCGGTCTTCCCCGGGCTGTTCTTCTTGAAAGCGACAGGGAAAAATCAGACTATCTGAAAAATCTCTTTGAGGAAGTGTATTTAAAGGACATCGTTCAGCGGAACAAAATAAAAAACGAGGAAGGGCTTTCAGAACTGCTTTCCGTTTTAGCTTCAAGCGTCGGCTCTTTTACAAATCCTGCGAGAATTGAAAACACGTTCAAAAGCGAGAGCGGAAAAGTCTACACTTCAAAGACGATTTTAAATCACATAAAAATTTTTGAGGATTCATTTTTAATTTCACAGGTAAAACGTTATGACTTGAAAGGGCGAAAATATATCGGCGCGAATTCAAAATACTACTTTACCGATGTAGGACTTCGCAACGCCCTTTTGAATTTTCGCCAGACAGAATGGACTCATTTAACAGAAAACGTCATTTACAACGAACTGATTGCACAAGGCTTTAATGTTGATGTCGGAATCGTGGAACTGAACGAAAAAGACTCTTCGGGAAAAAGCGTACGCCGTCAGCTGGAAGTTGATTTTGTCGCCACATCGGGGAACAGTAAATTCTATATCCAGTCCGCCTATTCAATGCCCGACGCTGAAAAACGGCTTCAAGAAAAACGCCCGCTCACACACATAGACGACTCTTTCACAAAAATCATCGTCACGCGCGAAGCCGTAAAGCCCTATTTTGACGATGACGGAATTTATATGCTTCCACTTAAGGATTTTTTGATAAAGGAAAAGTTGTTTTAAACACGTCAAAACTTGGAAAATTGCTAAACATTCCGCCCCAAAAATTAAAACTTCAGTTTTGCCTGACTGATTTTTATTTCTTTTCCTGTCAAGGATTCAAGAATTTTGTTTATCCGCATTACCCGTTTGTTATAAATATATGAATAAGAAGGTATCCACAGTTTTTCACGGCTGTGATTATTTGAAAGTTTCCAACCGAACCTGCGAACCTTCGAAATATCATCGCGCTCTCCCATTATTATCCTAGTCTGCTCTGTAACTTCAAATTCCCTATTTATAAAAAAGAAGCTTGTGCATTTAATGTTGTTGCCCTGAATCACAATTTTATCTCCAAGTGTTAGAGAAATCAAAGTCAAAATAAAAAGGACTATAGTTAAAATCAAAAAAATATAATCATCT
>CAZKPZ010000046.1:0-4197 GCA_964554745.1 uncultured Treponema sp. | reverse complement strand
AAACATTAATATAATTTTTATAAATAATTGCACAAATCATCCAAAACTCAAAAACCAGACAGAATATATCAAGGAGAATATTAAACAACGGAGGCCATATAATGATTCGAGAGACCTGTTTTTTATTCATTATTTTTCCAG
This sequence comes from uncultured Treponema sp., assembly GCA_964554745.1. Lineage (GTDB taxonomy): Bacteria > Spirochaetota > Spirochaetia > Treponematales > Treponemataceae > Treponema_D. The sequence continues at coordinate 4,056 of CAZKPZ010000046.1, read as the reverse complement.
TTGCTACAGTTGTGGTTCAAATGATTTATTATGGCAAGGATTACCACTGAAACAAAATAATGGAAGAAACTCACAAAAAGCCCTGTTACTGGTGCAAGCGTACGGGCGGTGTCATTTGTCACAGCAGACATCGCCGCTTCCTGCTCAGGCGTAATCTCTTCTCCCGAGAAAAATCCGTTTCCGTCCAAGTCGAACGAATCCAACCGAGCATCAAGATATAAGCCGAAGACTTGAGTGATTAAAACGATTGACGCATAAAACAAAAAAGTCGGAATGAGTGCGTGCAGAAATATTTTCTTGGTGGAGATTTTCGCGTTCGTTCTTTTGTTGCGAAAATAACAGAAGATAAAAAAGGCCGTCTGAATTAGGTAGATTATTAAAAGACGAAACATTTTTTCTCCATAAAATCATTCAAACTCGAATGTAAGTTCTTTTGCACAAATCGAAATTTCAACATCAGAATTTCCGTATTTTCCATCGGGATTTACAATCACGCCTCTTATTAAAATATGTTCTATTCTGCCTAATATTTCTTCAACTTCAATTTTGATTTTCTTTTTCTGCATAATTGAAACAAACTCATCAACATAAATCCTCTTTCCGTCAGTAATTTTGCAATGCTTCATAGAAATCAAGTCTACAAAAACATCACTTGGAATATCTTCAAAACCGCTAAAAATCATTTTTGCTTTTGTAGCAGACGCTATGCCATTATGTTCAAAATGAAGTTCATTAAAAGCAAGCACAAGTTTTTTGTCGCAAATTAAAATCTCGTCAATTTTTTCATCATGCATTTGCTCAATATACATGACTTTTGTTAAATCAATTTTGGTATCCATTTTTTCTCCATAATAAAACTATTCCAGACCGTGCTTGAATATTTCGACTTTCGCTTTCTTCAGGTCTTCCATTGTCCACGGGTCGTTTTCGATGTAGTTGAATCCGACGTTGTAGGTCCATTCGGGAAGGTTCAAGAGTTTGAGGAATTCCGCAAGATAGTCCTCCGCCTCACAGAATTCTTCGATTCTCTTTTTGTTGCTAACCGATTCCCATTTTTCCTTGTCAAGCTTCAGAAGCTTGATGATTTCATCGTTGCCCTCAACAACCACTTCCCCGCCCGAAAAATACGCATCATCGTTTGAATAGTAGTAAACGCGCTTTCCCTGATGAAACACGCAAAAGTCAAGAACATCGCTGTCGTAGACAAGAAATGTGAAAATCGGCTGTTCGGATTTTTCAGAAGTATTTTTTCCGAACTGCATGAGCAAATCTTCTCGCTGAGCGTCCATTTCATTTTCCGAAACATAGGCGTAGCTTTCAGTCGATTTCGTCAGCAAATAATATGAACTGTTAGAAAGAGTCTCCTTTACTTGAGGAATGAGAGCAACTGGAAAAAGAGCCGCCGCAAAAAAACTTCCCATTTTATTCTCCGCGCCGTATATCGGCTTTTACTTATTTTGGCTTAGGATTTTTCCAATCGCCACAATCGCAATTTCCCTTAACTCAAAATTTGCACCGACCGTGGCAGGGCAAACATCCGTTACCTTGACCTGTAGCTTGTAAGTCTTTCCCAATTGTAGCATTTTTAGATTCCCAAAGTCAATTTGACAATGATAGTTTTTTTTCCGTTATAGCAAAATAGAGGTCTGTAGGGATGTTCGTTGGTGACAGCAGTTTTCCGCCCTCTCTCTTCCTTTTCGCTAGAAAATATATTTCCGTCAAGAATTCGTTTATCACAACACCCTCTTGCAATTAAATATAATTCACATTCTGATTATATCCATAAACAGTCGCCATTTTTTCTGAAACAGTTCCTGGAACATGAATCTGATGCAATGTCTGCAAAACAAAATCAGAGTTTTCTTCTGTCAATTCTATTTGCAAGTAATCAATGCATTCCCAATCTCTTGGCTCACAGCCAAAATGCGTCCATGTTCCGTCAAACAGACTCAAATAACCAGTTTGCAAATCCTTGATTCGCCAGCGAACCAGAACGCCATTTTCTTCACATTCGTTTTTGTAAAAGGCCTTGAATATTTCATTCCATTTGGTATTGTTCATTTATTCCTCCACAATCCTATACTCATCACCGGCAACTATGTTTAGGACATAATCATCTGTCAATAAAATATAGTGATGACAGTTTACATTTGAATAGAATCCACCGTTTTTAGTTAGAATCATTTTTATGAGTTCTGAATTTTTAACCTCAAAGAATTTGGACTTGAATTCTTCCTTCGTTAATTTTGTGAATAGTTTTAAAAACGGGTCATCCACAAGAAATTCATCCTGTACTAAAAAATAGTAAATTGTATCTCCGAAAGAAATCCGTTTTTTAAGTTTCTTACCAAAAACTTCTATTATGAGTTCCTCATGATGAGAATAGTTGCAAATGTAAATCTCATCGTCTTCCAGAAGTTTTATCGGCAACAAGTAGGTTTTATCATCGTTTGGCATATTCGTCTCCTAATATTTGTTCCGCAATTTTTGGATTATTTCTTTTGCGTCCGTCATTCGCTTTCCCCCAAGAGCCATTCCAAGACATTCATATGCTTGATTCCGTTGTGGCTTGTGCTTTGTAAATCGTGTCCCCCCCCTCACGTAATTTTCAGGAATTACGTACGTAAATTTTCCGCAGAATGACGATGGTTCTGTTTTACCTGCCAAATCACTGGTGATTATGCCCAGAATCTTCACAACTCATCAGGATTCATCTTCAAAAATTTCTCTAACGGAATAGCAAGACCGCTCGGGTCGTCCAGATATGAAACGACATACGTTTTCCCAGATGAAAATTTCTTTTTAAAGGCTGACATACCGGAATTTGCAAAACGAGAACCACTTTTTATCTCAATAGCGGATATATTCCTTCCAGATTTCACGACAAAATCCATTTCGTCATTTTTCTCGCGCCAGTAATAGCTTTCATAATCCAAAGCCTGCTGTAAGCGAACGATATGACTTCCGCAGCAGGATTCCACAAGTCTGCCCCAGAGTGTCGGATTATTTTTTGCCTCTTCAAACGTGACGTTATGATTAGCGGACATCAAGGCATTGTTAAAAACCTGAAACTTTGGACTGGAGCCTTTTGTATGCACCAGACTTCCAGAGTATTTTTGAAGGCCTGTAAGCAAACCAGCTTGAGCAAGAAGCTCCAAGTAATAGGAAAGCGTCGTCGTATTTCCCGCATCCTTGAGCTGCCCCAGCATTGAATTAAAAGACATGATTTGCGAAGAATAATAGCTTCCAAGTTCAAAGAGCCGTTGCAAGAGAGCGGGCTTGTCAACCTTTGTCATAAAAAGAATGTCTTTGGTTATGCTCGGAATTATAATCGAATCTTTTATGTATGTCCGCCAGCGTCTTTCATCTCCGATTAAATCCGCAGCACCCGGATATGCTCCGAAGAAAATGTACTGGTCAAGCGTCCAGCCAAATGCCTTTTTCATTTCTGCGTATGACCAATGGGGAACATGAATCAGCTCATAGCGGCCTGCAAGGGATTCAGTAAGCCCTTCCTGAATGAGCAGACGCGATGAACCGCTCAAAAGCACTTTTATATTCGCGCCAAGCCTCGTGTCTTTGTCCCAATATTTTTTTACTGTCTCGCTCCAACCGTCAACTTTTTGTATCTCGTCTATGACGAGCAAAACTTCCTTTGCACCAGTTTTTAATAAAAGCCTTGCCCTGTCCCACAAACTAGAAATAAAAGAAGCGCTCTGCTCTGGTGAGATGTCATCGCATGAGGAATTAAGAACTTCGGACTTTACGGATTTTAGGAACTGCTGAATTATGGTCGTTTTGCCCACTTGCCTAGGTCCTGCGACAACCTGAATGAATTTTCGCTTTTCGGCAAACCGTTTCTTTAATATCCCGATATATTCAGTTCTTTGCATGGGTACTATCTCCACAAAAACTCACTCAAGCTACTGAGTGGTTTTTACTCTGTACATTGAGTATTTTTACTCACTGTATTTAGTATAAGAAATTTTGCAATTTAATGCAAGTGTGAATCAACTGGAGTCATCTTAAAAGCATAACTACGAGGATGTAGAAAAA
>CAZKPZ010000045.1:0-19420 GCA_964554745.1 uncultured Treponema sp. | reverse complement strand
AGGCCCTAACCTTGTTCACACTTAAAGCCACCACCTTTGGTGGTGGTTAATGACTCTTACAGAACCTGTCGATTCATTACCAACATATTTTCCATTTCATGGGGAAGTTCCTTATTCCTGCCATTTCACTTATAAACGGTACTGTAAGAATAATCTGCCTTTTATAAAAACGGACAGCCTTTGTTAAAAAGACTGTCCGCTTGCGCTTGGTTATTCTAGCTTATTTTGCTGAACCTGCGTTCTTTCCGGCTATGCGTCCGAAGGTAAAGATGTCGGCTATTGCGTTGCCGCCAAGACGGTTGCCCGCATGAACTCCGCCTGTAACCTCACCTGCTGCCCACAGGCCTGGAATTGCCTTGCCGCTCTCATCAAGCACTTCGCCATTGGTGTTGATGGCAAGTCCGCCCATCGTGTGGTGGAGTGAAGCCTTGCGTGGAGAGATTACTATGCCAACGTCCGGGTGGCTTTCGATGTAGTCCAGGTCAATCTTACCCGCCAGAACCTCTTTGCCGAAGTCCAGGTCATGCTGTGCGTCCACATAGGAGTTGTACTTCTCGATTGTTTCGCGGAGTGCGGCTTCCGTAAAGTTCGGGCTTGCACCTCCTGCGCGTTTCTTTGTGGCCTCTGCCAATTCCGCCAGCGTTGAGCCGTACCATACGTGGCCGTTGTCAATCATGGACTGTACGCTGGTGCCAAAAAGTGAGTCGCTTGTCTTGGTTCCGCGGCAGATGCCGTCATCGCTGCCTTTTGCCGTACCTGCGTATATTATATAGAAGATACCGTTGTCAAGTCGGAGAGATGCCTTTGCAAGCACGTCACGCTCGGCGTATTCGTCCACAAAGCGCTTTCCGTTTCCGTCAATCCAAATCTGCTCCGATGCGTCTGCCCAGATGCCGTCCGTCATGGTTCCCTTGATTGGAGAAGACGAAGGCATGAGCTGTGAAACGCCCAGGTCTACAGTGGCCGCACCGGCTTCCATTCCCATGGTGATTCCGTCACCAGTGTTTGTGCCGACATTCGTGGTCAGGGTGCGGTCTGTCAAATCGTTGCCCCAGTATTCATCATACTTTTTGACCATGGCGGGGTTGGCGCAGTAGCCGCCGCTTGCGAGCACGACACCCTTCGCCGCGCTGAGTGTGACTTTTGTGCCGTCAGCTTTCACTGCCTTTACGCCGGTGATTCTGCCGTCAGTTCCTTTAATAAGCTCCTTTCCTGCCGTCTCTGTGAAAATCTGCACGCCCTCTTTCTTGGCGGCGGCTTCAAGAGCGTCAATGAGTGGCTTGCCGTTTGTGTAGGCGTGGGTGCGCGGCCACATAGCTCCGAGTACTGTGTAAAGGCTCTTACCTGCGCCCTTGTGGGATGCTGTCTTTACGCCGAGGGAGCCTGTCCAGTCGTATGACTCAAGAGCGTTTTCGGCAAGTGTTCTTGCAAGCTTGATGTCGGAAGCTATCCAGCGGCCGTCATTCATCTGTCTTAGACCGCCTGTGTAGATGTGCCACATGTGAAGCTCCTTTGAATCGTAGCTCGGCATATCTTTTCCTGCCGTCTTGCCGGCATTTGCTGCGTAGAATGCCCTGATTGACTTCTGTAAGTCCGCAAGCACCTGTGTCCATTCGGGGAAAAGGTCAAGGTGCAAGTTCTTGTCACCTGCCGAGAGGGCTAGATAAGAGTCCAGCGTGGACTTCTGTGCTATGGAAAGCACGTTCTCGTTCTGAGCCTCTGTGTCTACTGCATTGAAGGCTCCTCCTGCCATCATTGTGTTGCCGCCAAGGAAAGAGCTTTTCTCTATCAGTACGACTTTTGCGCCCTGCTGTGCCGCTGCTATGGCTGCGCTCAGACCTGCACCGCCGCCGCCAACGACAATTACGTCACTTGAGATATTCTCGTCAGGACCGGCCTTTGCATGGTAGGCGTTGGCCGCCAGTTTTTTTTCGTCAAGACCGGCTGTCTTTGCGGCTTCTGTTGCCGCCCGCATGATGGCTCCGCTTGCTATCGTAGCCCCGGTAACGGTGTCCAGACGGGTTGTCTGGTGCTCAACGATTTGAGCCGGAATCCGCTCCAATGCCATTGCCGCTACCGTAGGCGTTTCGTGACTCTCTGTCACGGTCGCCTTTGTAATCTAGCCCTTGGCAACCGTAAGTTCCACTGTGACAGGTCCCTGCATTCCCACGGAGCTGCCTTGGAATACCCCGGTCTTTCCGCCGGAACATGCGGAAAGCAAAAGGGCTGCCGCTGTTCCGAGCGCGATTGATAGAAGTTTTTTCATATATATAACCTCGTAAAACTATGTATGGCCTATAGCATAGCATAAATGCATAGTTGTGCACACTACTGAAAATTATAAATTTGAACCGGGGCTTAGTTTTCTGCATATAAAGGATGTTTGGAAAGCCAAATTGTGTGACAACATGCTTTGCTTTATACATTCAATTTCTAAAAAATTTTGCCAGTTTAAATAATGAAGATAATTATCTGACGAGGTAATTCAAATGACATACGTATACATTCGTGTCAGCACTGACAAGCAGGACGGAACTAACCAGAAACTTGGCATCGAGGAACTTTGCAAAAGGAAAGGATTGAAAATTGACCGTTACATTGACGATGAAGGTGTTTCTGGCACAAAAGAACCAGATAAGCGTAAGCTTGGCGGATTGTTGAGGAATCTGCGGCAAGGGGATGTGATTGTCGCAAGCGAGATTTCGAGGCTTGGTCGTAGTCTTTTTATGATTATGCGCATCCTTGAGGAGTGCATGAACAAGGGCGTAAAACTCTACACTGTGAAAGACGGCTATGAACTGGGCGACAACATCACAAGCAAGGTTCTCGCCTTCGCATTCGGTCTTTCTGCGGAGATTGAGCGTAATCTAATCAGCCAGCGGACAAAGGTGGCGTTGGGCAATACGAAAGGCGAACGGTGTCGTTTTGGGACGACCAGCAGGAAGAAGAAGTGCAAAGGTAAAACTTTCTGGACACGAAGACGAAATAGCAGAATTGTTAGAAGCAAAAGTTCCAAAACTGCAAATCGCTCGAAGAATGGGTGTTGATAGGAACACATTATACAAATTTTTGAAGGACAACAGAATGCTGTAAAAGGAGCGATTATATAAGCTCACGCAATAAAAATGGAATCACTCCCATATAACAAACTTCGTCATCATCAGTCCAAGGGCGAATATTTCCGTCAAGAATCACAATTTTACGGAATGAATCGCGGGTGTTGCGCAGGGAAAAAGTTTCCTGCTGTTTTTTTTCGTCAGTGCCAACATTCAAGGCGGACTGTATGTATATTCGCTCCGAGCCGGTGTTGATAACAAAATCAATCTCATACTGCGATTGCTTACGAACTCCATTTGTCATTTTTTCCACTTCAACAACACCGACATCCACTTTATAACCACGACGGAGCAGTTCATTGTAAATCATATTCTCCCAATTATCTCGGCAGGATTTGTCCTTTGCAATGCAGGCGAATGTCTTTTTCTGATTCTTTCCAGTTTCAAGCAAAAGTATATTCGTGTCTACGGTCGCACTTTCAAAAATCTTCACGCCTGCAAAATCCACGAGCAAAACAGGATTTGTATTCTTACTGAAAAACTCTCGTGTCTTTTCTCCGTAACCCGCCCGCATCCATTTGTTTGAAGTTATAAAACAAAGATGACCGCCAGTTTTTAGAAGTTGTATTCCTCGCTCATAGAAAAGGCTGTAAATGTCGCCAGTAGAAGCAAAAGTCTTGTAGCCGCACTTTTCGTACATCTTGCCAAGTTCACCGCCATTCTTCTGAAGTTGAATATACGGCGGATTGCCGATTACGATGTCGAAACCGTCTTTGACACCGAACATCCATTCAGAGTCAAAGAATGAGCTTACGGCGTTTTGGTCGTAGGGATTCCATGAGGCGAGCTGACGCGCGTCCTCGGGAGCAAACATTTTATTGTCTTCAAGCAGTCTTGCAAGTTCTTCGCGAAGTTTTTTATTTTGTTTCCTGTATTCGCTTTTGCTTCTGTGGTGGGGGCACTGAAATGTTCGTGACGTTTTTCCTGTAATTCCTTTTTAGTTTCTTCAATTCTTCCGTCAGGGTCGGCAAAAAGAGTATTTCCTCCATCAGACTTTTTCTTTTTGCCCACGAGAGTATTTGCCGCCACGAATTTTGTTTCACGGTTTGGCAGAGGATTAAAGCCGTAGTTTTCACTTGCATTGTCCGTTTTTTCCTGCTCACAAATCAAACTGATGAAAAAGCGCAGCTTGCAAATCTGCACGGCAATCGGCTGAATGTCCACACCAAAAAGACAGTTTTCTATCAAGTTCAGTTTTAGCTGATAGAGTGATTTTCCATCATCTCCTACATCGCCACATTTTCTGACCAGTCCAACAATTCTCTGCAATGCGCCCATCGGGAATGCGCCAGAACCACAAGCCGGGAGTTTTTCAGGGCGATGAAGTTTTTTGCGACTGTATGCCCCGGATGCCCATTGCCGCAAAGGTAAGTGTAACGTTTTGCCTGCGTGCTGTCTTTTTGTAAGCTAAGCCCTTTGTCAAGACAGTTTTTTTAGAAAATAACGAATTCTAGGCTGCCTTCTTTTCTTCCTCGTACATGGGGAATGTTCCCTGAATGTAAACTTCATCCGGGGTCTGGTAATCAAGTGACTGATGAATTCGCTCTTCGTTAAAGAATTTTACGAACTCTCCAAGTCCCTTCCGCAGCTCCTCTTCCGCTTCAGGTGCCTGCTCATCTTCTGATAGCCGTAGGCGTCGTGACGCAGCCACTCGTCAAGGACGATTTCCGCGAGCTCCTTGCGGACGGCTTTTTCCTCCGCGGATTTTTTTGCCCGTTCTTCTGCAGTGGCAAGCATTTCGTAGTAGTGGCTCCTGGCGACATCCAAAAGCCGGCACTGTTCGAGAATGCTTATCCGCTCGTCTGTTTAGCGTTTCCTATTTCTGCCCATTTTTGCTCCTCGACCAGTCTAACACAAATTCGTTATTTTTTCTTCCTGCTGTCCTGTTTCTGGGCGTATTATAGATTGTGATTGGAGAATTGAATTCCAATTTTTCAAGACCTTTTTCCGGGAAGATTGAAAAAGGATACCAGACGCCCATAGTGCTCATTCTGGCTTTGGGGTTGCTAAACAAACTTGCTTCTGCCCCTGATGATGCCAATGAAAATTCCTTTAGATAAATCATAAACCGCTCCATTTACAAATTTAGCAAGTAAATTGCAAGTCAAAAAGAAATACGGTGCGGAGATGGTGGAAATGGGAGGTAGTTACTCCGCACCGTTTCATTCTTTACGAATGTTATTATACTATGAGTGAAACGACAGGAAGTGTCGTTGTAGAAAAAATATTTTCATTGACAAACTGTGTCAAAATTGATACACTTTTATTATGCCGATTGAAAAGAAAATAACAGTACGATTCTTCAAGACAGAAGGCGGGAACGAACCTGTCCGAGATTGGCTAAAGGAACAGGAGTCGGAAATAAAAAAGCTGATTGGAGAAGACATCAAGGCTGTGGAATTTCTTTGGCCGGTCGGATATCCGCAGGTGCGGAAACTTGACAGGGACTTATGGGAAGTGCGGACAAATCTTCCGCAGGGAATCTCGCGGGTTTTCTTTACGATTTGTGGCGACAATATGGTTCTGCTCCATTCGATTATAAAGAAGACTCAAAAGACACCGAAAGAAGATTTGGCCTTGGCAAAGAAAAGACGGAATCAGGTTTTGAAAGGAGGAATTAGCGATGAACAATAATATTGGAAGCTCATTTGACGATTTTTTGGAAGAAGAGGGAATCTCCGCCGAAGTAGAAGTCGGAGCCGTGAAAAAAATCATTTCCTATCAGTTACAGGACGCTCTCGACAAGGAAAATCTAACCAAGACTGAACTCGCACAAAAACTTGACACCTCACGAGCCGCCGTAAACCGCCTCCTTGACCCTGACAACTATTCCGTTACGCTCAATACCTTGGTAAAAGCGGCAAGCGTATTGGGCAAGCGGGTCAGTGTGGCGATTAGGTAGAAAAACACTACATCGGTTGCTTTTGTATTAAAAATACACCATTTTACATAAAATAGGTTGACAAAAATTGTAATTTGGTGTATTTTTTTTACCTATGAATGAGACAGAAAAAACATTTTCAATAACAATTAAAGGAATCTCCGCAGAAGTTAAAGAAAACTTCTCACTTTTTTGTAGTTCACAGGGGAAAAGTATGCAAGAAGTTTTAGTAAATTTTATAAACTCTGTTTATAGCCCTAATGAAAATGAAAAATTGATGATAAAGTACCAAGCACTGATGAATATGGCGAATTCTCATCAGAATCTTATCGATGAATGGATTTCTGACCTAGAACCATTATAGAATACGCTTAATGACTTTCAAAAAAGTGCAGCTCGATATAGTTATATAAATCTGAATCCAACTCAGATTTATAAAAAATATGAAACATGGTTGAACAAGGAGTGAAAATTTTAATATGGATTATAACCAAATCAATGCTTTTTTTCAGAAGAAAATAGATGAAAATCCGAATAACAAAGATTTGCTTGAAGTATATTCGAAATTTCTATCAGAGTGCCATGAAAATGATACCATTTCCATGAATAATTCTTTTGAATTGCAAAAGCAACGTATGCAATTGTATTTCCAATTTAGTATGGCTCAAAATCAATTTCAAATTACAAGTAACCAGAATTTTATTGGAAATAATATTTGATAAAAATATGTCAGTCTAAAATAAAGATGGTGCGAAGATAGCGAAAAAGGAAATCGTTTCTCCGCACCGTTTTTTTATCTCATGACCTCTGATTAATAATTTTATTATCTTTATCTTCTATGAAATTTGTATTGGTTGTCTGCGTTGAAAACAACTTTTCTTTTACATATTTACCTTTACTTACGAAAAGTTTACCACTTCCGCATTTGCAATTATCAAAGGTCTTTCCTTCAATTTTACAATAATAGCGTTTGTCTTTGCTATTCTGTTTATTGGAGAAGTTTATAATGCTACCAGGAGCAGTACAATCCTTAAAAGTACAATTTTTAATTGCGCTATCATGGAAATAATTTTTATCTTCCGGTGTAACTGCAAAAATCAGACTTGTTTCAATTTGATTTTTTTTCGGAGAGAAATTGTCAAATGTTGTGGATTGAAAAAACGGTCTTTTTTCATCAAGCAACTTCCTTCAATTCACCATCAACAAAAACTATATCTTTGGCGACAAGCTCAAGCTGCTTAAAGCCCTTGAGCCGTCTCCAGTTTTTCTCCGCCTGAAGGCAGAGCTTAAAAGCCAGCGCAACAGAGGCAGCGGCAGAACCATTGCCCTTCGTTGACTTGTGACGCAGTCGGACAGCCGCCAGGAAAGGATCTTCCGGCTGTACAGGTCGATTACCGCCGTAAAATACATCATCCCTTTCGGAGTCTTGATGTATGTGATGTCCGTCGCCCAGATTTCGTTTGCGAATTGGGCTGTCCTGTTCCTGAGCAGGTACGGGAACTTTCCGCTTTTTTCCCCGCCCGGCCTTTTCGTCTTGAAAACCGGCACTGTTCGAGAATGCTTATCCGCTCGTCTGTTTAGCGTTTCCTATTTCTGCCCATTTTTGCTCCTCGACCAGTCTAACACAAATTCGTTATTTTTTCTTCCTGCTGTCCTGTTTCTGGGCGTATTATAGATTGTGATTGGAGAATTGAATTCCAATTTTTCAAGACCTTTTTCCGGGAAGATTGAAAAAGGATACCAGACGCCCATAGTGCTCATTCTGGCTTTGGGGTTGCTAAACAAACTTGCTTCTGCCCCTGATGATGCCAATGAAAATTCCTTTAGATAAATCATAAACCGCTCCATTTACAAATTTAGCAAGTAAATTGCAAGTCAAAAAGAAATACGGTGCGGAGATGGTGGAAATGGGAGGTAGTTACTCCGCACCGTTTCATTCTTTACGAATGTTATTATACTATGAGTGAAACGACAGGAAGTGTCGTTGTAGAAAAAATATTTTCATTGACAAACTGTGTCAAAATTGATACACTTTTATTATGCCGATTGAAAAGAAAATAACAGTACGATTCTTCAAGACAGAAGGCGGGAACGAACCTGTCCGAGATTGGCTAAAGGAACAGGAGTCGGAAATAAAAAAGCTGATTGGAGAAGACATCAAGGCTGTGGAATTTCTTTGGCCGGTCGGATATCCGCAGGTGCGGAAACTTGACAGGGACTTATGGGAAGTGCGGACAAATCTTCCGCAGGGAATCTCGCGGGTTTTCTTTACGATTTGTGGCGACAATATGGTTCTGCTCCATTCGATTATAAAGAAGACTCAAAAGACACCGAAAGAAGATTTGGCCTTGGCAAAGAAAAGACGGAATCAGGTTTTGAAAGGAGGAATTAGCGATGAACAATAATATTGGAAGCTCATTTGACGATTTTTTGGAAGAAGAGGGAATCTCCGCCGAAGTAGAAGTCGGAGCCGTGAAAAAAATCATTTCCTATCAGTTACAGGACGCTCTCGACAAGGAAAATCTAACCAAGACTGAACTCGCACAAAAACTTGACACCTCACGAGCCGCCGTAAACCGCCTCCTTGACCCTGACAACTATTCCGTTACGCTCAATACCTTGGTAAAAGCGGCAAGCGTATTGGGCAAGCGGGTCAGTGTGGCGATTAGGTAGAAAAACACTACATCGGTTGCTTTTGTATTAAAAATACACCATTTTACATAAAATAGGTTGACAAAAATTGTAATTTGGTGTATTTTTTTTACCTATGAATGAGACAGAAAAAACATTTTCAATAACAATTAAAGGAATCTCCGCAGAAGTTAAAGAAAACTTCTCACTTTTTTGTAGTTCACAGGGGAAAAGTATGCAAGAAGTTTTAGTAAATTTTATAAACTCTGTTTATAGCCCTAATGAAAATGAAAAATTGATGATAAAGTACCAAGCACTGATGAATATGGCGAATTCTCATCAGAATCTTATCGATGAATGGATTTCTGACCTAGAACCATTATAGAATACGCTTAATGACTTTCAAAAAAGTGCAGCTCGATATAGTTATATAAATCTGAATCCAACTCAGATTTATAAAAAATATGAAACATGGTTGAACAAGGAGTGAAAATTTTAATATGGATTATAACCAAATCAATGCTTTTTTTCAGAAGAAAATAGATGAAAATCCGAATAACAAAGATTTGCTTGAAGTATATTCGAAATTTCTATCAGAGTGCCATGAAAATGATACCATTTCCATGAATAATTCTTTTGAATTGCAAAAGCAACGTATGCAATTGTATTTCCAATTTAGTATGGCTCAAAATCAATTTCAAATTACAAGTAACCAGAATTTTATTGGAAATAATATTTGATAAAAATATGTCAGTCTAAAATAAAGATGGTGCGAAGATAGCGAAAAAGGAAATCGTTTCTCCGCACCGTTTTTTTATCTCATGACCTCTGATTAATAATTTTATTATCTTTATCTTCTATGAAATTTGTATTGGTTGTCTGCGTTGAAAACAACTTTTCTTTTACATATTTACCTTTACTTACGAAAAGTTTACCACTTCCGCATTTGCAATTATCAAAGGTCTTTCCTTCAATTTTACAATAATAGCGTTTGTCTTTGCTATTCTGTTTATTGGAGAAGTTTATAATGCTACCAGGAGCAGTACAATCCTTAAAAGTACAATTTTTAATTGCGCTATCATGGAAATAATTTTTATCTTCCGGTGTAACTGCAAAAATCAGACTTGTTTCAATTTGATTTTTTTTCGGAGAGAAATTGTCAAATGTTGTGGATTGAAAAAACGGTCTTTTTTCATCAAGCAACTTCCTTCAATTCACCATCAACAAAAACTATATCTTTGGCGACAAGCTCAAGCTGCTTAAAGCCCTTGAGCCGTCTCCAGTTTTTCTCCGCCTGAAGGCAGAGCTTAAAAGCCAGCGCAACAGAGGCAGCGGCAGAACCATTGCCCTTCGTTGACTTGTGACGCAGTCGGACAGCCGCCAGGAAAGGATCTTCCGGCTGTACAGGTCGATTACCGCCGTAAAATACATCATCCCTTTCGGAGTCTTGATGTATGTGATGTCCGTCGCCCAGATTTCGTTTGCGAATTGGGCTGTCCTGTTCCTGTAAGCTAAGCCCTTTGTCAAGACAGTTTTTTTAGAAAATAACGAATTCTAGGCTGCCTTCTTTTCTTCCTCGTACATGGGGAATGTTCCCTGAATGTAAACTTCATCCGGGGTCTGGTAATCAAGTGACTGATGAATTCTCTCTTCGTTAAAGAATTTTACGAAATCTCCAAGCCCCTTCCGCCGGACTCTTTTAGCTCAAGGGCTTCAAGTTCTGCATAACGTAAAGGATTTTCCTTGTGGAATCTTTTCAAGTCAATGATGAATTCCGTTTCTGGAGAAGTCTCGTCTTCCTGTGCATGAGCAAAATTGACGCTGCCGACTTCTTCCTCACTTGAATAGGCCTGGCTGTCCTCGCCGAACATTGTGTGGAAAGACTGGAGTTTTGCATAGGATTTACTCACAAGATTTATGAGCAGGTCGCTTTGGCTTGTAGGCTTGAAGTTAAATACATGAACCTTGTCTTCTTTTGACCCGAGCCTGTTTACGCGGCCAATCCGCTGCATGGAAAAAGTCTGCATGGCCTCCACAAAGTTATAGGGTATATCAGGAACGGGGCTGTTCTGCCACTTTTATAAATTCCGGGATTGTGTTATAAGTATTTATATACAAGAAGAGTTGTTCTTTTTGTAAATTGATTTATAGGAGTAAAGAATGTCAAAAGTTGCGATTATTACCGGCGGTTCACGCGGAATCGGCAAGGCGCTCACGCTTAAGCTTGGTGAGCTTGGTTATAATGTGGTTATCAATTACCGCAGTGAGTCTTCTAAGGCAAAGTCAGAAGAGATAGCCGCCGCCCTTAAGAGTCAGTACAAGATGGATTCTCTGGTCGTACGCGCGGACGTAAGTGAATATGCTGACTGCGAAAAGCTGGTTAAGGCTGCCGTAGACAAATTCGGCGACAATATAGACGTGCTTGTGAACAATGCCGGAATCACCAATAACTGTAACTTCATTGATATCACGCAGGAAGCTTACGAGCGCGTCATCAAGACGAACCTGCTCAGCTACCTGCATATGTGCCACCTTGTCCTGCCGCACATGGTGAACCACAGCAGCAAGGAGAATCAGTGCGTAATCTGCAATACGTCTTCCGTAGGCGGACTTACGGGCGTTATCAATCAGGCTGACTATTGCGCCTCAAAATCCGGTATCATAGGTCTTACACGAGCACTTGCACTGGAATTTGCCGGACGCGGAATCCGCGTTAATGCGATTGCCCCGGGTATGATTATGACTGACATGCTCCGCGGTGTGAACCAGGATGAGCTTAATGCCCTTGCCGCCACAATCCCTGAAGGCTATATCGGCGATGTGTCTGATATTGCCGGAGCACTTGAATATATCCTTAAAGCGCCTTACCTTACAGGTCAGGTAATTTCACCGAACGGCGGCTTTGTCCTTCAGTAAAAATTCTATACGTATGAAGGTTGAATTCTATACGTATAAAAATAAATTTCCATACGTATAGAAATTTTCAGTCATACGTATAAACATAAATTTCTATACGTACAGAATCAAAAACTCATACGTATAGAAATTTATCTCAAAATATTGTAAAAAATATCACAGAAACTGTATTTTTCTCCGAAAATTGCATAGTTTTTCAAAAATTGTAAAGTATATTCAGCATAATTGCATATCTTCTCTTTGACTAAACTCCATTTAGGCTGTATGATTGAAAAATCAGCCGTGTTTTATTGTGATTTGTTTCACAATTATGGCGAGAGTACTATGAAAGAGATACCGGAACCCTCAAAGAGGCGTCTTGTTCTGTTGGAACGGCTTCTTTCTGGTTATGAAGAAAAGAATATCACTTCCCTCAAGATTGAGCAGCTTACCGGCTGGTCTGCTGCCGTGGTTCGCCGTGATATTTCTCTTTTGGGGCTTAAATTCGGTGCGAGCAACGGCTACAAGGTGTCTGACCTTAAGTCGGCTTTGGGCGCGCTGCTGAATCTTTCTGCGGACAATCCTCACGTCTGCTGTATTGTGGGCTTGGGGCGCATGGGGCAGGCTCTGCTTGACAACAGGGAGCTGTTTGATTCTCCGTTCAAGATTGTGGCTGGCTTTGATTCCAGCGTGAACCGCACGGAGATTCTGCGGTCTATATTCCCCCTGCACCCTACGACTATGCTGGAGCAGGTCGTGCGCGAGGAAAAAATCCGCTACGCCATACTGTCGGTTGAGCCGCAGGAGGCCCAGAGCATTGCCTTCCGGCTGGCGGACTGCGGAATTACGGGAATCGTGAACTACACGCCGTGTGTGCTTACCGTTCCCGCCAATATAAAGGTAGAAAACGTTTCTCTCCTTACTTCGCTCGAAATTCTTTCGGCTGGAATGAAGGATACGGAAACGGAAAAGATACAGTAAACAGGAGAACAGAAAAATGGGCAGAGTGTACAATTTTTCAGCAGGGCCTTCTTGCCTTCCGGAAGAAGTGTTAAAGGAATGTGCGGCAGAAATGCTGGATTACAACGGTTCAGGACAGTCCGTAATGGAGATGAGCCACCGTTCCTCTGTTTTTAAACCGATTATCGAGCATGCGGAGGCTCAGGTTCGCAAGCTCATGAATGTTCCTGAAAACTACAAGGTGCTCTTTTTGCAGGGCGGTGGAAGCACTCAGTTTGCCATGGTCGCGCAGAACTTGGGCATTCATACCGGCAAGGCTGCGTATATTGAGACCGGCGTGTGGGCAAAAAAGGCCGCCGCAGAAGCCAAGCACTTGGGAATTGCTGTTGACGTAATCGCTTCAAGCGCGGACAAGAACTACAGCTATATCCCCAAGGTGGAAAAGATTTCCGGCGACTACGACTACGCCTATATCTGCTTTAACAATACGATTATGGGCACTCACTACGAGTATATCCCCGATACAGGCTCTATTCCGCTTGTGGCGGACATCTCTAGCTGCGTGCTCTCGGAGTCTCTTGACGTGAGCAAGTTCGGCCTGCTTTTTGCAGGTGCGCAGAAGAACCTTGCTCCGGCAGGCGTAACGCTTGTGATTATCCGCGATGACTTGATTACCGACAGTCCCCGCGCCGGAACGCCAACAATGATGACCTACAAAACCCACGCCGACCAGGGCAGCATGTACAATACGCCGCCTTGCTATACGATTTATGTATTGTCCAAGGTTCTGGACTGGATAGAAAGAAACGGCGGAGTGGCTGGCATTCATGCAAAGAACGTGGAGAAGGCGAAGGTTCTCTACGACTATCTGGACTCAAGTTCCTGCTACCACGCCACTGCGGAAAAGGGCAGCCGCTCATTGATGAATGTGCCTTTCCTTACAAAGGAGACTGACCCGGACAAGGCAAAGGCGATTAACGACAAGTTTGTTAAGGAAGCAGCTGCCGCAGGTCTGGTGAACCTTGCAGGTCACCGGCTGGTGGGCGGTATGCGCGCGTCTATTTACAACGCGATGCCGCTTGACGGCGTAAAGGCTCTGGTCGCCTTTATGGAAAAGTTTGCAAAGGAGAATTTCTAATATGTATAAGATACAGACTCTGGACAGAATCAGCGCGAAGGGCTTGGATAACTTTCCGCGCGATGACTACGAGATTGCAAGTGAGATTGTAAAGCCGGATGCAATTCTGGTGCGCTCGCACGACATGCTTTCAATGCAGCTTGACCCTACAGTAAAGGCAATCGCCCGCGCCGGGGCCGGCGTGAACAATATTCCGGTAAAAGAGCTTGCCCAGAAGGGCGTTGTCGTTTTCAATACGCCTGGCGCTAATGCAAATGCCGTAAAGGAGCTTGTAGTCCTGGCTATTCTGGTGGCGAGCCGCCCTGTCGTGGCCGCAAACCGCTGGGTTGATACCCTAAAAGGCAAGGGTGCCGAGATAGCAGGTCTTGCTGAAAAGGGTAAGAAGAACTATATCGGACAGGAAATCAAGGGAAAGACGCTCGGCGTTATAGGCTTGGGCGCGATTGGCGCTCAGGTTGCCAATATTGCCGTGGAGCTGGGCATGGACGTAATCGGCTACGACCCGTATCTTTCTATAGATGCCGCCTGGAGCTTGAACCACAAGGTTCGCCACGCCGAGACCTTGGACACCTTACTTTCAAAGTCTGACTATATCACTGTGCACGTGCCCGAGACGCCGGACACCAAGGGCTTGATTAACACCACGACTATTAAGAACATGAAGGACGGCGTTCGCATCATTAATATAGCCCGCGGCGGACTGGTAAACAACGAGGACGTGCTTGAGGCTATAAAAAGCGGAAAGGTTGCGGGGCTTGTGACGGACTTTGCCGCCGAAGAGCTGCTGAACAACGACAAGGTTATCTGTTTCCCTCACTTGGGCGCTTCTACGCCTGAAGCTGAGGAGAACTGCGCAGTCATGGCGGTTAAGGAACTCCGCGACTTCCTGGAGGCCGGTAATATAGAACATTCCGTAAACTTTCCGCGCTGCCGCATGGACTCCCCGATTCAGGCTGGCGGAACACGCTTGTGCATAAGCAACAAGAACGTTGCCGGCGTTGTGTCTAAGTTCACTTCTGTCTTGGGCGACGCAAAGTACAACATTGCCAGCATGATTAACCAGAACAAGCAGGATCTTGCCTACAACCTGATAGATGTTGACGGAAAGGTTGACTCTGAGACTATTGCAAAGCTTGAGAAGATTGACGGAGTTATAAATGTCCGTCCGATTTACGCATGATAAACTTATCTTAATATAAAAGAAAGAAATGCACGCAGGTGACGGAAACTCTAATATGGTTGCCGTTGCCGGGCGTGCATTTTTTTTGCTTTATAATCTACTACTTGTCAAGAGCAACAAATAATGATAATCTATCTTACTATTTTAAACTAAGTAAGAAGGAAAATTATGTCTTTTCTACCATTATTTCTTCAGGCGGCCGGTGCAGGCGGTCAGGCAGGGGCTGCTGGTGCCGCAGGTGCCGGAATGGCTACATTCCTGCCCTTTATCTTGATAATCCTGATAATGTATTTTCTCATGATTCGTCCTCAGAACAAGAAGCAGAAGGAAACTCAGAGAATGCTTGATGCCCTCAAGAAGGGTGACAAGGTTATTACTATCGGTGGAATCCACGGAACTGTCTCCAGTGTTAAGGATGACACTGTAACTGTCCGTGTTGACGAGAACTGCAGCATGGTGTTCAACCGCTCCGCAATTGCAACAGTCGTAAATCCGAAGCCTGTTGAAAAGGAAGAGGCTGTTAAGACTGAAAAAAAATCTTTTTTCGGTAAGAAAAAAGAAGAAAAAAATACAAATGATGAAATAAAAGGTGAGAAAGATGAGTAAAAGAGGTCGTCTTGTAATAATTTTGGCGGTCCTTGCTCTGTGTTTCCTTTTCCTGTGGCCGTCGCTGCAGTGGTATGCTAACACTCCGAAGGATCAGCAGGCTCTTGCTTTGAGCTCGCTCGAAAATATCAAGGATTATTCAAGCCAGAAAGCCGCCGCCGATGTAAAGGCCATGAAGGCTGCCGTTAAGGCTGACAAGTCCGTTCCGCTTTCTGCAGACCAGCAGTGGCTGGAGAAAGTTGCCAAGAAGAATTTCAAGAACATGGAAAAGCCGGCTCCTGTTCCTATGACGTTGTATGATGCGCTTTCTTCATTTTCTTCTCAGGCTGAGCTTGAGAACTTGGTGGAGTCGCGCTACCGCGAGAGAATTCTTAAGAACAAGAAGAACTATAAGAATTCCGTAAAGCTCGGTTTGGACTTGAGCGGCGGTATGAATGTTATTGTCCGCGCTGATTTGGACGCTGTTGTTGCTGCCCAGAAAGATAATGTGTCTGCCGATGCGGAGACGTTAAAGAAGGCCGCCATGCAGCAGGCTCTTGAGACACTTACCAGCCGCATTGACCGCTTTGGTCTTTCTTCTCCTACTATCCGCCAGCAGGGCGATGACCGCATCTACATTGAGTTGCCGGGTAGCGCGGAGACTGATCAGATTAACTCAATCATCCAGGGACGCGGTATCTTGAACTTCCGTCTGGTGGACAATGATGCCACACAGGCTTTCAATACGTATTTCATGCAGCATGCAGACAGCACTTTTGACTCTCAGGGAAGATTGATAGATTCTTCTATTATACCTGCAGATTGCGAAGTGTTCGGCTATTATGTGACTGATGAGTACGGCCTTGACCAGCGCACAGGCTATCTTGTTGTAAAGAAAGAGATTGTTCTTGACGGAAAGCACATCAAGTCTGCAACCGTCGGAACGGAAAGCTTGACCAATAAGCCGTCTGTAAACTTTACGCTTGATCCGGAGGGTGCCAAGATTTTTGGTGAGTTCACTTCTGCCAATGTAGGCAAGAGTCTTGCCATCTTGAGCGACAACCGCATTAAGTCAAATGCTAATATACAGGATGCAATTACCGGCGGTCAGGTTGCGATTACCGGATTCGGGCAGGAAGAAGCCAGAAATCTGGAAAAGGTTTTGCAGACTGCCTGGCTTGACGTTCCGCTGACTGTAGAAAGCCAGCAGGTTATCGGAGCCAGCCTTGGTGACCAGGCAATCAAGCAGGGGTTCTGGGCTGTTGCCGTGGGTCTTGCATTGATTATGCTTTTCATGCTGGTTTGGTACAAGGGTGCTGGAATCAACGCCTGTGTCGCACAGATTCTCAACATGTATATCATGTTCAGTATCTTGAGCGCGTTTAATCTTACGATTACACTTCCGACAATTGCCGGTATGATTCTTACCATCGGTATGGCAGTTGACGCTAACGTAATTATATTTGAGCGCATCAAGGAAGAGCGCCGTCTTGGTAAAGACCGTGCTTCTTCTATAGCTGTCGGATTTGACAATGCGTTCTGGGCAATCATGGACTCTAACATCACGACATTCATTGCGGCGTTCTTTATGTCTCAGTTGGGAACAGGTTCCATCCAGGGATTTGCTGTCAGCTTGGCAATCGGTGTCGTCTCTACGGTCTTTACAGCCCTTGTTGTTTCCCGCTTGATGTTTGACTTTGGTACGGAAACTGTGCATAAGAAAAATATCAGCATCAGCTGGAGGATGAAGTAATGAAAAGGAATTTTAAATTCAGAAAGGCCTTCCTCGGCTGAGCTATTTTTAGCTGTGTGCTGATTGTTGCCGGAATCGCAAGTATTTGCGTAAGAGGCATTAACTTTGGTATTGACTTTCAGCCCGGACTTGTTGAAGAGGTGCGCATTGCATCTCCTGCCATGCAGGTGACTTATTCCGGCTCTGCGACGGTAAGCCTGGATTCTTCTAATACCGGCGTTGACATTGTTATCAGCGGTGTCGGTGCGGAAAACGAGACAAAGACATTCTCTTTTGGTCAGAATGCTACGGTAGACGCTTTGGCAAGCGCTTTGAATTCTGTAAACGGAATCAGTGCAAAGGTGCTTTCAAACGGCAGTGCGGACAGTTATGGAATCTTTACGAATAATGCCGAGACTTCACGCCTGTCTTCTGACAAGCCGTTCTTGCTGTATGTTTCGGACGGCAAGACTTCTACTTCTGTAGAAGAGATTCGCTCTGTTCTCTCAAATGAGAACGTCGTTGTGAAGGAGCTTGGTACAGAGGCAAACAGAAGCTATCAGATTCGCGCAAAGATTTCTAACGATGATACTTCTGCCCAGAAATTGCAGTCTGATGTCTTGAGCGCTCTGCGGAACAAATTTGGTAAAAACAATGTTGCCATCATAAAGACTGATTTTGTAGGCTCAAGCTTCTCCGGTAGCTTGGTCGGCAAGTCTGTTGCTCTTACATTGGTTACAATACTGTTGATCTGGTTGTACGCCACTATCCGTTTCCACTGGGACTTTGCCCTTGGTGCTGTTGTTGCCTTGCTGCATGACTGTTTGATAATGTTCTCTTTCATCAGCTTCTTGCAGATTGAGTTCTCAACAACAACGCTTGCCGCAGTTCTTACAATCTTTGGTTATTCAATCAACGCCACTGTCGTTATCCTGGACCGCGTGCGTGAGAATATGAAGACTGTGAATACAAAGGACTTCCGTGATATTCTGAACAAGTCTTTGAACGATACATTGACCCGTTCTATCATCACGACGGTGACAACAATGTTTGCAAGCATTTCATTGCTGGTATTCACTAGCGGAAGTATTCATGACTTTGCCTTGGCTTTGACAATCGGTCTTATCTCTGGTTGTTATTCATCTATGTTCATCTCATCTGGATTCATTGCTTTGATGAGAAGACACTGGGAGCCGGGTGAAAATGCGAACCGCGTTCGCCCAAGAAAGCCTACAGCACATAATACGCTGACTTTGGCATAAGTTAGAACAATGACGATAATCCGTGCAGAAGTCTTAGGTTTCTGCATGGGGGTTAAAAAAGCTGTAGAGGCTGCGGAAGAGGCATTGAAAGAAAATGCGCAGACGCGGTCTGCTACAGTGTATACGCTTGGCCCCCTTATTCATAATCCTACGGTACTTGCAGATTTAGAAAGTCGGGGTTTGCAGGTCCTTTCTTCTGAAGATATTCCCCATATTGCAAAAAACTCTGTAGTTGTCATTCGCGCACACGGTACAACACCAAAAGTCGTAGACGGCTTGAAGGGCATGGGTGCAAATGTTGTGGACGCTACTTGCCCCAGGGTGCATTTGAGCCAAAAGCGTGCGGCCGAATGGAGCGCACAGGGCTACGACATTGTGATTGCCGGAGACAAGAATCACGGCGAGGTTACAAGTATTTCTGCCTTTGCACAGGGCAGGGTGACTGTTGTGCAGACGAGCGGAGAGGCGCGGTCTCTTGAACTTGCAGAAAAGTCAGTGCTGATTGCCCAGACAACGTTCAGTCCGTCTGAGTTTGAAAAGATAAGCAGCCTGTTAAAAGCCAAGAACCCTGCGCTGGTGGTGTTCAATTCTATTTGCCCTGCGACAATGAAGCGGCAGCTTGCCTTGCAGGATTTGCAGGGAAAGGTTGACGGCATAGTTGTAATTGGCGGAAGGGTGTCTGCAAATACTCGGCGCTTGTACGAGACTGCAAACAAGATAGCGGCTCATGCAGCCCTAATAGAGACTGCTGCTGAGATTCCCGATGAGTTTTATTCGCTTGCGACAGTTGGAATTAGTGCAGGTGCAAGCACCCCGGAGAATGTAATCCGCAGTGTTGAAGAGCGGCTGCTGTCACATGCTAAGTAAAAAAAATGAAAAAAAATATGATTTTTCCTGCTTGAGGCATTGACACAAATGGGCTAAAATTATATACTCTACTTACTTAAAGCAAACAGCTTGTGAGTTTGCTCCCTTAGCTCAGTTGGTAGAGCAACGGACTGTTAATCCGTCTGTCGCAAGTTCAATCCTTGCAGGGGGCG
>CAZKPZ010000044.1:0-19912 GCA_964554745.1 uncultured Treponema sp. | reverse complement strand
TAACACTTTTTGCATGGGAAAAATGAAACGGAACGCCATTGCACAACTTTCTGACTGGAAAAATCATCCTCGGCGCAAGCCTCTTGTCATCAGGGGCGCACGGCAGGTAGGCAAAACCTGGCTGATGAAGGAGTTCGGCAGACAGGAATATGAAAACACTGCATACGTCAATTTTGACCACAACGAGGACATGAAGCGCACGTTCAGCGGAAACCTGGATTTAAGGCGCATCATCAAGGAACTTGAAATCTACACGAATCAAAGAATTCTGCCGGATAAGACGCTCATTATTTTCGATGAAGTTCAGGAAGAGCCTAATGCACTAGTCTCCCTAAAATATTTTGCAGAGGACTTTCCTGAATATCACGTTGTATGCGCCGGCTCGCTGCTGGGACTGATGCTTCACGAAGGCTCATCTTTTCCTGTCGGCAAGGTCGATTTTATGGACTTGCACCCGCTTTCGTTCTCAGAATTCCTTAACGCACTGGGTAAGGACATGATGGCGCAATGCATTGAGGACAAAGATTACATCACGGCATCAAACCTGTCGCAGCAGTTCCTCCAATATCTGCGCTGGTATTTTTACGTTGGAGGAATGCCAGAGGCAGTACTTGCATTCTCATGTAATGAGGATTTTGATGAAGCCCGGCGCGTACAGAAAAACATCCTTACGGCATACGAACTGGACTTTTCAAAGCATGCACCTGCGGAACTAGTTCCGAAAATCAGGATGCTCTGGCAGAGCCTTCCGGCGCAGCTTTCACGCGAGAACAAGAAATTCCTGTACGGACTGGTAAAAGAAGGAGCGCGTGCAAAAGAATATGAAAACGCCCTGCTGTGGCTCAAAAATGCGGGCTTGGTCTGTCAGGTTCAGCGGGTCACCGTGCCACACCTGCCGCTAAAGGCGTATGAGGATTCCAAGGCATTCAAGCTCTTTGCCGTAGACACAGGACTGCTTGCCTGTATGTCCGATTTGCGAAAGAAAACTCTCATTGACGGTGACGCGCTATTTACCGAATTCAAGGGGGCTTTGACAGAACAGTACGTCATGCAGGAACTAACGGCTAGAAATAACTACAGGCTCTTTTACTGGAGCAATGACCGAAGCACGAATGAAATAGACTTTCTGGCTGATAACGGCGAGGAGCTGATTCCCATTGAGGTGAAGTCCGGTGAAAACCTCATGTCAAAAAGCCTGAAGGCATTCTGCGAAAAATATGAAATCTCCAATGCTGTCAGGACATCCCTTTCTCCGTGGCGTAAAGAAAGCTGGCTAGAGAACATACCGCTGTGGTGCGTGTAATCACATAAGGAAAACTTGTAAAGACTTCCGTTCAGGCTGATACCGGATTTTCTGAAAAAAATCCTGTTTTGGGAGTTTTTATCCATATCCATAAAGCGGGCGGCGGCTACTTCGGTGAGAATGGTGAACTTATGTATTTTTAAGTGTTCTAATAACACCGCTTAGTACACGGTCAATAACTGCATCGTCCAATTTCTTTACTTTTTCCAAATTTTGAAGGATAATAACAGGGCAACGAAAGTCGTAATTATTTTTAATTTTTGATAGAGGGCGAAAAATTACGAGTTTTGCTTGCAGCTAAGCAACCGAAGGTTGCGACTTTTGTACGCCACAAGGGGGCGGAATACAAGACGGTGTTTCCACGGACGGCTGTGCTTTCTTCCGGCGGTCTTGCAGAGACCATCGGCGCACAAGTGCGAAGGTGGGTTTCACGCGTACCATAGTGGTAGAGACTTGTCTCTATTATACCGCCTTCCAGTCCACAAGCTTGCGCTCTTCCGTGCTGAATTCGGCTCCGATTTTCACAATCTTCTTGCCGCTAGTCTTGTATTTTTCTTCATAGCCGGCATCTACAATCTGCCTAATCGCGTTTTCTGCCGTGTCGTTGGTCTTGAATTCAAACAGGTAAACTGCGTCTTTTGTTTCCACTACGGCATCACAGCGGCCGTTGATTGAATGCACTTCGCACTGCGTGAACTGCCCCATCAGCGTGAAAACAAGGTATACCGCCACCTGGAAGTTGTATTCCAAAAGCTCTACAGTCCGCTCTCCGCCCGCAGCCGGGTAAGGGAGGGACGCTATAATTGACTTGAGCCGGGTCATGAATGACTCCACGTTGCCGGCACGGACATCCTTTGTAAAAAGCCTCACGTCAAATGAAGACTCAAAATTCTTTTGCCCTAAGAAATCCGGCGACAAGAAATTCAAGAATCCGTAGCGGACTTCTTCGTTGGGTAATTCCAAATGATAGAACCCGAATTCCCTGTCATAATCCTTAATCGTCAAGTAGCCGGACTGCACCAGAATCGGAATCGGGTTGCTTCCGCCGATGCTGTATTCGCCCATCCTCTGCGAGTCTACGTCAATGCCGTTTATGAGCTTTCGCAAATCAAAGTCGTTGCGCTTGATTTCCTCAACCAGAAAAGTCGGCGTGCCTGTCTGGAACCAGTAGTCATTGAAGTCCTTACCTGCAAGGACGTTCAGCAGGCTGAAGGGATTGTAAACTTCTTCAGATTTCTTGCTGAAGCGGTAGCCATCGTATCTTTTCTTCAGCTCTGCATAGCACTCTTCCTTTGAAAGGCTGTTGTAATCTGCCAGTTCCTGGACTTCCGCGTCAAAGTTCGCGCGCAGCTCCCCTTCCGTGATTCCGCACATTCCAGAAAACTCGTCCAGAAGGGAGATGTCGCGGAGGTTGTTCAAGTCGCTCCATACCGAAACCTGGCTGAACTTAGTGACACCGGTCAGCATAGAAAAGCGCAGGGAAGCGTCCTCGCTTTTTATGACCCCGTAGAAGGCCTTGAGCGTTGCCCGGTAGTCGTCAAACAAAGCCTTGTTGTCAAGCGTCTGCAAGAGAGGCTTGTCGTATTCATCAACAAGGACTACTACCTGTCGACCTGTTTTTTTGTAGGCATCACGGATAAGGTTTGCAAAACGGATATCGGCATCCTCATTTTCTTTTACAGTTGAATACGTTCTTTCGTACTCTGTAAGTTGGTCGTTTAATATTTTTTTCAGTGATTCAATGCTTTCAAATTTTTTTGAATTCAAGTCAATGTAAATCACCGGGTGCTGTGCCCATGCAACGTGGTCAAACGAAGTAGGAGTTTCTTCCTCTAATTTTTCAAGTGCTAAGCCGCTGAACAAGTCCTTGTTGCCAAGGAAGTACTGCTTTATTGTGGAAAGCAGCAGGCTCTTACCGAAGCGGCGCGGGCGGGAAAGGAAATAGACATGTCCTTGGGCAAGCTTGTGAACAAATGCGGTCTTGTCCACGTAGACATACCCGCTTTTTATGAGATTCTCAAAATCCTGAACGCCAATCGGCATTTTGCGTATTGCCATGCTTTTGTTATATCATATATATTGCATATGTTCTAGCATTGCCCCAACATTTACGATTTAAGAAATTGGATTAAAAACTGCTCTGCCCTCCTTGCCGAGCAAGGCGGGTTTGCCCCATCGCCATGCCCCTTGTCTTTTTTTTCCGTATGTCTGCCCTTCACGTCCTCGTTTTCCTTACAGAGCTGGCGGAGGTGCGGGTGGTGTAGCTGGTATGTGAACCCGGGGAACAGTTACTAGGCTAACACAGGCGATGTTACTAAGAGGGCAAGGCAGTGTTACTAAGAGGGCAAGGCACTGTTACTAAGAAACACAGGCAGTGTTACTAAGAAGGCAAGGCAGTGTTACTGGGCTGAACATGCCTTACCCTCCAAGCAATCAACTGGAAACTGATTTTTCATACAGTACCTTGCCGACACTCCTAATATGCTCTATCAAATCCTGGTTTTTAAGAGCCGCAAGGTCTGAGATATCAACAATATATGGAAGGGATGAGTCATCAAAGTCACCCATAATTTTGAGCAGCACATCATCTGCCCAGCCTTCACCGGTAACAAGCGCCATATCAATGTCTGACCCTTCGCGATAATTGCCCTTAGCACGGCTGCCATATAGAATGACTTTTTCTACGCAGGGATATTTTTTATAGATGGCACAAATGGTATCAAGAGACTTTTGCGACAGTCCAAACTTCACTTCATTGCCAGCCATCCAGCTTCTCCTTTAACGCGTTAAAAAGCGGAATATATTTTTCCTTTACGGCACTGTTCAAGCAAGAAAGAGCTTTTTTATAATTCTGAAAACGCTGCTTCCAGCGGATATCTAATTTCTTCTCTTCTTCCATAAAGGATAATATAGCACAATTCTAAGCCGAACTCTATATATCTGCCATGCAGGTTGAATTTCCCTTCTTTTTTTTGTATTCTATAGAACATACGAGGATTAAAATGGGATTACGCCTTTACAATACAATGGGGCGCGAAATGCAGGATTTCACGCCAATCACCCCGGGCTACGTAGGCTTCTACGGCTGCGGCCCTACGGTCTATAACTATGCACATATCGGCAACCTGCGCGCATACGTCTTTTTGGACACTCTTGACAGGACACTCACTTTCTTAGGCTTTGACAAAAAGCACGTGATGAACATCACGGACATCGGCCATCTTACAGGAGACGCCGACGAGGGCGAAGACAAGATGCTCAAGACCGCAAAAGAAAAGCACGAATCCGTCATGGAAGTGGCAAAATTCTATACGGACGCATTCTTGAGCGACATAGACAGCCTGAACATAATCCGCCCTGACGTAATCTGCAAGGCGACGGAACACGTTCCTGAAATGATAGAGCTTATCAAGCAGATAGAGGCGAACGGCCACACCTACATGGCCGGCGGCAACCTTTACTACGACGTGAGCACTTTCCCGCACTACGGCGATTTAGCCGGTATAAATGTAAACGACCTTAAGGCCGGCGCACGCATTGACATAGACCAGAACAAGCGCAGCCCCTATGACTTTGTGCTCTGGTTCACAAAGAGCAAGTTCGACGGACAGGCGCTCACTTGGGATTCGCCGTGGGGGCGCGGATATCCCGGCTGGCACATTGAGTGCTCCGCCATGAGCATGAAGTATCTGGGCAAGCATTTTGACATCCACACAGGCGGAATCGACCATATCCCGATTCACCATACGAACGAGATTGCCCAGAGCGAGGGCGCGACCGGCGAAAAATGGGTCAACTACTGGCTGCACAACGAATTCCTTGTTATCGCAAAGCCCAAGACGGCAGGAGAAGACGCAGAGGGCGCCAAAATGTCCAAGTCCGCAGGAAACTTCCTGCGTCTGCAGTCTCTTACAGACAAGGGCTACAATCCGCTTGACTACCGCTTCTTCTTGCTGGGCACGCATTACCGCAAGCAGGTCTACTTCAGCTTTGAGGCGATGGACGGCGCAAAGAAAGGCCGCGAGGCGCTTGTTTCGCGTGTGGCAAAGCTTGCGCAGAGGGCAGGCAGCGCCAAGGCGACTGAAATTGCCGGCAAGCAGTACGGCAAAGGCCAGGCCGCAGACTGCACAGGGCTGGGAGCGCGCGCACTGGCCTACCTTTCAGACTTCCGCGCGGCTCTTGAGAACGACCTTTCCACCCCGGTGGCGCTCAGCCAGATTCAAAAAGTCGCAAAGGACGGAGAACTTGAGCCGGCAGAGGCGCTGGAACTGGTTGCCCGCATGGACAGCGTGACCGGGCTAAAATTGCTGAAGAGCGCGGCGGAAAGCCTGAGCAAGGCGACTGCAGAAACACAGGTTAACAGCGGGAACTCCCACGAAGGCGACCCGGAAGCCGCAGAGATAGACGCGCTTGTAGCCCGGCGCGTTGCCGCCAAGAAAGCCAAGGACTTTGCCACGGCAGACCGCATCCGCGACGAGCTTACGGCGAGGGGCATTGTCGTCACCGACACTCCTAACGGCCCTGTATGGAAGAGAGGCTAGCGTTTTACAGCCCCTAAAGTGCTTGTTTTGACATATTTTGCCACCGATACTTAAAGAAATGACAGGATATGTCAGAATATGACAACAATGCCCAGTAACTTTCTGCTTATACAGGCGTTAATAAGGCATAGTAGCCAAAAGGCGGAAGCTATTACGCCTGAACCATAAGAAAGTTCTTAGAAAACTCTTATAACTTTCTTAGAATATTGTAACTAAAGAGGAAATTGTGGCTTTTATAAGTGATGAAGCAGCAGAACAGAGTATAAATTGCGCTGATCCGGTTGACTTCAGGAAAGTTTATGACGCAACGATGAATCTATTGTTCAAGGTTTCTTACAGAATCGTGAACGATGAAGAAGCGGCAGAAGACTTGGTACATGATTCATACATCAAGGCAAACGAAAAGAAACTTGTCTTTCCGTCACTTGATGATGCAAAGTACTGGCTGCTCCGCGTTGTAAAGAATGCTTCATTGAACTATGCCAAGCGCAAGGTCAGGGAGTCCAAGGCCTACCATAAGGCGCTCTACGAAGGGCGGCAGGAGATGGAAAGCGGCGAGACAGAACTGCTTAAGCAGGAGACCATTGAGCGGGCAAAGGCAGCGCTCGATAAACTTCCGCCAAAGCTCAAAGAGGTGCTGGTGCTTCGCGAGTACGGCGAAATGAATTATAAAGAAATAGGCAAGGTGCTCGGCATCACGGAAGGAAACGTGAAGGTTCGGGTTTTCCGCGCCAGAGAACAATTGTTAAAGTTAATAGGAGAAGACGATGTTTACCTGTCCTAACAAAGACTTACATTCACTTTATCTCGACGGAGAACTTCCAGAAGAATACAGAGCTGAATATGAAAAGCACGTCAACGGCTGTCCGAAATGCCAGGCAGAGCTGAAAAAGCTCCGCGGACTGAACGCCATTTTGCAGGCCGACAGCAAGAACATTTCTCTGAGCGGAAAAGACATGGACGACAGTTTTGACCGTCTGCAGGCCCGCCTGTCATTCAAGCGCGTAACACGCAAGCCGCTTGAGTTCAGCAAGGCAAGAGAGGTCTTCAAGGACGTTGTTATAGGTGCGGCGGCAGCGGCAGTAATCGCCGTTATCATGCCGGTTAAGAACCAGTCAGCCACGCCGAATGTGGCGGCAGCGGACTTTAAGCCGGTTGCACGCATGACATCATTCGAGATGCCTACAAACCTGCAGCTTGACGGCGAGGTGACTCCGGCAAACGCAATGAGCTTGCTTTCCGATGATTCCGGCCGTAAGGAGATGACTTCTCTTGACCAGGCTCACGATTCGCTTGCAGCAGCGGTAATGCCGTTCGGCACATCTTTGATACGCACTGCCGCCAACACAGACAGCAGCGTGTCATTTACAAGCTACGATGTTTTCAGCCCTATTGAGGAGCAGAAAGTTCAAGAGCCGGTAAAAAAAGACAGCGGTTTCTCACTGCACTTTTCTTCCGCACTCTTCACACTTGATATAGGAAAAGACAAGTGAGTTTCTGGCAGTCTTATAAAAGACTCTTAAAAACCAAGGCGCTTATCCGCTTTGGTTCTTTTTTTTCTCTGATTCTTATTGCAACAGGCATAAGTTCTTTCATCGGCGCGAGCAGGAACAAGCTCAAAAAGCCGGTGATTTCTTCTATAAATCCCGCTATCGGCTCACCGGAAGACGTGCTGACCATAAAAGGCAGCAACTTTGGAGACAAGAAAGGCGAATCGCAGATTACCATTGCCGGCTTCCGCATTACAGAAAGCCGCTATATCTCGTGGTCAAATGAAGAGATAAGCCTGCTGCTGCCCTACAACGTCTCTGACGGCCTGGTCAAGGTAATTACAGCGTCGGGAGAGTCAAATCCGTCGTTCTTTACGAACAGGTCAAATATACCTGTTGCAGTACGCGCCGATCCGCTTTCCACAATTCCGTCTATTTCGTCGGTAAAAGGCCAGGCTCAGATGTGCACGGGTACTGTCATTACGCTGAACGGCTCTAACTTTGGAACCTCCCGGGGCGCAAGCGACGTGTTCTTTTCCGCGTCCAGAAAAGAAACTGCCGGGGAAAGCTCCATTAGCAGCAAAGAGGAATTTATTCCTGCATCTCTTTCTGAATACGCATGGGACTACTGGAGCGACAACGAAATCCGCGTGCGCATTCCTGACGGAGCGGACAGCGGCAGTGTATACGTGCAGACTTCAAAAGGCAAAAGCCAGGATATTCCGCTGCAGGTTGCCTTTCCTGCCGGCAAGAAATCATTTTCCGGCAGACACAGTTATCTGATGAAAACGTCCGTCGATGTGGAAAATACAGGCGATGCCCAGACAGGAGAAATAACGGTATACCTGCCAAGACCGGCACAGTTTTCCTCGCAGCCTGTCGTGCAGTACAACGAAGTAACCCCAACGCCGCTGATTGGAGATGACCGCTACGACTTTATATTCCAAAGCGAAAAGATGTCGGGAACGGTCGCGAAGCAGACTTTCTCTGCGACTTTTGTCGTTGATGTATACGCAGTGGATTCGACTGTAGATGAAAAGAAAGTGCCGCACTACTCAGCATATACCAAGAACCTGTATTCCTCATTCTTTACAGCGGACTCGTACATTCCATCTGATGACAATATGGTCATTGAGCTGGCTCAGACGATTGTAGGCAAAGAGAAGAACACTGCGCGCAAAGCCCGGCTGATTTACGACTACATGGCAGAAAACTTCAAGGTTCAGACTAAGCTGAGGACTGGCAGAGCAGTTCCGCAGGACCTGATTAAGGTGAAATCAGGCGACGTATTCGACTTTGCGGTGATTTACACCGCTCTTTGCCGGGCAGCTGGAATAGCGGCAGTTCAAATGGGAGGAATCATTGCAGAAGACATGCAGACGGTACATCCTCACTCTTGGACTGAAATTTATCTGGAAAATTTTGGTTGGCTACCTGTTGACGTTGCCCTTGCTGCTGGGTTAAAATATAACAAGTTTCCAATATCCGAAAAAGACGAGTCTCGTTCGTTCTACTTCGGTAATATGGACAGCCAGCATATAGCATTCAGCGTAGGCTGCCGGGAAATAAAACCTTCAATTGCAAACAGCGCAGTTGTAGGGCGGCCAAAGTCGTACGCACTGCAGAATGTATGGGAAGAATCGGGAAGTATCGGCACAAGCTACAGCTCATATTGGACCGGTCCAATCATAGTAGGAATCTACTAACCAATTTGCAAATAGCGAGGTATACGCATGACAACTAAAATTTTAAGCGTTGGCGGCTCTATCATTGCCCCCCAAACCCCAGATACAGATTTCTTGAGTACATTCTGCAAGATGATTATTGATTATCTTGACAAAAATAAAGACGCCCGGCTGATTCTTGTGGCCGGTGGCGGCGGCCCCGCACGCATCTACCAGAACGCATTCCGAGAGCTGGCAGGCAAAGTTTCTGCGGGGACAAACAGCAACTTATACGGTGACACCGCAGAAATAAACGAAGCGGCCGACTGGCTTGGCATAATGGCAACAAGAATCAATGCTCAGCTCTTAAAAGCAGCTTTAGGTTCCCTGTGCTGCAAGACGGTTATAACAAACCCTACCAAGGTCACAGACTTTACAGACCGAATTCTGATTGCCGCCGGTTGGAAACCGGGCTTCTCGTCCGACAACGACGCAGTGCTGCTTGCAGAGCGCTTTAACGCGGATACAGTCGTGAATCTTTCAAACATCGAGAAGGTCTATACCGATGATCCGCGCAAAAACCCGGACGCAAAGCCGCTCGACAACATTTCATGGGCAGACTTCCGCAAGATGGTCGGAGACGAATGGCAGCCCGGCAAGAACTGCCCGTTTGACCCGATTGCGAGCAAAAAGGCGGAGGAACTGGGGCTTACAGTAATCTGCGCTTCAGGAAAGAACATTGAGAATATCCGTGCCATTCTTGAAGGCAAAACATATATAGGAACAACAATCAAATGAAAGTCCGCCGCACACTCACCCTTTTAGCTCTTGTTGCGCTTCTTCTGCTCACGGGTTGTATGACACCGCGTCGCGGCGGTGAGGAAGCGTCGCGGAGTCTTACGTCGCGGGGAACAAAAAAACCTGCGCAGCTTGCGAACTTCTTTCTTGCTAACAGGCCGGACGCGGACAAGGCGCTGGTAAAGCGGCTGGCACGCTACTATGTGGAGGAGGCCGCCGCGGAAAACATAAACAGCGACTGCGCCTGGGTTCAGATGTGTCTGGAAACAGGATGGCTTTCGTTCACAGGTCTGGTAAAGCCTGAGATGCACAACTACTGCGGTTTGGGCGCGATGGATGCGGAGCATCCCGGAGTGTCTTTTGAGACGGAGCAGCTTGGGGTACGCGCGCATATACAGCACCTGCACGCCTACGCCACGAAGGAAGGCGTAGCGCTCAATCGCGAGCTTGTGGATCCGCGCTACAAATACGTATTGCCGCGCGGAAAAGCGCCGACTATTTACGGCTTAGCCGGAACATGGGCGGCAGACAAGGAATACGGAATAAAGCTGGACAAGCTGCTCAGCAGACTGGAAGATTTTTAAAGTTTCGGGACGTATAGCTTGAAAATTCAAGCAATTTAGCATAGGATATCGCGATATGAAAGTTCTTGTTGTCGGTAACGGCGGTCGTGAGCACGCCATAGCGTGGAAGATTGCGCAAAGCAATTCTGTAGAAAATGTGGTTTGCGTTCCTGGAAATGGCGGAACGGCTTATGAAAACAAATGCGTAAATGTGAGCCTCGAAAACACTAATTACGTAGACATTGCAAAAGACGAAGGCTGTTCGCTCGCTATAATAGGACCGGAAAATCCGTTGGCAGACGGTCTGGCAGACGAATTCTGGGCAGCCGGCATTCCTGCCGTAGGGCCAAAGAAAGAGGCCGCCCAGCTTGAGGCGAGCAAAGGTCTGGCAAAGGCCTTTATGCAAAAATACAATGTCGCATCTGCCAAGAGCGAGACTTTTACCGAAGAACATAAAGCCATTGAGTATATCATTGAACACGGCGCGCCTATTGTCGTAAAGGCTGACGGCCTTGCGGCAGGAAAGGGTGTTGTAGTCGCAAAAACCGTGGGAGAAGCCGAAAATGCCGTCCGCGAAATGATGGAGAACAAAAAGTTCGGCTCTTCTGGAAACAAAATCGTACTTGAAGAATATCTGCGCGGCACGGAAGTTTCTATACTGGCGGCCGTCAGCGTTACACCGGAGCTTGCCAAACAGGGCAAGGCCTGTATTGTACCGTTCCTGAGCGCGCGTGACCACAAGCGGCTCGGCGACG
Organism: uncultured Treponema sp.; assembly: GCA_964554745.1. Classification (GTDB taxonomy): domain Bacteria; phylum Spirochaetota; class Spirochaetia; order Treponematales; family Treponemataceae; genus Treponema_D. Next base: position 8,798 of record CAZKPZ010000044.1, on the reverse strand, counting down.
GTGCCACAGGGCCGAACACCGGCGGAATGGGCGCTGTCTCACCGGTGGAAGACTTTACTCCGCTGCTGCAGTCCCAGTTCGAGAAGAATATCCTTGAGCCTACGCTTAAGGGACTTATTGCAGAAAACTATGACTACAGGGGCTTCATATTCTTTGGTCTTATGCTGACAGAAGACGGCCCCAAGTGCCTTGAGTACAATGTTCGCCTGGGCGACCCGGAGACACAGGCCGTTCTCCCGCTAATGAACTTTGACTTTCTGGATATGTGCAAGGCAATTACTGACGGAACGCTTAAATCATTCCCTCTTGAATGGAAGAAGGGCTATGTCGTTGCGCCTGTTGCCGTAAGCGGCGGATACCCAGGAGAATATACAAAAGGAATACAGATAAACTGGAACAAAGAGCGGCTTGAAAAGACCGGCGCGAAGCTCTTTATTGCAGGGGCAAACCCAGACAGAAGGGCTACCCGACCGCGTACAGATGACTCCACAGGGCTTATCACCAGCGGAGGACGTGTACTAGCCTGCTCGGCATACGGCAAGACATTTGACGAAGCCTGGCGCAAGGCGTATGACGCTTTGGAAGCGGTTCATTTTGACAGAATGGTATTCAGAAAGGATATCGGGTTGCCGGGAGCAACAAAGGCAGAGTAGCAGATATAGAAAAGGCTTTGCCGCTGGGCAAAGCCTTTGTTGTTTTGTTTTAGTCCTCGCCTACGTATGTAAAGAGCGTCAGACGTGCAAAATTATAGCCGTTCGGGTCTTTCGGGATACTGCCGCATGAAAGAATAAGATAATCTTTTTTGTCTGCCTCATAGGTGAACACCCAATCTTTATCAACAGACTTTCCGTTTTCTTTCTGAATATGGAATACAAGTTCTCCTTTTGACGGTACGGTATAAGAACCAATCCACACATTCTCGCCGACTTTCTTGGTCTGCGTAATCTTGGCAGTTCCGTCATCCTCAAAGTCTACCATAGTGGCATACTTGCCGTTTTCAAAATACCATTCACCAATATAGGCTGCCTGAGTAACAGACTTTGCCTTGGTAGAAACGGTACTGCCGGCATCCTTTACAGAGCCTTTTAGTCCGTTGAAGAAATCCTTTGCACCTTTCTTCATCTTGGAGCCATTAGACTCCTCTTCTACGACTTCCTCTTCAACCACTTCTCCAGCAGCAAAAACGGAGCACGGCACAGCAAATGCAAAGATACATGCAATTGAACCTATTAAAAGACGATTTCTTTTCATAACGTAATAGCCTCCATCAAATGAAAATAAATCAGAAAAATTAATGCAAAAACAGCAATCCCAAGATTCCGGCAGGAACCAAGTAGAAAGCAAAATAAGAAAGTTTTCCTGACTTGACAATCTTCATCAGAACAGTAAGTGCGACAACACCGCTTGCAAAAGCCGCAATACAACCGGCCAAAACAGGCATGGCACCTATCTGAGCCCCCACTTCGCCTAAATCCTTTAGCTCAAGCAGGAATGCTCCGAAAATCGCAGGAATACTTGCTATAAAAGAAAACTCTCCTGCAGTTTCTCTGGTTACACCGCAAAGCAAAGCTCCTGAAATTGTGGAGCCGCTCCGGGAGACTCCCGGCAAAGTACCGATTCCCTGAGCAAGACCGATAAGCAACCCCTGCGTCCAGTTCGGAACAGCAGGAGCGTTATTTTTCTTTTCCAGGACAGATGACAAAACGAGGAGAACTGACGTAAAAATAAAGCCGATGCAGACAAACTTAATTGAAAATGCGGGCAATGCTTTTTCAACGAAGACACCGATAACTCCGGTGACCAGCGTTGTGCAGATTACGGCAACAATATAGCTTACATCGTCTTTTGAAGCGCTGCGTCTTGTAATCACACGGAAAAAGGCCTGTAGCAAGCTCCACAGCTTTTTCCAGAAAAAGAGAACAACCGCAAGCAACGTCGCCAGATGCAAAAAGACATCAAAAAGCAGAGGAACTGTTCCAAGTCCGAGCAACTTTTGAGCAAGCAAGAGATGACCGGATGAGGAAACGGGCAAAAACTCAGTCACTCCCTGCAAGAGACCGAGCAAAATAGATTCGAGTACTGTCATATTAAAGCTTAAACTTCTTCATAACTTCTTCAAGGCTCTGAACGGCAAGATTATTCTTTTCAGAAGTATCTGTAACGTCAGAAATTGCCTTGGTAATCTGACTTGTTCCATCGGACATTTCAGTCATGGAATCCATAATCGTTGAAGAACTTGCCCCCAGCTTGTCCATCTCCAAAGCGATTTTCTTTCCGCCGGCGAGCATTTCATTAGCGCCCTGCTTTACGCTGAGAGTAGAATTGTCAATATTCTTCATTGCATCAAGAATCTGGGAACTGCCTTCGCTCTGTTCCTTCATGGCGTTCATAACCACTTCTTCCTGCTGCTTTACCGTCTGCGTCAGTGAATAAATCTTGCCGAACTGATCCTGCAGATGCTGCGTTGTCTCGGAAACGCCCTTTATGACTTCAGTAAGACCAGACAGGCTTTCGGTTATCTTCTTGCCCTGGGTGCTTGACTGCTCGGCAAGCTTGCGGATTTCATCAGCAACAACGGCAAAGCCCTTGCCGCTTTCACCGGCATGGGCGGCTTCAATAGCAGCATTCATGGCGAGCAGGTTCGTCTGCTCCGCGATGTTCTGTATAACCGAGCTGGCTTCCTGTACGCCGGCGGATTCGTCAAGAATCCTGCGCGACATATTAACGGCGGCCTCAACGCCCTTCTGACCTTCGTCAGAAGCCTTAGCAAGCTGCTGCACCTGCTCGCCGTTCTTCTCAAGGATATCAGAAACATGCTGTATGTTACCAACCATCTGCCGCACCGCCGCAGAGCTCTGCTCCACACTAGACGTCTGTTCGTCAACGCTCTTGTTCAGCGTCTCAATGTTCTGCAAGATTTCTTTTGCGGCAACGCTGGCATCTTCTATACCGCCCGCCTCATTGGTCATCTGCCCCTTGATGTTCTCAATATTACCGACAATCTGTTTAATCGAGGCCGTCGTTTCTTCCATATTGCTGCGAAGCTCTTCCGCAACAATATTTGTATTGTCAATGTTGCTTCTGAATCCCAAAAGCACCGCCCGCGTAGCATTAAAGAAGCGGTTCAAGCGGCCGGTAAGCACACCGAATTCGTCATGACTCACAACGACCATATCCTGCATTGTGTAATCGCCCTGGGAAATATTGCCGGCAAAATACGCGATGCGGTCAAGTCTGCGCTTCATTCCGCTCGTCATAGAAAAAAGCCCCATCAAGTCAAAGAGCACGCCTATAAACATAAGCGGCAACATGACGGAGACAACAAAGGTTCGCACCGGAGTATTCTGAAAGCGTCTGGCAAACGCAGGGCCTGCAACGAGCAGGAACATTCCCAGAATAAGAATGCCGCTTACAAGCATATAGCGCATAACGATAGAGAGCTTCATATTGCCTGAATGGAAGGGCAAGAAAGAAAGCCATTCTTCATAGCGTTCAAGCCAGCGTATGAATATAAAAACACCGACAAGGAATGTTACGCCCAAATGCGTGCAAAGATAAGTTGGAAACTGGAATGTAAAAACTTGATAGCGGGAAGAAAGCGCCATGGCGATTGGATACAGGACATTGAAACCGCAAATCATAATGATATTGGCAGTCATGTACTTGTTCGCAACGTCATTGCAAAAATCCGCCGACTGTTCGCTGCCGTCATAGGAAAGCAGCCTGGAATACGCCTTACGCGCAATAAATGCAACCAGTATAATGTTCAAAACGATTACCGGAATGCCATAAACACTGAGCAGCAACTTAAAGAAGCCTCGCAAGGTAAAAAGACCGTATCGGATACACAAAAATGTAGAAAAAAAGAAAGGCACTATATAGACAATAACGTTTAGCACCTTTACGATTTGTGGCAGAGATGCAATTTTAACTTTCTCTTCCATAATTAAATGCACAACTCCTTAGATTTTAAATGAATGTATCATTTATCTTATTCCATTATCGGTAATCTGACAAGCCGATACGAATATAACATTTTTATAGAAGAGGAAAAGTCTGTTTATAATAATTTAGGCAGACACATCCACCAACGCGCCGACTTCCGGCATAAGACCGGCAAGCCCATAGGTCTGCGGCTGCTGAGACAGCGCTATCGCAGAGTGAATCTGGCTTTCATAGCTCTTTATCAGCGCATCTTTCTGATTTTCCGTAAGAGCATAGGCATCATCCTTTGATATTGCCTGCTTGTTCATTGTAACAAGCTGCTCGATGAGAGTATTCAGTATGTGAATTTTATCAAGAGAGACAGTTTTCTGCCCTGCCTTGGCGGCAGTCCCGTGCACGAACGAAAGCTGCGCGTATTTGACAAGTCCAGGCTGTACAGGAACATACAGCCTGCCTGAAGCAGAACCAGCCGTGAAATAGGTTCTGTAAGAAGCTGCGTTTAATGTAATTCCGTTGTTATACATAAAGACCTCCTTGCCCTCTATATTCATTATCGGAAGCAAGGAACGGAATTTAATAGGAATTTAACATCAGAAGGCCTGGCGGCTCCAGTCAGAGATAAATTCGTCCAGAGACTTTCCTGGCAGAGCGCCGGCAGAGTCTTCTGTTTTTACCGCGGCAGTATTTTCCTTCAGGAACGGAATAATAACGCGGGACTTAAATATCTGCCAGCGTGCCGGCAGAGTCTCCGGTATAGAAACTATATCCTCATTCGGCATATTGCCCAAAAGCTCATGATAATAGGTAGGGAAAATCTTTGAATTCACCTCTTTTAGAGACGAAAATCCTCCCGCAATACCGAATTCCTTAGTATCAAGCCCCATTGAGCGATAGCGCTCGATTAAATTCTTTTGTGTCTCCGGTGAAAAGAACCACTTTACAAACAGGGCGGACTTACTGGGATTCTGAGCCTCCCGATACTGCCCCAAGTAGACGACATCATCTTCTATCATTATCTTTTCGCCGTCAGAAACCCAACGGAACGAAAGCTTATCCGCACGGTCGCCCGGCATCGTGTAGAAATCCCGGCTGGTCATATAAGTAAAAAGGCTCCGACCTCCCTCAAGCTGCTCATTCTTGGGCATATACAGGTAGCGGAACTGAAAATTCTGCTCCGCCAGCGTCTCCGTGTGATTCTCAAGAGTCCAAGACCTCAGATACGAAACGGCGGAATCAACTGCAGTGTCATCGTATCCAAAAATACTGTCCTTTTCCTTAAAAGAAGCGCCCTTGAGCTTTGCCACCAGATACAAAAAGTCACCGTCCCATGACGGCGCATAGCCCATGTGCTTGTACTGCCCCTTTTCGTCCACCTCGGAAAAGGCCTTGTCAGCGGCGCGAATCTCATCAACAGAAATAATATGACTGCTCTTTACAAATGAAGCGCTTTTTTCATCAAAAACAACGGCCGGCAGATTGAAACTGACAGGAATCAGATATTGGCTTCCGTTATGAGCACCGGAATTCAATAGAATAGAATAGAAGTCACTTTTATGCAGTTCGTTTTGGCTGAAGAGCTTTTCTATAGAAGAAAAATTCTTCCGCATAGAAGACGTGCGCAACCACGACGCTATGACCAAATCCGGCTTTTTCTCGTCCCTTGCAGGGGGCAAAGAGCGAGCCGCGTCGCTTTTGTACACAACAGCGGCCTTTATGTCATGCGTGGCATTAAAAAGTTCCGCACAGGAAACAATTTCTTCTCTGTCCGTCCAGATTATCAAAGGCTCGTCCTTTGCAGGTGAACAGGCAGAAAAGAACACCCCCGCAGACAGTGCGAGCACTGCCGCAGATTTATTTAGAAAACTCTTGAGCCATATCGTAGATGGCCTGGTAAACAATGTCAATCTTATCCTCTTCAAGACTTGAAAATGCGACACGCAATGTATGGGCATCGATTGATATTGTACCGATTCCACGCTCTTTTAGCAACTTCTGCCGCAAAGCCTCGGCGTCAACGGTCTTTGTGTGGAACGACATAAAGTATCCCGAATTGAACGGCAGCGGCTCAATCTCACTGCTTGTATGGCTGTCCACAAACGCGCGGACTTTCTTGTAGCGAGCCTCAAGCACCTTGCGCAACGCCGCCTTCTGGCTTTCGGTCTCAGGGTCGCGGAAGGCACGGAGCAGGAGAGACTGCGGAATCGTGGAAGAGCAAGATACAGAAGAGCGGATTGCCCCCATCAGCTTCTTGACCAGGGCATCGTACTGAGATTCGGTCATACCCTTGCTTGCAAAGGTGATGAAGCCGCAGCGGAAGCCCCATGCGAAGTCCTCTTTTGTAGGTCCGTCTATCTTTGCCGCAAGAACATTCGGACTCAAATCAGCAAGATATGCAAACAAAGACTGGCGCTCAACATTATCCTCGTAATCCAAACCAAAGTACGCATCATCGCACCAGACCATAACCTTAGTGCCCTTGTCTGCCAGGTCCTTCACCATGCGGACAATCTCCGCGGCCTCTTTCACCGTCGGTGAATAGCCGGACGGATTCTGCGGAAAGTTGAACAGCACGCGGACGGAACCGGTCTTTGCCTCTTCCTGCAAGGTCTTTTCAAGCCCCGGAAGATTATATTTACCGTTCTCAAACATCTTGAACTGGTGGAACGGAGCATTGCGCCTGCCCTGCACTACCAGGGGGTAATTGTCCCAGCACGGATCAGCAATCAGAAAGCCATGGTTCTCGTCCAAGAAGAGGTCTGCCAGATAAGAAATGCCCGCCGTAAGACCAGGAACAAGGACAGGAAGAGAAAACGGCTTATTCTGCAAAAGCGGATTCTTTTTTATGATACTTTCTTTCCATAACTCACGCAAATTCGGGTTACCGGCAGTCGGAGCATAAGCAACAAGCTCCCTTGAACTAAGCTCAGGAACAATCTTCTGCACAGACGGAAGAACTACAGGCTCTCCGTTCATTACGGTCATTCCTATAGTGCCGTTGGCGGTTTTACCCAGCTTCTTAGCCTCGCCGCTCTGCGCAATAATTCCTTTCGGAAAATACATTCTCTGCCCCACATCAGAAAGGAGACAGCCTGCAGTCGTGCCTTCAAGGGCGCTGTTTAACTCTTGTGCCAATGCCGTAATCATAATGCCCTTATTATTCTAAAATTTTCCGCCAGTGTCAATAAAATTTTGCATATTTATGCAGTTTATTATCAAAATATACAAACAAGTCCGAACACAAGCCGTGATTTACTCCTTGAAACACAGCGGCATTTTTGTATATAATAACGGTTACCTTTACAAAAATCGATTTTTTGTCAGAAGACTAAAACAGAGGAAGCCCAGATGAAATTCGAATGCACCATTCCTAAATTATTGCGCAAGATTGCGGCCAAATATCCAGAAATTCCGGCGCAAATGTCACACTCAAAAACCGGGCAGTACACTTCATCAAACTACCACGATTTTTATCAGAGCGCCTTGGATTTTGGCGGTGCATTACTAGAGCTGGGCGTAAAGCGAGGAGACAAAATCGGGCTTATAGCAGACAACCGCGCTGAATGGGAACACGCAGACGTAGGGCTTCTTGCAATCGGTGCCATCGACGTACCGCGCGGCTGCGATGCGACAGAAAAAGACCTGACACTCATCTTGAGCTTTGCAGAATGCGCCATGGTCATAACAGAGAACACATCGCAGATAAAAAAACTCCTCAATATAAAGGCGGAGCTTCCTCTGCTGAAGACCATGATTGCCTTTGACGACATAGACCAGGAGCAGAAGACCCGCGCCGCAGACATGGGCGTAAAGGTGCTGCAGTTCCAGGACTTAAAAAAGAGCGGCCACGAATGGCGCAAGCGGAACATAGATGCCGTTGAAAACGAGCTGGAAAAAGGCCAGTGGGATGACATCGCCACAATTATCTTTACGTCCGGGACTACAGGCACTCCGAAGGGCGTAATGCTCTCACACGGAAACTTCATCACACAGCTTGACGAAGTAAACGAGAGAATCTTCCTTAACCCGGGCGAACGCGGACTTTGCGTGCTCCCCGTATGGCACGCCTTTCAGCGCGAAGTCGAATACGTCATAATGTCACAGGCGGCGACAATCTGCTACTCAAAACCGATAGGCTCCGTATTGCTCGCCGACCTGCAAAAGCTCAACCCAACACTGCTGCCGGCAGTTCCCCGCGTCTTTGAAGCCGTATACGAAGGCATTTGGCGCAAAATGCGCAAAGTGGGCGGACTCACCTACGCAATATTCAGATTCTTTGTAAAAATAGCCGAAATCTGGTCAGCAATGGACAGAACTATGTTCAGAAAGCAGGCCAGATTCGGCGCAGACCACGTAGTATTCTGGTGGTTCGTCTACCTGATTCCGTGGGCACTGCTATGGCCATTAAAACTGCTCGGGCAGCTGCTCGTATTCAGAAAGATACAGAACATGCTGGGAACGAATTTCCGCGCGGGTATCTCCGGCGGCGGCGCATACCCCTTTGAAATCGACAACTTCTTCTGGTCTGTCGGCGTTCCTATCGTGGAAGGATACGGACTCACCGAAACAGCGCCTATCGTTGCAGTACGCCCGGTTGCCTGTCCGGTAATGCGCACAGTCGGAACGCCTATCAGAGGCGTGCAAGCACGCGTAGTCGACGCAGACGGACTCATTCTGCCGCCGGGTCAGAAAGGCTCGCTGCAGGTAAAGGGCGGCACCGTCATGAAAGGCTACTACAAGCGCCCAGACTTAACAGAAAAAGTAATGACGGCAGACGGCTGGTTCGACACAGGCGACCTTGCCGTGCTCACCGTTGACGGCGAAATTCAGCTGCGCGGACGCAAGAAAGACACCAC
>CAZKPZ010000043.1:0-20001 GCA_964554745.1 uncultured Treponema sp. | reverse complement strand
GACGATACCGAAGAGTCTGTTGATAATGACGAATCTGAGGATGGGTCTGCCGCAACTGCGGGAGCTGCAGAAAGCCCTGTCGCTCCAGCCTCTGAAGCACCTGCCGCATCTCGCACCGGCAAGGGCTTTGTTATTCTTGCCGTGATTCTTGCTCTTGTCTTGGGTTTGGGCGGAGGAATCGGCGGTGCTGTTCTTGTGGGGCAAAAGATGGCTGGAAATGCCGGTCCAAGGGAATTGACTGCGGAGCAGAAAGCAAAGGAACACGAGAACACTCTTGCGCGTGCCAAGCGTTATATAGATTCCGGTCTGTATGGCGAGGCGTTGCAGCTTTTGAACGGACTGATGATTCAGAATCCAGATGACGAGCTTGTCTCGTCTTTGTTGGATCAAGCTGCCGCTTTGAAGAAAAAGGCTGACGAGCTTGCCTTGCAGCAGAGTTCTTCTGGAGCAAACGGAGCAGGGCAGCCGGTGAATGTGAATGTGGATACTAGCGGTATGACCGATGCGGTGCAGTCTACGATTGACTCTCTGCGGAACGAGCTTGCGCGGCAGAACGAGGAAAATGCCCGTAGTACGGAAGCGTTAAAAGAACAGCTTGCCCGCCAGACAGAAGAGAACAAGAGGAATGTTCAGGCCATGAATGACCTGGTGCAGGCGCAGAAGGAACAGGCCGAGGCAGAACGGGCTGCCGCCGCCGAAAAAAAGGCTCAGCAGGAAGCTGAGGCAAAGCAGCGGGCGGAACAGGAAGCCCGGCGCAAGGCGGAAGAGGCAAAGAAAGCTGCGGAAAGTGCTGCCCAGGCAAAGCTTATAAAAGACATCAATAATGAAATCGCCTTAGGAAAAGTCGCCTTGAATTCTGGTGACGTGGAAGGTGCGCTCAGACATTTTGAGAAGGCAAAGAAGATGCTTCCTGCAGATGACAAGAAGTTCTTTGCTGACAAGATGGGTGAGATAAGCTCCGCTCTGTATGATGCTTCACAGGCACAGGGGGAGCCTGCCAAGCGCAAGCAGCTTATGCAAAGCGCCCTTGCCTATGCTGGCGGCTCTATAGAAAAAGACAGCTCAAATCCGGCTTCGCATTATATTCTTGCGATGGATTCTTTTGAAAACAAGAATTATGCTCAGGCCGAGGCGGAACTGCGTAAAGCCGTTGCCGCAGATCCGACTAATTCCGTGTACTATTATCAACTGGGGCGTGCGCAGGCTCAGCAGCGTAAATATGATGCGGCAAGCTCTTCATTTACTTCGTCTGTAAAGTATAACTCCGAATATGCGCCGGCACAGTACAATCTGGGCTTTGTCTCGGAGCGGCTCAAGCGTACTTCACAGGCTTTGTCTGCATACCGCAAGGCATACCAGATAGACACGAACTATGAGCGTGCCTATCTTGCCGCGGGGCGTATCCTTTCGCGGCAGGGGGATTACCGTGGCGCAATCGATGCCTTTACTCAGGCAATCCGCATCAATCCGTCCAATTCGCAGAACTATCAGGAGCTTGGTTCTGTATATTCGGCCTGCGAAAACTATACGGCCGCAGAGGAGAGCTACAAAAAGGCTCTCGCATATATGGATCCAAATAACAAAGATCCGGTAACGTATTATAACCTTTCTACGGTAATGTATGCCCAGGGCAAAAGCGATACGGCTCTTTCGTATGCGAAACTTTCGTATGATAACAGAAAGAATGCTGCCACTGCCGTGCAGACCAACATAACGTATAACTATGCCTTGATGTGCGATAAGACAGGTGATGACACAAAGGCTTTGTCCTTGTATAAGGAAGTCTTAACTACTGACCCGCAGAATGTAAAGGCTCTGACTAATCTCGGCGTGCTGTGTCTGGAAAGCGGCGATGCCGCCAGTGCTGTGACTTTCCTGGAAAAAGCCTATGCAAAAGAAGCCGGCAACTTTGAGGTGAATAACAACTTGGGAAATGCGTATGGCCAGAAGGCTGACTATGACAGTGCCGTAAAGTATTATCAGAATGCGCTTAAAATCCGCCCGAAGGACAATACCGTGCGGGAGAATCTTGCCAAGTCGTATGCTTCCGCAGGTAAGTATGACAGTGCGAAGACTACGTATGAAGACGTAATTGCGGCTGACAAGAAGAATTGGGATGCCTATTACGAACTTGCAAAAGTTTGTATTACGCTGAAAGATACGGAAGGCGCAAAAAAGCAGCTGGAATATCTGCGAACCGAAAATCCTTCATACAGGACTGCGGATGTAAAAAAGCTTTTGGATTCGATTTAATAACATGAACGGACGAACCTATGATGACAGCATGTTCCGTGACAGTTTTGAGCATGGCTATACATGGCTGAATGGATTTTTACGCAATACGCGGCGCTTTGCCGAACGACCTGCGCTTATTGACCCAGAGACAACTCTAAGATGGTCGTATCGTGAGCTTAATGAACAGGCGAATGCCCTTGCACATGCCCTGATTCAGAGCGGGGTGGGGCAGGGTGATGCGGTTATGCTTGTGATGAGGAACTGCCCTGCTTTTTGTGTAGCCTATATTGCGGCAAGAAAGGCAGGAGCGGTCTTCTTTCCTGCAAACTTCCGGCTTTCTGCAGGGGAGCTTGCGTTGCTTATGGAGCACAACAAACCAAAAGTCGTTCTGTACTCCCAGGATGCTAAAGAAATTGTTGTGCGCTCGCAGGAGCTTTCGTCTTGGAATCCTGTTCTGTTTGTAATGGCAGATTGCATTGAAGGTTCTTTAAAAGAATGCGATTTACCTGAAGGACATGTCCTGTATGACACGTATGTGCGCGGAAAGCCGGCCTGTGACCCTGTGCTTACGTTCAGGCCGCATATCTATGATGAGGTAGTGCGCTTTTGTACCAGCGGAACGACATCTCTGCCAAAGTCCGTGCCGATAAACGATATAAACGAAGTGCTTTCCGCACATGATGTGATAATGCAGTATCCGCTCAACTGCAATGACGTGACGATGAATATGACACCATGGTTTCACCGGGGCGGTCTGCATTCCGGCGGCTTGTGCCCGGTCTTTTATGTTGGCGCTTGTGTCGTAGTAATGCGGAAATTTGACCCATACAAAGCTCTGCAGTGGCTAACCGAATACGGAATTACTTTTTTGATGGGTGCCCCGACCAATGTCGAGATGCTGTGCCGTGTTCAGGAAAAGGAATCTCTGGATTTATCTTCGTTGCGGGGCATCGTCACCATGGGCAGCGCCTTGCTTAAAGATGACTGCCTGCGCTATATGAATGTTCTGACGCCAAATATATTTAACGGCTACGGAACGACTGAAACGTTTTGGAATTCCTTTCTTTCGCCGCGCGATTTACCGGAAGGTGCAGGTTCTGCAGGTAAAAGCTGCATAGATGATGAGGTTCGTGTCGTAAAGTTATATCCTGATAAAAAGGCTGAGCCTGAAGAAATCGTGCCGCGTGACGGTGTTAGTGAGGGCGAGATTATCATTTTTTCTCCAGAAAAAACTGCATATTCATATTTTGGCGACAAGTCATTGCAGAAAGAGAAATTCTATAAGGGCTGGATTTATACCGGAGACACGGGGTCGTGGGCGCAAGACTTTTCTATGACAATAAAGGGTCGGAAGGATGATATGATTCTTGTTTCCGGAGAGTGCATTTACCCTCTGCAGATAGAAGAGGAAATCTGCAAAAGTGACTTGGTGGGTGACTGTCTGGTGACTTCCGTGCCTGACAGTGCAAGGGGAAATGTCCTTGTCGCGTATGCCGTTCCTGCGGACGGTTGCAAAGAAACGCTCAGCGTGGATTATTTGCGTGATTTTACTGCAAAAAGCAATATGCTTTCTTCATATAAGCGCCCGAGGTATTTTTGCATAGTAGATTCACTGCCTATGACTGCGACCGGCAAGAAGAAACATGCGGAGATGAAAGCGCGCGCTTTGGAAGACTTAAAAAACGGTCTTCTTAAACGGTTCTGAATGCTCTTGCATTTATTTGTATTTATTGAAATATTGTTTGCTTTTTGCTAGTATAACATAAATAGTATTCAGGGGATGATATGTTGTATTATTTAGGGGGGGTGCTGAAAAACTATTGGGGACCGGCACGCCTTTTGCAGTCTTATGCAGTTTTGATAGTTCTTGCTTTGTATATAGGTTTTTTGCTTACTGAAAAGCTTTTGCCTAAATTTTATGATATCCTGCCGCATGACAGGGGGCGTGAGTTTACGCTTTCAAAAGAGGTCTCCAAAGGCAAGCCTACAGGTGCGGGAGTGGTATTCATTTCGCTGTTTGTTCTGCTGTGCCTGGTATTTGCGCCTCTTAATTTTCTGCAGCTTGCACTGCTTGTCTTGACATGGCTGATGATGCTTACCGGTTACCTGGATGACAGGAGTGAAAAGGGGTGGGGTGAGTACCTTAAGGCCGTGCTAGACCTTGCTATCGCTATTACTGCTTCTATTCTGCTTGCCCGTTTTATGGGGGATGCGGAACATGGGGGTGCTCTTATGTTCTGGCTGCCTTTTACTTCTTCTGCAATCTATATTCCGAAATGGCTTTATATTTTGATTTCCACTGTTTTGCTGTGGACGTCGGTAAATACAACGAACTGTACCGATGGCGTTGACGGTCTTAGCTCTTCATTGGTGCTTGTCGGCCTTTTTACCATGGCAATTATCTTCTATATTGTCTTGGGGCATGTAAACACCGCGACATATCTTTTGGTTCCTAATCTGGAAAACGGCGCGTCATGGGGTTTGATTACATTCTGCCTCGCCGGCATACTTATGGGTTATCTTTGGCATAATGCGTTTCCGAGTTCAGTACTTATGGGGGACGCAGGTTCTCGTGCCCTTGGCTTTTACATAGGTGTTTGTGTTATGGTCAGCGGCAATCCTTTTATGTTCCTTGTTACTTCCACTATTATTTTCATTAACGGTGGCATGGGGCTTTTAAAAGTCGCATTGAAGCGTTTTTTCCATATTATTATTTTTGAGAACATCCGCTTTCCGTTACATGACCATTACAGAAAAAATCATGGATGGTCACCGACCCAGGTTCTTATAAAGTTTCTTGTTATGCAGCTTTTGATTACTATGGGACTGTTGGGAATATTCTTTAAGATTCGTTAGGTTTCGTATGTCCGCTCGAAAGGTTGTTGTGACCGGTCTGGGACTTGTCTGCCCTGTAGGCAACTGCGTTGAAAGTGCATGGACTGCAATAAAGGCGGGGCAGAGCGGTATTTCGCGCATATCTCTTTTTGACGCATCTTCGTATGGCGTGCAGATTGCAGGCGAAGTAAAAGATTTTGATATTGCCGCCTATGGAGTTTCTCGCAGTGCCGGCCGCAAGATGGCACGTTTTTCGCAATTTCTTTTCGCTGCTGCAAAAGATGCAGTTCAAGATTCAAAACTAAGCTCTATTGACTTACAGAATGAAAAGACCGGAGTTATTGTCGGCAACTGCCTGGGCGGACAGGAGATTTTTGCATCCGGCTATTCCTTTTTCTATGGCAAAGACTTTTCTCCCGGGAAAATGCCTCCGTTGACTATACCGATGGCGATTTCAAGTGAGGCTGCGGCGAATCTGAGCATAAGCTTGGGCTTGCACGGCCCTGCATGGACTGTTAATACAGCCTGTGCGTCCGGCACTGATTCCCTGGGACTTGCGCTTGATACAATACGGTCAGGACGATTGGATATCTGTGTGGCAGGGGGAACGGAAGCCGCCATAAACGGTTTTAATATCGCATGCTATGATTCTCTTATGACCCTTGCCAGTTCTTATAACGATAAACCTCAGAAGGCGAGCCGTCCGTTTGACAGAGACCGAGAAGGCTTTGTTGTTGGTGAAGGGGCGGCTGTGCTTGTTCTTGAAGAAGAACTCCATGCCCTGCGGCGCGGCGCAAAGATATATGCGGAACTGGCAGGATACGGTTCTTCTGAAGATGCCTGCCACATTACTGCTCCGTGCAAGGACGGGAGCGGTGCTGCTCTGGCTGTTAGCGAAGCTTTGCATGACGCTGGGCTTGATGCTTCTGATATCCAGTATTACAATGCGCATGGGACTTCTACCAAGCTGAATGACATTGCGGAGACTAATATGATAAAAACAGTCTTCGGGCAGTGTGCGGCTAAGCTTCATATTTCGTCTACAAAGAGTATGACCGGGCACTTGATTGGAGCCGCTGGAGCGATAGAAGCTTTATTTTGCATCAAGGCAATAAATGACAGCTTTGTGCCGCCGACAATCAATTTGGATAATCCTGATGTTGAAGGTGGCTGTGATTTGGATTATACTCCTAATAGAGGCCGTCAGTGTGAAATTCAGGCCGCTGCATCAGCTTCGTTGGGCTTTGGCGGTCATAATGCGTGTGTCGTCCTGAAAAAATATATATAAGAGGAAGTAAGCTATGACATTTGGTGAAAAAATACTTGAGGCAGCTCAGGAAGGTCTCGTTCTTTTACGCAATGAAAACGAGGTCCTGCCGTTTGTAAAAACTGACAGGGTGAGCGTGTTTGGCAGAACCCAGATAGATTACTATAAGAGCGGAACTGGTTCCGGCGGTTCTGTTCATTGTCCGTATAGTACGAACTTAATCGATTCTATGTTGGAACTTGCCGCAGAAGAAAGTTCTGCTAAGGTTGACAAAGAATTGGTGGCTGTATACAGGAATTGGATTAAAGATAATCCGTTTGACAATGCCGGTGGAATGTGGGCTTCTGAACCGGCCAGTCAGAAAGATATGGATTTAAAGTCCGAACTTGTTGAAAAGTGTGCCAAAGTTTCTAATAAAGCTCTGTTTGTAATTGGCCGTACTGCCGGTGAAGACCAGGACTTTCATGCGGAAAAAGGAAGTTATTATCTTCGTGATGAAGAGAAAGCTAATCTAAAATTAATTTGTTCTGCGTTTGACAATGTTACTGTACTTCTGAATATTTCCGGTATTATCGATATGAGCTGGGTTTCTGACCTTGCATACAAGGGACATATAAAAGCGATTATTGTCGCATGGGACGGCGGACAGGAAAGCGGACGTGCTGCTGCCCGTGTTCTTATGGGCAAAGCAACACCGTGCGGAAAGCTTACCGATACAGTTGCCTTGTCGTTGGATGATTATCCTTCTACAAAGAATTTTGGTAATCCTAACCGCAGTGTCTATACAGACGATATATATGTCGGTTACAGATATTTTATGACCTTTGCTAGGGATAAGATTTTATTCCCCTTTGGCTATGGGCTTTCTTATACATCATTCTCCTTGGATAAAGTTGAACTGAACAGCAGTAAAGACGGAAATTTTACAGTCTCTGTTACGGTAAAGAATACCGGCCGGACGTATAGCGGAAAGGAGATTGTCCAGGTGTACTGCGAGGCTCCTCAGGGCAAGCTTGGCAAGGCCGGCAGAGTTCTTTGCGCATTCGCAAAAACTCGCCTTCTTGCGTGCGGTGAAAGTGAAAGACTGACACTTGTATTTAAGCTCTCTGATTTTGCTTCTTACGATGAAAGTGGAGTAACTGGAAACAAGTCCTGCATGGTGCTGGAACAAGGTGACTACAAGTTTTATGTCGGAACTGATTCTCTTAGCGCGAATGCTGTTCTTGTTGACGGAAAAGACGCCTATCATCTTGAAAAAGATTTGATTACACAAAGACTTGAACAGGCTCTCGCACCTGTAGAAGCTTTTGACCGTATCGTTCCAGGCGAAGCAAAGGCAGACGGCACGTTTAGTGAGTCTTATGCCCCTGTTACTTTAAGTGCTGTTGATATGCCGGCTAGAATTCGTGAGAATCTTCCGAAAGATATTGCGTATACAGGTTTTAAAGGTATTACCTTTGAAGATGTAAAAAAAGACAATTCAAAGATGAAAGACTTTGTTGCCCAGATGAGTGACGATGAACTTGCGACTCTTGCCCGCGGCGAGGGTATGCTGAGTGAAAAAGTCACAAAGGGCATTGCTGCGGCCTATGGCGGAGTAAGTCCCGTTCTGCACGACAAGTATAAGGTTCCTGTCGCAGGTTGTTCAGACGGACCTTCTGGTATAAGACTTGATACAGGAAAGGAAGCTTCACTCATGCCGAGCGGAACTATGCTCGCTTGCAGCTGGAATCTTGATTTAGTACGTGAACTGTATGTTTTTGAAGGTAAAGAGCTTGCGGAGAATAAAATTGACGCCCTGCTTGGACCGGGAATGAATATCCACCGCAATCCATTGTGCGGCAGAAACTTTGAGTATTTCTCTGAGGATCCGTTGCTTACAGGTCGCATGGCTGTAGCTGAGCTTGAAGGCCTTTTGCAGAGCGGAGTTCATGGCACAATCAAGCACTTTGCCGCAAACAGCCAGGAAACAGGAAGACGTACCTGCAATGCAGTTGTTTCAGAAAGAGCCTTGCGCGAGGTTTATCTTAGAGGATTTGAAATTGCCGTAAAAGAAGGCAATGCCTGTTCCGTCATGACGGCATATAACCCTGTGAACGGACACTGGACTGCCTCGAACTATGATTTGGTTAATACGATTCTGCACCGGGAATGGGGTTTTAAAGGTCTTGTGATGACGGACTGGTGGGCCGGCATGAACGACTGTGTTACTGGTGGAGAGCAAACTGTAAAGAACACTGCAGCAATGATACGCGCCCGTAATAATGTTTATATGGTCGTAGACAATGACGGTGCGGAATCAAACGTTTATGGCGACAATATTGCAGAGTCGCTCAAAAATGGCAGCTTGACACGCGGTGAATTGCAGCTTTCTGCAATCGATGTGTTAGCTTTTATTTTAAGAGCCAATGTGTCTAAACGTGAACTTGGACTTCTAAAGAATCTTGAAGTCTTTAAGGCTCTTGGAACAAAGCTTCCTGATGGTGCAAGACTTGTCAAGGACGGCGAAACCTTTGCCGTGGAAGAAGGAAACAAGGCCTATATAGACGTAAAAGAAGACTCCGAGTACTGCATAATGGGCGAATATAAAAAAGAGGGAGATGATCTTTCTCAGTCTGCTACTAATGTTATGATAGACGGTAGGTCTGCTGCTTCTTTCCAGTGCAGGAGTACTCTTGGAAAGTACACAAATGTAAATGCCGGAAAAGTATTCCTCTGTGCCGGCTTGCATGAACTCACACTGGTAAGTACGAAACCCGGCATAGAGGTTAAAGAACTTATGCTTTCCAGCAAGGACTTGTTGCGTCCTGTTACTGCCGGAAGACTAAAATAATTTTATTCCCCGCTTGCGAGGAATGCTATAGTCTCTGCATCTTTTGCGATGTTGTCGATTATAGCATACTCGTTAGGCTGGTGTGCAAGCTCATCGAGCGTAGACCATACAACGCAGTTGAATCCGCAGTTCCTAAGGTATGCGCCGACCGTTCCGCCGCCAACGCCGATGCAGCGGGCGGTGATTCCGTGGACTTCTTTTAATGCGCGTGAAAGAGCCTTTACAACAGGTGCGTCTTGTGGCGTCGGCTTGGAACTTTCAGCCTGCACTTCGCTTACTTCAATTTTTACTCCATATTTAGACTCAACTTCTTTTATCTGCTCATTCACTGCCGTACGTACTTCGTCAAGACTGTAGCATGGATTTATGCGGCAGTCTGCAAAGAACACGTCATCGCCTGGAATTATATTCACTGTAGAAACATTCGCCGTCTTCATCGTAGGCTGGAATGTTGAATATGGCGGGTCAAAGAGAGAATCCTGCTTGTTGAATTTCTTTTCAAGTCCGTTGATTCTAAGCGCAAGGTCTGAAGCCGCAAGCATGGCATTCTTGCCCAAGTCTGGGCGGGAACCATGCGCCTGCTTGCCGATTGTGTGGAATTTTGCCCAAAAAATATTCTTTTCGGCAATTTCTATAGTTTCTCCCTTTGAATCGCCCCCATCGGGAATAAGAATAAGGTCATTTTTGCCGAACAAGTCCAAGTGTTCTTTTACAAGATACTGCATTCCGTAGACGGAACCGAATTCTTCGTCCGCCATGAACAGCAGTTTGATTGTGTGTTCCGGCAGAATATGCTGTTTTACGAATGAAAGTGCTGCAAAAACGCCGGAAACAAGCCCCTGCTGGTTGTCTTCTACACCGCGTCCGTAAATCTTGCCGTCTTTTTCGGTTACATTCCAAGGATCAGTGTCCCAGAGCTTTAGTTCGCCGGTAGGAACAACGTCCATGTGGGCGCAAACCCAGATATTGTAATCGTCTTTGTTGCCTGGAATCGTCGCAATAAGGTTAGGTCGTATACCGCTTGAAACTCTGCTGTCTTTTGCATCGTAATGCTCAAGTCTTGTTATGCCCATCTTTTTGAGGTATTCTTCAAGAACTGCACATTTCTTGCTTTCTCCGTCACCGCCGCTTTCAGGGGCAAGCGCTTGACAGCTGGTCAAAAGCCTTTCCAGTTCCACCATTTCTTTCTTATTTGACTCAATATAATTCTTCAATGCTTCGAATTCTGCTGACATGTATAACTCCATGTAGAAATAATATAATGAGATAATAGCATTTTTTATATTATTTGTCTCTATCCCTGTTTATTCTCAAGAGAGGCCTATTTTCCTTCGATAATGGTAACAAAGGTGGATTTTTTTTTAATACTCCTTTATAATAAGGATTTGGTTATGAATAAAAAGACTTTATCTATAGTAATATATGTTTTCTTTTCCGCTGCATGTTTTCTGAATGCAGAGGAAAGAATCGTGACTTTAGGCGGTAAAGACGGATGGTCTAAGGTTGAAAAGACGTTTCGCGTAGCTACTGGCAAGGGAAAATACGGCTATGACAGTCTGACTTTAGACACAAATGGCCGTAAAGTTTCGTCTTCCACAGACTTGCTTCTGGATTTTGAGGGGGATACTGTTTCTGATTCCGCAGGAAACTATGATATTGTCTCAAATGATATATTAAAAACAAAAGATTCCAAAATGGGTAAAGGTTCCGGCCTTTCCATAGGTGCAGGCGGCTTAAGCCTTTCTGGCAAGAACGGTTCTCTTTTTGGTACTTCCGGTATAACAGGTTCTTTTCTTATAGAATTCTGGATAAAACCTTCTGTGGGCGAGAATGGCGAGAGGGTGTTTTCCTGGCGTTCTTCACGGACAGTACGTAAAAACCTTCTTTATCAGATAATAAATGCAGGATTTTACAAAAACCATCTGGAGTGGAGTTTTACGAATGTATTTGCTGATTACACAGAAAATAATGGTCAGCTTACACTTTCCTCATATAGTACAGTAATTCCAAATGTATGGACTCACCATGCCATAAGTTATGACAGTTCAACAGGACTGCTGGAGTATAGAATAAACGGTCGGCTGGAAACATTAAAGTATGTTACTACGAACGGAAAAGAAGCCGGCGGCAGTATCTGCCAGTGTAACCTGGGTGTTGTGGCGGCAATAGACATTTGTCCTGAGTATACAGGCCTTATAGACGACTTCCGTATTGAGCGGACTTGCGAGAGTGATACCGCGACTGCCATGAGATATGACAGTTATTCCCGGGATGGGGGCAGTTTTGTTTCTGAACCTCTGATGATTTCGCAGGATGCTGAGCTTACAAAAATTGATGCGCTGCTGGATACACCGAATCAAACTGACATAATGATGTACGTCCGAAGTGGCGATAACTATTTTTCATGGGATGAGAATTTCCCCGAGTGGATTCCTGTCAAAAACCATTCCAAGATAAAGAATGTCAAAGGGCTGTATTTTCAGTTCCGTGCAGATTTGTATCCAGACGGAGATGGTGACGTAAGCCCTTCTGTAATGTCTGTTGATATGCACTTTAAGGAAGTGGAGCCGCCTCTTCCGCCGTTCCGGGTAACGGCAGTGGCATCTGATAGTTCCGTTACTCTGACGTGGACGTATTCTGTAGACAATTATACAGGCGGCTATTATGTATTCTATGGCGACAGGCCTGGCGAATATCTTGGCAGTGAAGCCGTGGAAGGCGCATCGCCCGTTAATGTCGGCAATACAAATACAATAACATTTAACGGATTGAAAAATGGAAAGATATATTATTTTGCAGTCGCCGCCTATCCAAAGGTGAATGAAAAAATAATGGGAACTCTTTCCAAAGAAGTTTTTGCAAGACCATTAAAAAAGTAGGGGAGCAGAGTATGTCTGATTCGGTTTCCAAATTAACGCTGGGGCGTGCCAAGGCTGCTGTCTTGGCCAGAGATTTTGCCCTTGCAGAAGAGCTTTTTAAATCATTGCTCGTTGAAGAACCTGAAAGTTTAGAGCTTCTTGGAGAGTTAGGCAGTTTATATTTAAAGACAGGCAGAGATGAAGACGCTCTTGCTGTATACAAGCAGATTATGGATATCGATCCGCGTAATCTTGATGCCATAAATAACTTGGGTTCAATTTACCGTAAACTTAAGCGATATAGAGATTCAGTTTCGATTTTGGAGCAGGGAATTATTCTGGATGAGAATAATATCCAGCTGTTCTATAATTTGGGCTTTACGTATAAGGATATGGAGAAATATCCGGGCGCCATACATTGTTTTGAGATGGTTATTGCTCAAAATAAAGATGACGTATTGGCCTATAATCACTTGGGGTCTATTTATATCTTGCAGGGTGACTATGGAAAAGCCGTTGATACGCTCAAACGTGGACTAAAGATTGACCAGAATCATCCTGTACTGCACTTGAACTTGGCACATGCCTACGAAAAAGTCGGCAACAATGAAGCTGCCTCCCTGGAATATGAAGCTGCTCTTCGTTCTCGTCCGGGCTGGCTTGAGGCCATAGACGGCTATGCCGATTTGTTGCTGTCAAAAGATAATGCAAGTCATGCGCAAGTACTTGTCGGACAGGCTTTGAGCTTGAATCCTGAGCATGCAGGAATGCATACAAAGATGGGGCATATCTATTCTCAGCTTGATTCTTTTACAGAGGCAGAATCTCAGTATACAGAAGCTCTTGCTTTGGAGCCTGATAGCACAGAAGCCCTCTCCGGTCTTGCAGATGCTTACGAGTCTGACGGCAAGATAATGGAAGCCTTGCATACAATGGAAAAGTACGAAAATCTTTCTCCAGAAAGTATCGAGATGTTGCAGCAGTACACACACATCCTTTTAACAGGAAATAAGTTGGATGCTGCGCATGAAAAGATAATGCAGGTTTGGAATAAACAGCCGGATGACGTACGAACATTGAATCTTCTTGGCCAGTATTACATTTGTAGCGGAGAAGAAACAAAGGCTGATGGATGCTTTGATAGAATTCGTTCAATAGATCCTTCTTATGTTGCGTACTATAAAGACGGTGCAATGCGCTATGACCAGAAAGGCGAACATGTAAAAGCTGAGCAAAGTCTAAAAAAATATCTTGATGTGCGTCCCTATGACTCGCGGGCTGTTTCTATGCTTGCTGATAATTATGAAAAGCAGAGCCGTTTGGGAGATGCAAAAGAACTGTACGGCTCATTAGCTGAAAAGAATTCAGGGAATCCGACCTATAAACAGAAGTTGGAACGTGTAGGCAAAAAGATTGCGGCTGCTGCCCAGCCTCATTTGGACGAAGCTGCATTCCACGAGACAATGACCGACTACAAGGATAAGGAAGAAGAGTCTTTTGCAATCGATGTAGATGAGCCTGTACCGTTGATTACTGAAGAAGATAGCAGTGATGATGTCGCCGCCTTGGATTTGGGCTATAATTTGGAAAGTCTGACACAGAATGATGAGAATATTTCACCTTTTGAAAACACACTTGATGATGAGATAGAAGCGTCAAGACATGATGATAACAGCCTGGATGCCCTAATTTCTCCAGAAGATAAATTAGACAGACTCGAAGACGAAGCTAGTGACGAGTTCTTTAGGAATAATCCTGCTCCCTTGCAGCCGCCTGCAGCTCAGAGAAGTGAAGAGAAAAGTCCTGTTTTTGAGTCAGAAGATATTGATGACAACAAAGATGACGATGAGATTATTGGCTTGGATGAGGATGTGCAGAAGGCTCCGGAAAAAAAGACTGATGAACCGAAGCCGCAAAAACTGCAAGAGCCGGAATCTGTACTTGAGCCGGAACCGGAATTTGAAAGCATAGATGATGTTCCCGAGACTCCTGACGATGAGCTTCCTCAAGCTGAAGAGCCTGAATTTGAGTCTGATGATGTAAATTCTGAGGAAGAAGAACTTATACCCGAAATGGAAGACGAAACACCAGAACTTCTTGAAGAAGATGTCGCGGCGGAACAGGTAGAACTTGAACCGGAAGAACTTACAGAAGAAGAGGGCGTAGAAGAACTTCCTGAAGCCGCGGATGTTCAAGAAGCAGTTACTAACCCTGCAGCTGCAAGCGCTGGTAATGATCTTGTAAGGGAATTTGCGGAGATAGCGGATTCTATTACAGATTCAAAAGTCGCAGAAAAATATAAGAAGACAACCTGCATGTTAAAATCTCTGCGTGACTTGACAGAGTTCCTTCCAGAAGACAAAAAGGCTTTGTTTATGCAAAGTGAGGCACGTATGCAGCTTGAATGGATTATCCAGTGCCTGGAAGGCAGACCCGGACTTATGGCTCTTTCTGATGCATGGCGCAATAAATATTGTGGTTCTGAAAACATTGCTTATGATGAATTTGAATTCTTACAAGAAAGTCACGGCTCTGACTTGGTCTCTTTTGTACTTGAGCACATGCGACTTATAATTAATTCTCTGAAAGATAAGCAAATCGCCGCGGCTTTGGATTCTAGAATATCCAGTTTGCTTGGAAAGCTGTAAGTATGGAAATAGACCAACAGACATTAAAAACTGTCGAGGGGATTGTTGAGCATAAGAAAAAAGTCGGACGCGCACTTAGGCAGTTGGCCGGCGAATTAGAAAAACGAGCTGAACATCATGATGACTCAAAGCTCATGTTCCCTGAACTTCTCTGGCTTGTTGAGATGGACAGAGATAACGAGAAAATTCCGTACGGCACCAAAGAGTATCTGGAGCGCAGAGACAAATACAAGGAATTTTTCAACCATCATTACCAGTTTAATTCCCACCATCCTGAACACCATCAAAATGGTGTAAAAGATATGGATTTGGTAGATCTTGTAGAACTAGTTGTAGACTGGTGCTCTTATTCAAAGGGACTTTCCGTTAATGAAGCTCTTGACCTTGTGGACAAACAGGCAAAACGCTTTGATTTTGGCGAAGAGATGAGCGATGTCTTTAAGAACACGCTTATCAATTACTTTAGTTGGCTTTCAAAAACTGACTGGGATAAGCAAGCGTAAGCTTTTGTTAATATAACACATCACTGCTACTACTAGCGTACCATGATTTGACCTTTATAAAAATCAAATCATGGTACGAAAATATTTTAATCAGATTAAATAGTCTTATTGCTGCTTGAACTTGTCGAGCCGTCGTTATAGGATTCTAGCACGACAGGCAGCTGCACATATTTTCCGTCACGGTAGACAGTCACCATAACAGTATCGCCCGGCTTCTTTTTTTCCAACGCGCTGTAATAGTCAGCCAGCTTGCTTACCGCAATTCCGTCTATGTCTGTAATAATATCGCCGCCAAGATAGATTGTCTGCGGATTAAAGCGACCGTACTGAACCTTGTTCCTGCCGCCTTTTAAGCCGGCCTTTTCTGCCTCGCTGCCTTCTTTTACGCGGCTGACAATCATGCCTGTGCTTATTCCGTAGCGGGCGTAATTGGCAATCTGATTCGTATTCTGAATAAGCGAAAGCTGCATTATTCCCCGGTTCACCTTGCCGTAACGCATAAGGTCGTTTACTACACGGCGGGCGGTGCTTGCAGGAATCGCAAAGCCGACACCGCTGGACGAACCGCTTGCAGAATAGATAATCGTGTTAATGCCAATCATCCTGCCCTGGCTGTCAAGCAGCGGCCCGCCGGAGTTGCCGGGGTTAATGGCCGCGTCAGTCTGAATCATGTCGCGGATAATTACATTTGTGCTTTCTTGAATAGGCCGCCCTAGCCCGGAGATAATACCAGTTGTCATAGTGCGCTCGAGAGCAAACGGATTGCCGATGGCTATGACCTTTTGACCAACCTTGAGATTTTCGCTGTTGCCAAACGAAATCGTCTTTAATTCAACAGTGTCCGGCGGATCAAACTTAAGAACGGCAATGTCACTTTCCTTGTCCTGTCCTACAATGCGCCCCTCGTAAGAAGAGCCGTCAGAGAGAGAAATATTGATTGTAGAAGCGTTCTCTATGACATGGACATTCGTTACTACATAGCCGCGCTTGTCTATAATGCTGCCAGAGCCGGAACCGCTTGACGTAACCACAGGCTCATAGAACCAGTTGTATCCCATCACCTGTGTGGTTATGTTGACTACAGCCTCATTGCAGCGTTCGTATACAGAAATATTCTGCGCCTCGTCTTCCGTATAGTAACCGGAATCCTTGTTTGCAATAAGCTTTGGAGTGTTAGTCTCAAGTACAAAGTCTTCATCTGCAACGTTGTTTTCTATAGCAGTCTCTGGAATGCCGGTCTGAGACTGCTCCGCATAATCGTTTTTTTGTGTATTCTGATTCGCCCTGCTAAAAGCCTTGTGATTTAAGACAGTGACAAAAAACGCTGTCAGAATTGCACAGACTGCAGAGGAAACAATGACTTGTCTAAAAGAATATAATCTCATGCCTTCAAGTATAGCGATAATATTCAGAAGTGTCAAAGTCTAAGGAATTGCGCCCTAGCGATTACATGAACGGAGAAAATAGCTTGCAGAAAGACCAGAAAGCCCTCTGCACAAGTGGCTTTTTGTCGTAATATTCCTTGTTTACCGGCATGGAAATCTTCATGTCGCGCTCAATTATCGTGTCGCAGCGGGCGGTAAAGCGCTCGTCATAGAACAGTATGTTTTCCTCAAAGTGCAGGGAAAAACTGCGGTTGTCAATATTCGTTGTGCCTATTGAGGCGATTTTGCCGTCCACACTTATCATCTTTGAATGGATAAAGCCCGGATACAAGTAAAAATGGATGCCCACTCCGCACATCTCACGCGCAAATTCAGAGGAAGCCGCTTTCATGTAGAACTTATCCCAGCAGCCGGGAATGATTATGCAAATATTTACGCCTGAATAGGAAGCAATTTTTAGAGCGGAAGAAAACTCCTCGTCCGGCGTAAAATACGGCGTTTCGATGTAGACATTCTTTTTTGCGCTCATTATCATGCGGATAAAGGCATCCTCTATATTTGCCTTTTGCTTGTTACTCGGATTATTCGTTATGACTTGAGCCGGAATCCTGCCGTTAGAAAATATTTCTTCTATAAACCTTACAGTTCCTTGAGTTTCCGGCAAATCTAGCAACTGCTCTGTGAATGACGGCGGAAAGTAACGCAGAATAGATTCTATGCTCTTAGTTCTGTTTATCCAAGCGTCTTGGGAATACCAGTCCCCCAGAAAATTCATCTGCAAGTCCAGCACGCAGTTGCCTGTAAGACGGATTGTCGTGTCGCGCCAGTTCAAGTGCCTTTTGGGATTCTGGTTGGCATACTCATCGCCTATATTCATGCCGCCTATAAAAGCGATTTTACTATCTATTAGCGTCAGCTTGCGGTGATTCCTGTAGTTCAATGTGAGCGGCAGACCAAGCCTTATAAGAAAGAATGGCCGTGTTTTACCGCCTGCGTTGTCAAGCCGGTGAAAGAATTTTACATGCGTAAAAAAACAGCCGTAGTCATCATACATCAGCTTAACATCAACACCTTCCCGAGCCTTTCTGCACAGAATCTCCATGATTCTGCTGCCAATCTTGTCCTGCCTGTAAATAAAGTACTCCATGTTGATGCTGTACTTTGCGTTTTCAAGTTCCTGGCAAAGCTCCTCAAAAAAAGCCGCGCCGTATGTATAGATTTTGGTTTGCTCTGCATAAGTCAAAAGGCTGTTGCCGGCCATCAGGTTCATGTCCATAAGCGGAAGAAAGTTTCTTATGACGTGATTCGGAATCTGATTCCTGAACTTAGTAAGGACTTTGCGCTGGTTGTCGCGGAGCGGAGCCGAAAACTGGTCAGAAGTATTGTTGATGTCCTTCATTCTTCTTGTTGCCGCAAAAATGTGCCCGCTGAAAAGGACGTAAAGCAACATGCCTATGCCGGTAGGAAAGAATATAAGTATCAGAATCCAAAGAAAACGTCGGCGCGACTCCTTTCGTTCAAAGAAGAGCACAAAAAAGAGAAAAGCAAGGTTAATAAAAGAAATTATGTTCTGCGCCATCGGGGGCAGACTGAACTTTGAGAATGAAAAATTCAGCATAAAGCCCATCTATTATAGCATTTAGAAGCGTTTTTGCCTAGAATGTTAAGAAGAAATCATGTTGTGTTCCAAAAAACTAAAATAATCGCCGTTCTTTCCAATGATTATATGGTCTAAAAACGTTATTCCCAGAATATGCGCGGCTTCCTGCAAGATTTTTGTAGAAGCCGTGTCCGCGTTGCTTGGCAGACAAGGCCCGAACGGATGATTGTGGCAGCATATTACCGCAGAGGCGTGTTCTGCCACCGGGTCTGCAAAAATCTCTCTGGGGTGAATCAGCGTCTTGCTTATTGTACCGATTGACACAAGCCTTATGTTTAGAATTTCATGCGCTCCGTTCAGCGACACACAGATAAAATGCTCTTTTTGTTCTATAGAATACTGCTTTACATAAGGGATTATTTCACTCGGCTTGTTTATGACCGCATTCAAATACTCTGCTCTTCGCCGGCCAAGTTCCAGTGCCGCTGCAACTGCCAGTGAGCGGCAATGCCCCATCCCTTTGACAGTATTCAGATTCTCCAGCAGATTATTTCTGTTGCTCTCTTTTATTATGTCAAGAACTTCTTGCGCCAGTATTTCTATGGGAGTGTCTTTTGTACCGGAACCAAGAATAAGCATAAGCAGCTCGCTGTCACTAGGAAATGAAAGACCGTTTTTTAACGTAAGTTCCCGAATGCAGGGATTCTTTTTTGCCTGCTGATAATTTTTTTCTTTATTGCACATACCTTAATATATGTTCCAAAAGAAAAGATTTGTAGTGAAATAAAATTTTTAAATTTTCACGAAACAACAAATTTTATTTTGCTCTGTATGCTATAAAATCAAGCATATTCACCGAACTCTTCCCGCTTACGCAGTGGCAGACAGACTTTCTTAGCTTTGAAGCAAAATACCGCAGCAGGACTCTTAAAACGCTGCGCGGAACAGCTGTGTCCGTGTGCGCAGGATATGAACTTGCGCTAAAAAGCAGACCGTGGGTGTTCGGTGAACTGGGCTTTGCTCATCTTATCGGCGGAGGCCTTTCCGACACATTCACTCCATCACAGGGTTTGCCCTTTGAGTTGTGAGCATGCGGCGGGTAATGTCTTTTGCTTTGTGCAGCGCTACAGTTTTCTTATATTGCCTGTTGCTGTCAGCTTGCCCTAATGGTAACGCCAGCGAACTTCTCCGCAGCTATGATGACCCATTTGACGACACTCCTGTGGCTGTCAGCTATGCAAAAGAATACAAAGTATTTCTTTCATGGCGTAAGGATTCTGTTGCAGACGAATATATTTTACTGAGGGCTGACGATGACGGCAAGTACAGCTTCATGGAAATTGATATTGCCTGTTGTTTTGCATTTATGTTGGTAGAGAAGTGAAAGATAAGAACTATACAAATTCCCGCGCCGCTTCGGCAAAAGCCGGCGCTGTGGATTCATTTCATGGTCGACTACAGTCAGTGATTGTCACGGTGCTAGTGCAAACGGTTATTTTGCAACATTATCCGATAAAACAGGTTCTAAATTATTTAGTTCATTTGGGAGTCCGTATGATAACGGTTATCTTGCCTTATTGCCAAAGACATCTTGTCTTGTTGCCAAAGTCATCTTGCCTTATTGCCAAAGTCATCCTGCCTTATTACCAAAGCAAGCAAGACAACTTTGCAAGCAGTCTCTGACAATAAGGCAAAGTTGTCATATGAAGCTTGGCGGCTCTTGCAATATACATAGAGAATAGAAATCCATAAGAGGCTAAAATTCAAGTTTTCTGCAATCAGCAAAAGCAGGCAAAAAGCTCTCTGATTTTTTATAACTGCTATGCAGCAAAAAAGC
>CAZKPZ010000042.1:5150-20031 GCA_964554745.1 uncultured Treponema sp. | reverse complement strand
CGGGTTATGAGCCCGACGAGCTGCCAACTGCTCTACCCAGCGTCGTAATGTATTGTTGGTATATAATAGAAGAAAACAGCAATAAAGTCAAGAGTTTTCTAAAGAATAACACACAAAAATATATAAATCTATGCTATAATATCGGTATTCACTTAAACGGAGTTTACGATGGCAAAATATATAATGGCTCTGGACGAAGGCACAACAAGCGCCCGCTGCATTCTGTTCAACCAAAAGGCACAAATGTGTTCCGTGGCGCAAAAGGAGTTTACGCAGTTCTTTCCGCGGCCGGGCTGGGTGGAGCACGACGCAAGCGAAATCTGGCAGACGCAGCTGCTGGTAGCGCAGGAAGCCATGCGCAAAATCGGCGCAGAAGCAAAGGACATTGCCTCTATCGGCATAACAAACCAGCGAGAGACAACAGTTGTATGGGATACCGAAACCGGGCAGCCGATATGCAATGCGATTGTGTGGCAGTGCCGGCGCACGGCGGACTACGCGGAATCGCTTAAGGCAAAGGGCTTTGTGGACAGCTACCGCGCAAAGACAGGACTGGTTATCGACCCGTATTTTTCGGGAACCAAGCTCCGCTGGATTTTGCAGAACGTGCCCGGCGCAATGAAAAAGGCGCAAAGCGGCCGCCTGCGCTTTGGCACGATAGAAAGCTGGCTGATATATAAGCTCACAAAAGGCAAGGTGCACGTAACGGACTATTCAAATGCTTCACGCACCATGCTGTTCAACATAAACACTCTCGAATGGGACAAGGATATTCTGCGCGAGATGGAAATCCCTGAATCCATGCTGCCACAGGCCAAGCCGTCTTCCTGCGTGTACGGAGAGGTTGACCCGGAATTCTTTGGCGCGCCCATCCCTATTTCCGGTGCGGCCGGCGACCAGCAATGCGCGCTGTTCGGGCAGACTTGCTTTAAGCCTGGAGAAGCCAAGAACACTTACGGCACGGGCTGCTTCATGCTGATGAACACAGGCACCGAGCCGATTTTTTCTAAGAACGGTCTGCTCACGACAATTGCGTGGGGACTTGACGGCAAGGTGGAATACGCGCTTGAAGGCTCGGTGCTGGTGGCAGGAGCTTCAATACAATGGCTACGCGATGAGCTGCGGCTGATAGACAGTTCGCCTGACTCCGAATATTTTGCGATGCGCGTAAGCGACACCAACGGCTGCTACGTGGTGCCCGCCTTTACCGGGCTTGGTGCGCCCTACTGGGATCCCTACGCGCGCGGCACAATCGTGGGGCTGACACGCGGAGTAAACAAGTACCACTTGATTCGCGCCACGCTTGAGTCGCTGGCGTTCCAGACTGCGGACGTGCTTGCAGCAATGGAGCGGGATTCCGGCATTCACCTTTCTTCTCTCAAGGTGGACGGAGGAGCGTGCAAGAACAATTTCTTGATGCAGTTCCAGTCCGACATAATCAATTCGCCTGTGCACCGCCCACAGTGCGTAGAAACCACGGCAATGGGAGCAGCTTATCTTGCAGGGCTTGCCGTGGGCTACTGGAAGTCCAAGGATGACGTCATGCAGAACTGGGGCATGGACAGGGAATTTACGCCGTCAATGACAAAAAAAGAGCGCGATGCCGAGCTTAGCAACTGGCACCGCGCCGTAAAATGCGCTGAAGGATGGGCAAGGAGTTAACCCGAATCAGAATTAGTATTTTACGAGGCTTACATTTTCGCTTCCACTTCCGTTACCGTCTGAATAGTAGGCAAGGACTTCAGAAGCAAATTTGCTTTCGAGATTTTCTTTGTAGTCCATGATTTTTGCAATGTAGTTCAGCGTGCTCTGCGGAGTCTTATCACCCTGAACCTTGTTGCGTCCTGCGTTGTACATGGCAAGCCCCGCAATCTGGTTGCTGGCCATCTCAAGGCAGTAGCTCAAGTGCGACATGCCGTAATACGCTGAAGTTGCAGCGTCAAAGAATTCTTCTTCCGAAAGCTTTGTGAAGGAATAGCTGTTCAACTGGAACAAACCCCTGTCCACACTGCCGTTTACGTTTGTGTGTTTTGCATCAGTCTTAAAGTTGCTCTCGGTATGCGCAAGCGCAAAAGCCAGTGACGGCGCTACATTGAACTGTGCAGCCGCGTCAAGGATTGCAAGGGCAATATCGCGGTCACCAGTCACTCTGGTGTAGAACCACTCGACATAGCCGCGGGTTTCCGCGCTCCGGTACAAAACCAGGGCGTTATCCGCATTAGAGCTGTACTCAGAAAAAGACATCTCGCCGCTTACATCGGTCTCTGCGCCGATATCGCCCATAAAGCTCACTTCCTGTCCAAGCTCCACTGTCTCGCCGGAAAATTCCTCTGCCACTGGCGCGGCAGAAGATTCTGCAGATGCCGCTGATGTTCCGACGGCTACGCTCGTTCCCTGCTCTGGAAGAAAAACAAAAACAAAGGCGCATGCAAGGGCAAAAATCAATGCGACGGCAAATGTACCGTAAACCATCTTAAGCAAGTTACTTTTTTCATTGTCCATAAAAAAGACCTCCGGCCAGAACCAAAAGAAAAAACCGTCTCCATTCAGCTTTTCTTGACAGACAAGATTTGATTCTGACAAAACTTAATATAATGTCCACAGTCTTGCACAAAAAGAAAACTTTTGCAAGCAAAAACAGGAAAATTATACGTTTTATTACACTTTTTTACGTATTTTTCTCCTTCTTTGAAGGCCTTCTCAATTACAATTTAAGTTTTTTGTTATAAATTTACGATTTTAGAGTTCTGCAAATGCTCCTTGTCTGTGCTAAAAAACACGTACTGCTCGTGCTTTTGCG
Organism: uncultured Treponema sp.; assembly: GCA_964554745.1. Taxonomy (GTDB): domain Bacteria; phylum Spirochaetota; class Spirochaetia; order Treponematales; family Treponemataceae; genus Treponema_D. Next base: position 17,231 of record CAZKPZ010000042.1, on the reverse strand, counting down.
AAAGTTCTGCCATAAAATAGTCGGAATCTGCCTGCTGCGGAACGGCAAAGCCCGCCACGCTAACGCAGTCTTTTATGCGGCGCGCGCAGTGCTTGAATGACTGCACAAAGGCTTCTTCTTCACCCTCGCCGGGCAATTTGTCCGCAACTGGCACGATTGCCGCATATACAGAACGTTCTTCCAGTTCTTTTAAAAAGTCACGGAACGCGGCAAGGAATTCCTCATTGTAGTTTTCTTCGTCCAGCCCGACTTGCGTCCACGGCAGGTTTATGACCAGCAACTTCGCAGAATCCGCGGCGGCCGCAAGCCGGCTGTTGCAGTCTTTTGCCTCTACGCGGTCTTTACAAACAGCAAGCTCCCTTCCGTCCAAGAACAGGAGTTTGCCGTCTTCTACTTTGAATTTTTTCTCAAGCTTCATATATATACCTCAGCCCTTCTTTCCAAGTTCCACTGATTTGTTGTAGGCGGACGTGGCGGCTTCGATTACAGTGCCGCGGAAGCCCCTGCGCTCAAGCGTGGCGACTCCCTCTATTGTTGTTCCGGCAGGTGAGCATACGGCGTCTTTTAGCTCGCTGATACTGCGCTCATCTTCAAGCGCCATAACTGCCGCCCCCTTGAGCGTCTGTGCCGCATACGCGTACGCCTGTTTTCTGGGTATGCCGAACTTTACGGCGGCATCCGCCAGCGCTTCTATGAACATAAAGGCGTAGGCCGGACCGGAACCGCTCACCGCCGTTACACCGTCCATCAACTTTTCTGCAATAAGCTCCACCTTGCCGGCGGTTGCAAGGAGCGCGGCGACATTGCGTGTGTGCTCTTCCGGATTGTCCTTGGCTGCACAGAGAGCCGTCATGCTTTCGCCGTATACGGCAGGCAGATTCGGCATAATGCGGTAGATATACGGCATAACGATTGTGCCGTCCGGCGCAGAAAGCCTGCTGCCGGACACTGCGTCACGGAGCGTTGCGATTGAAACGCCGGCCGCCATGGAAACCAGCACTTTTTGAGCGGCAAACGCCGGTCTGATTTCTTCTATTACTTCTTTTACATGAGCCGGTTTGACGGCAATAAAAACGATGTCACACTTTTGCGCAAGCTCCAAGTTTGACTCGCAAGCGGTCGCCCCGCCGCTGGAAGTATAATCAGAAAGGGATTCAACAAATGATTCTGCTTTGTCAAAATGACCTGCGGAAACAAAGAGCCTTACTTCCGCAGCAGAAGATGCGATTGCGCGGACGATTGCGCCGCCCATCGTTCCGCAGCCGATGCAGCCAACGCTCTTGCCTTTAAGGGATTCTAACCTTGAGTTTTCTGTACAACCCATTATATTCTCCGTACTTTTTAAAGAAAGTCTAACGTTTTTATAGCCCTTGTGCAACCTCAAAACTATCGTTTTCGTTCTATTGACAGAAACAATCATTTAGCCTACACTGTTTCTTATAGAAGTAACAACTTTACGAGATTACAGAGGTTCACATGGCTTATTCCAATGACGGATTCTTTGATAAATACGGCGGCAAGTACGTAGCGGAAGTCTTGCGCCGCCCCTTGGACGAATTGCAAGCTGCATTTTCCCAGTACATGAGCGACAAGAGCTTTCTTGACGAACTGAATACTATCCGCAGTGACTATATCGGCCGCCCCACGCCGCTCTATTTTGCCCCGACTGCGACATCCCTTTTGGGCGGGGCGAAGATTTACATCAAACTTGAAGGACTTGCCAACACCGGCGCCCACAAAATAAATAATGCCATCGGCCAGTGCCTGTTGGCAAAAAAAATGGGCAAGAAGCGCATAATAGCAGAGACTGGCGCCGGCCAGCACGGTCTTGCAACAGCTGCGGCCTGTGCCAAGCTGGGGCTGGACTGCACCGTATACATGGGCGAAGTTGACGTACGGCGGCAGCAGCCCAACGTGGCCGCCATGGAACTGTACGGCGCAAAAGTGCACGCCGTTACGTCAGGCAGCAGAACGCTCAAAGACGCGGTGAACGAAGCCATGCGCGACTGGGCGGCCAACCCCGACAGCACACACTACGTGCTGGGCAGCGCGCTCGGCCCGGCGCCGTTCCCGGACATGGTGCGAGAATTCCAGAGCGTAATCGGCAAAGAAGTTAAAGCAGAATGCGAAGAACGCGGCATCAAAATCGGCGCCATGGTAGCCTGCTGCGGTGGCGGTTCAAACTCAATCGGCTTCTTCAGCCCCTTTATAGACCAAAAGACCCCGCGCCTGATTGCGGCAGAAGCTGGCGGCATAGGCCCCGGCATTGGCGAGAACGCAAGCCGCATGACAGGAAACGCAAGCCGCGAGGGCATAATGCAGGGTTACAAGAGCCGCTTCCTTCTTGACGAAGACGGCCAGGCGCTGCCGACACGCAGTATAAGCGCGGGTCTGGACTACTGCGGCATAGGCCCGCAGCTGGCCGCGCTCGGCATGAGCGGACGCATTGAGTTTACATCAGTCCTTGATAAAGACGCGCTCGAAGCGGTCAGTTTCTTTGCAAAGAACGAAGGCATCCTCTTTGCGCTGGAAAGCGCCCACGCAGGAGCCGCAGCAATTAAAATCGCCCGACAAGTTCCTGCCGACCAGGCAATCATCATAAACATGAGCGGACGCGGCGACAAGGACGTGTTCATCACAAGCCCGGTATTCCGCCCCAAAGAATGGAAGGAATTCCTAAAGTCAGAAATAGCACGCCTTGAAGCAAATGAAGACGTGCACGAGGCATAAGGAGAAAGCAATATGAGCAAAATAAAATTGATGAGCCATCTGGTTGCAGGTTTCCCCACGGACACCCTTGCGCTAACCGCCGCCCGGGCAATGGTTGCAGGAGGCGCAAGCATACTTGAAATACAGCTGCCGTTCAGCGACCCCAGCGCAGACGGTCCGGCCATACAAAACGCATGTACACAGGTGCTTTCGCGCCAGTACAAGACAGCAGACGGACTGGCCTTTATTGCGCAGTTACACAAAGAGTTTCCCGACACACTCATATATTTGATGAGCTACGCGTCACTAATCTACACGCCCGGCGTTGCAGAGTTCTGCAAAAAGGCAGCGGCGGCCGGCGTTACAGGCATGATTATTCCCGACCTGCCGTTTGACCACGACGAAGGCCTTACCGCCGCTTGCAAGGCCAACGGAATGCAGAATATTCCCGTAGCCGCCCCAAGCATGGCAGCAGACAGGCTGAAGCAGCTGTCTCACGCCGGCTTTGAGCACATCTACGCAACGCTCCGCACAGGCATAACCGGCAGTGCCACCACTATCGACGAGCGGACGCTGGAGTTCCTGTCAAAAGTGAGTGAGGGCGGCAGCGGCGTATACGGAGGCTTTGGCATAAAGAGCGGAGAGCAGTCCAAGGCGCTCGCCTCGTCTGTGGAAGGAATAGTCGCCGGCAGCGTATTTGTGCGGATTATCGAAGAAAACAAGAATGACAAAGACAAGCTCTTTGCTGCGGTAAAGGCAAAGGCTTTGGAGCTGACCGGGCAGTCTGATTGAACCAGTATTGCAGGAAGTTTTATTCAGTTGAGGCTGCAAAAGCTTTTAGGCAACTCCGATGGACTCAACTTTTTTTTCGATTGCCTCAATAAGGGCAAGAACTTCACCCTTCTTGCTTTCATCATAGAACTTCACCTTGGCATTAAGCTTCATGGCAAGCGGCACAAGTGCTTTCAGCCGGGTCTCGTCAAGGGTCTCTTTATCGTAGCATACAAGAACACTTGATGTCCTCGGATTAAAGTCAACATCGTTCACCGTGCAAATCTTCTTGGCCACGCGCGTTGCCGCGCAACGCAATTCTTCATCGCGGAGTATAGGGTCTCTAAAGCGGAGACGGCCTGTCTCCGGGTACACATTGAGCTGCATAGTGTCTCCTTACAAATCCTTTATAAGCGGCCGGGCAGCCTTTACACCGATTGCAATCGTTGACGTGTTATGCAAGATTGCCGCAAGCGACGGAGAAATCCATCCAAGCAGACCGAACGCAATCAGCGCGGAATTAACCGCCACAATAGACCTGTTGTTGCTGTCTATCTTGTTCATAAGCCGTTTCCCCATGATACGAGTCTTGTACAAACCGTCAAGACCGTCGTTCGCAGAAAGGACAATATCCGCCGTTTCGCCAGTAATGGCGGCACAGTCGCCCATGGCGATTCCGGTGTCGGCGGCGGCGATTGCAGGAGCGTCGTTAATGCCGTCTCCTATCATAATCACCTTGTGGCCTTCCGACTGCCGCTTCTTTATATAAGCAACCTTGTCTTCCGGCAGAGCATGAGAAAAATAATGATCCACGCCAGTAGAAAGCGCCGCCGTCCGGGCAGCCCCCTCGTCGTCTCCGGTTATCATCGTGCAGTCTCTGATTCCGCTTGCGTGCAAGCGCCTTATGATATCGGCGGCGTTGTCACGAACTGGGTCGGTGATTGCAAAAATAGCGACAAGCTTTTTTTCTTCCGCAAGATACAAGAGAGACTCGCCCTTGTCAAGAGCTTCTTTCTGAATCTGCTCCAAGCTCTCCACCCCGGCAATACCTTCGTCCTCAAAGACAAAGTGGCGGCTGCCTATTAAAAGCCGCTTGCCGTTCAGCGTAGACGCAATGCCGTGCGCCACAACATACTCAACCTTTGCGTGCTCTTCGGGGTGTATTATGTCGCGCCCCTTAGCCGCATTCACAATCGCATTCGCGACAGGATGCGCAAAGTGCTCCTCAAGGCAGGCCGCCATGCGAAGCGCGTCTTCTTCGCTGATGTCAGAGCACAGTATCACGCGAGACAGAGTAGGAGCTGCAGCCGTAAGGGTACCGGTCTTGTCAAGCACAACAGTGTCCGCGCGTGAAGCGTCTTCCAGGAACTTGCCGCCCTTTACGACAATGCCGTGCTCCGCGCACTCTTTCATAGAAGAAAGAACGGCAATAGGAGCAGCCAGCTTCATTGCACAGGAATAGTCAACCATAAGGGTCGCCATGACTTTGCTTATATTGCGCGTGAACAGGAACGTAAGCGCAGACAGAATAAAATTATACTTCACCAGAGTATCGGCAAGGCGTTCCGAACGGATTTGAGACGAAACCTTGAGCTGCTGGGAATGGTCAATCATAGAAAGAATGCCCTGCACCTTTGTCTCACGGCCTGTAGCGCGAACCTTTATAAAAATCTCGCCTTCCTGCACAACCGTGCCGGCATATACAGTCTGCCCGGCATTCTTTTCAACAGCAATCGGCTCGCCGGTAATGGAAGCCTGGTTCACAAGGGATTCGCCCGAAAGAACCGTGCCGTCAGCAGGAATCATGCCGCCGGTACGGCACACTATGGTATCGCCCACCTTAAGCATGTACAGCGGAACGGAACGCTCCGTATTGCCCTCAACCAGCTGCACCAGCTGATTGTCGCTGAGCATTGTATCCGCAAGGTCATCGTATGACTTGCGCTTTGTAAAATCTTCGATTGTCTCACCGATGTTCAGCAAAAAGTTGATATTTGAGGCCGTCTTGGGGTCACCGGTGAGAATTGCCATAGAAATAGCCGTTGCGTCAAGCACATCGGCCTTAAAGACCTGCCCCTTGGCAATGCAGCTCACGCCCTTGAGAATCCTCGGCGACAGGTTGAGCACCCTGAAAGCAATACGCACCGGAACTGGAAGCAGCTGCTTTATATAATGCCCCGCAGTCATGCGCGCAAGCGTCAGCAAAAGACTTTCCTGCTTGTGAGGCTCCGGAACAGACTTGAGCATATCGGGGTCATCAAGGTATTTGCCTGTAAGAGCCTTAAAAAACGCCTTGACATTTGCTTCACTCAGAATGTCGACATCGTAGCAGACAAGAAAAGAGCCGACAACGTAATTGACATCAACAGAAAGCATCCCTTCCTGCACAGCAAGCAGACTCTTGGCAAGAGAAGCCTGTCTGGGTGTCACGGCCTTTTTGTCATAACGGATTCTGAGCCGGCCGGGAAGAGAGTGCTTTACATAGAAGTCCATGCTTACTTGCTGCTCTTCTTTGCCTTGCTTTCGGCGTTCTCGTCTTCAGCGTCTTCCTTAACTGACTCTACGAATTCAGCAGCGTCGTCCTTGAGCTGGAGTCCGGCGGCAACAACCTTAGCACATCCCTTGCGGAAAGCCTGAGTTCTAACAAGAGTAACAACAGCGGCTCCGACGAGTCCGCCAATCAAAAGCTGTTTGCAATCCCATGCCATACATATACCTCGTAAATCCGGCAGTAAAACCGCCGCTGTATTTTAGCACAGTATAAAAGTTGGATTGAAAATTGTCAAGAAACAGAGAGCAATCTAAGTTATAAATAAGCAACTAAAAACAATCAAGCCTTACCCACCGCAGAACGCGGACAGGCAAGGCCTGATTGCATAAGCTATAAATTACAGAAAAGAAACTTACTTTGTAGCGTCAATCGGCTTCATAGAAGTCATATAGGCGCGCAGCTTCTTGCCCACGTCCTCAATCGGGTGATTGCGGATTTCGTCATTAACCTTAACGAGCAGCGTGTTCGGCACAGAGTTGGTCTTTACCTTAAGCCCCTTGCCGATGTCCTCAAGCGTAACGTCCTTCATAAAGTTGTCGCGCAGGAGCGGAATCGCGGCGTTTGCAAAGAGATAGCAGCCGTATTCCGCCGTGTCGGAAATAACCTTGTTCATCTCATACAGGCGCTTGCGGTCAATCAAGTTAGCAATGAGCGGAACTTCGTGCAGACTCTCGTAGTATGCGGACTCCGGCATGATTCCAGAGGCAACCATAGTCTCAAAGGCAAGCTCACAGCCGGCCTTTACCATGGCAACAAGAAGAATACACTTGTCAAAGTACTCCTGCTCGTCAATCTCTTCCGTAGACTCTGCCTCGTGCTCGAACGGATGCTTTGCAAACTCCTCGCGCCAGGTAATCAAGTCGTGGTCGTTGTTCGCCCAGTCCTTCATCATTGTGGCAGAGAACTTGCCTGAGATGATGTCGTCCATGTGCTTCTGATAGAGCGGAGTAAGCAGCTTCTTGAGTACCTTGCTCAACTCGTTGGCGCGAATCTTGGCCGGGTTAGAAAGGCGGTCCATCATCAATGTGATTCCGCCCCACTTAAGAGCTTCGCTGATTACGTTCCAACCGTGCATCAAAAGCTTTACGGCATAGTTCTTGTCTATTCCGTGGCTTGTCATAAAGTCGTAAGAAAGGATTGTTCCTGTCTGCAGCATACCGCACAGGATTGTCTGCTCGCCCATCAAGTCTGACTTAACTTCGGCAACAAAAGAAGACTCCAGCACGCCGGCCGTCTCGCCGCGGTGGGCGCAGGCCATTGCCTTTACCAAAGCCCAGCCCTTTCCCTCAGGGTCGTTCTCAGGGTGTACGGCAATCAGCTCAGGAACGCCGAATCCGCGCAAGTACTCGTTGCGTACTTCAGTTCCCGGTCCTTTAGGAGCAATCATAAATACAGTGATGTCCTTGCGAATCTGCTGACCAAGCTCTATCATGTTAAAGCCGTGGCTGTACCAAAGGGCGGCACCCTTCTTCATGTACTTCATCAGCTCGTTGACAACACCCTCGTGCTGCTTGTCAGGAGTAAGGTTTCCTACGACATCAGCCGTCGGAATAACCTCTTCATAAGTTCCTACCTTAAAGCCGTTCTCCGTGGCATTCTTCCAGGACTGGCGCTTCTGCTCGATGGCTTCCTTGCGCAGACAGAACGTAACATCAAGACCGGAGTCGCGCAGGTTCAGGCCCTGGTTCAAGCCCTGTGCTCCGCAGCCGACAATAACAATCTTCTTGCCCTGAAGCGCCTTTGTTCCGTCTTTGAATTCCTCACGTGCCATCTTGCGGCAGTGACCAAGCTCTTGGCGTGCAACGCGCCACGGAATTGCATTAAAGTAGTTCTGACCCATTTTGATACTCCACTTACAGAATGTTTTATTAAGCACAGTATACAGCCAGAGCGACATTGCGTCCAGTGAAATATTGTAATCAAATTATTGCAATTTGCGCAACAAAGATTCTTCTTTTACGGAAGCAACTTAGGCAGCTCGTAGACTTCCTCTACGCCCGTCACCAGAACCGCACCCATTCCCATCTCAAGCGGCAGGGCAAGGTCAATGTCATAGCGGTCGCCCACAGAAAGGCACTCTGCGCTGACAGAACCCGTGCGCTCAAGCGCCAAGTCCAGCATGGCGCGGTCAGGCTTGGACTTGCGGCAGGTGTCAAGCCCGATAATCTCCGGCAGCAGCCCGCTTACGCCCAGCACGTCAAGCGTCTTGCGCGCCGCAGCCACAGGGTTGTTCGTGACGCAAATCAGGGAGCATTCCCGGGCAAGCAGTTCAAGCGTCTCCAGCAGCCGCTCGTCCTTAGCAAGATACTTTTCCGGCTCCATAAGGCGCTTGCGCCATTCGATGCTTTCTTCTATAGATATGCCAAAAGCCGTAAGCGTATTGCCAAGACTTATCTTTTGCCCGCCGTGCTCCGCGCTCCACTTGCGGCGGTAGTCAAAAATCTTCTGCCGCATCGCGTCTTCGCTCTCGCCGCGCAGGTGAGCCAGATGCCGCACCTGGCAGTCCACCTGCTCATAAACAAAAGCGGCGCTCGTATACAGCGTTCCGTCTATGTCAAAAATAATCGTCTTAACTTTCTGCGGAATCCGGTAGATTTTCATCAGTCTTACAAATCCTGCGGTTCAAATGATTTTGCTATGCGGCAGAGCGAGATGGCACCTTCTTTTATAGAAGCAAAAAGCCCCAGAGCGGTAAAGGCGAACACCGCATCCCCCAAAAGCTCCGCGTCCGTACAGGCAGGAACACCCACAACAAGACCTGTCACGTTGCTCTTCATCTGATTCCAGGCGTCATTGGAAGCCTGGCCGCCTGTCACCGTCATGCACTTTGGCAGCGGCATTCCCTTTTCGTCCGCTTCGGCAAGCAGAACGGCAAGACCGTCCCGCACCTGCATGGCAGTCTGCAGCATAAGGTACTTGCCCTGCTCAAGAAGAGGCACGTTCATGGGGTTTTGTATGCACAGCTGAACCAGAGTGTTCAAGTCTATCTCGCGGCCGCTCCCGCGCTCATAGAGCTGCTTGAAGTTGCTAAAGCGCGAGCCGCTCTCCGGCAGCAAGTAGCTTGCGTTCCACAGCCCCGGAATCACCGAAGGCAGCGTGCGGATATTCTCGCCGGCAAAGGGAACGGCCGTGCACAGGTTAAGACCTTCGCTTGAACCGGCGCGGTCGCACAAAAGCCCCTCGCAAAGCGTGCCCGTGCCGACCAGTGCACAAATAAAGTCCGGCGCGCCGCAGAACACCGGCAGCCCGGCCTTTGCAAACGAACACAAATCCTCTTTTAGGACACCGGCCTGTTCCCCCGGCTGAACAAAGGGCGGCATCTTTGCCGCATCCGAACCGCCAAGCCCTGCTTGCTGCAGAGTCTCTGCAGACCAGTAGGCGGCACTATAACGCTCCTCTGGCAATATGGTCACGCTCGCGCCGGTCAGCTGCCAAATCAGGAACTCAGGGCCGGAATATAAGAAGGAAGTTTTTGCAAAAGAATCGGGATAGCGCTCTTTAAAAGCCTTTATGCGCGGAATAAAAAGAGACTTGCTGCCGCCTGAGTCAACCGCAGCGCTCCAAAGCAAGGTCTCGCAGTCTTGTGAAACAAGGGTGGGGCCGTTGCCGCTTATACAAAGCGCGGACGGAACAGCGCCGCCCAGGGCGGAAGCGCAGACACCTTTTTCCATCTCAATCTCGGCGAGCGCCTTCTTTAAGGCAGGCAGCCATTCCGAAGCGGCGTGAGCCGTAAAGCGGAGCAGGAACTGCTGGCGCGAACGGCCAAGCACCTCGCCGCTGCCGCTTATAACGGCAACCTTAAGAGACGAAGTGCCTATGTCCGCGCAAATAACCGCGTCCGCCACGCTCCCCAAGCCCCTAGTTGTTCTCGGCGGCAGGAGCGGCGCTTTCAGCAGAGGCTCCGTCGGATTCTTGAGCAGGAGTGCTCACCTTGATGAGCTTGTCTATGATACTGCGGTTGTCCAGCAAGTCGCCCAGGGACTGCTCATGGTGCAGTCTGGTAATGACGTTTGCGAACAAGCCGGTTACGTTAGTGCTTATGTACCATTCGCGCTTTAACAGCTCGGTATGGAAGACGGCATTCGTTCCGATAATGCGGTAGAACAAGCCCTGCTTGTAGGCTTCGTCGAACTGCTCTATGGCGTTGCCGGTAAAGAACGGCAGGCTGATTGCGGCAATAACCTTTGTCGCGCCCTGCTCGTGCAGGAATCCCATGGCCTTGAGCAGCGTTCCGCCGGTTCCAAGCATGTCGTCAGCAAGGAAAGCGACCTTGCCCTTTACGTCTCCAAGCAGCTTGATGCTCTTGATGTTCGTATTCTTTGCGTCCTGCGTGACTACTGAATAGTCGCGCTCCTTGTAAATCATGGCGAGCGGCTTCTTAAGACCGGTGGCATAGAACTTGTTGCGGTCAATGGCACCGGAATCCGGGCTGACAACGACCAAATCCTCTTTGGTCAAGTCAATGCACTTTGCAAGCTCGCGGATAATCTGGTAGGAAGCGTGCAGGTTCTCGCAGTGAGTGTGGCTGAATGCGTTGACAATCTCGCGGGAGTGCAGGTCAAGCGTGATTATGCGGCGCACTTCCATGCTTTCGTAGATGTGCCCGAGCAGGGCGGCGGTAAGACCTTCGCGCCCCTTCTTCTTGTGCTGGCGGCTGTAAGGATATACCGGCAGAACAAGGGTAATCTGCTTTGCGCCGGCCTGGCGCACCGCGTCTATAGTAACAAGCAGAGCCATAACGTGGTCGTTTACGCTCAGCTTCAATATGTTCTTTCCTTCGTTAAAGGCAATCGGCTCGTGATTCTCTACGTCCTGGAAGATAAAAACATCCTTTCCGCGCACGCAGTCAAGCAGCTCGCATTTGAACTCTCCGTTCGCAAAGTACGTGCAGCGTGTGTTCACCTTAAAGACAGGCGGACGGTAGCGGTCGGTCATACCGCGGACACACAGGTCGCTGGTATGCAAATCATTGTCCAGATTCATCTGCTGGACGACATTTTCCTTGTCTATGCTGTAGCGTTTGGCAATCACGTCGCTCTTGAGCGAAAAGCGGTGCTTGTACATGTGGCGCAAGTGCGTGATTACTTCATTTGCGAACGATTCTCCGCCCGGGCAGGCCACCACGGCGAGATCTGTAGGTTCAGAATACGGCATTATTCAACCCCTTAATGTAGAATACTATCATTGTAGCGTCTTTACGGTATTTATACAAGGACAGTAGCCGAGGTCGCCGGGCAAAACGGCACAGGCTTTTTGGCAAAAAGGCACTGGCTTTTTTAGGAAAAGCCTGTGGGAATTTTTATTTTCCCACAGGGATTTTTATAGAATAAAGGCTTGCGCCATTGACTCAGCTTCTGCGCTCATGGCGGCGCTTCATAACGCGGAACATGCACAACGCGATTTTGTACAATCTGCAAGAAATGATAAAAGCGTAAATCTTAAAAAGGCGGGTCTTGTCGTTTCCGTAGCTGAGCTTTACTTTGGGAAAGAGACTGTTGAATTTCTTGTAGCGTTCCAACAGAGTCTGCTCGGACACAGTATAGTCAGGCTCTATCAGCGAGGTCTTTGAATTAAGCAGCTTTTCCTGCAATATCGGCATGGATGTGTCAAAATTATTCTTAATGCAGAAATCCAGAATCAGAGAAAAAGAATGAATCTGGTCAAGCTGGTTTTTTATGGTCATGTTTTTTGTGACGGAATTTTTGCGCAGGAACCAAAAATATAAAGCGCGACTGACAAAGACGACGTTTTCCGCCAAGAGCAAGGCGGTATATGAAATATAAGAATCTTCGCTAAAGGTAATGCCGTCTACCGCAGAAAAATCTATTCTTTCAAGAAGCGGGCGGCTGAAGATTTTATTCCAGAGCAGGAAGGAAAGTGCGCTCTGATTATATATCAATTCTTTTTTGCTGCAAGTCGCAGCAGGTATGTTCTCAACTAAAATTTCGTTTTCGGGCGTTATGCGCCTAAAGCCGAAAACGCAGATATCAAAGCACCCCCCATACATGCAGGCGGAATATGAGTCATGTTCCAGCCAGTCATCACTGTCC
>CAZKPZ010000042.1:0-5140 GCA_964554745.1 uncultured Treponema sp. | reverse complement strand
AATTTTTTGCTGAAATCCGATGAAGTTATGTCATAAACTAAAATTCCTTTTCCGGGCGTTATTTGCATAAAGCCTAAAACCAAGTTATCAAAGACCCCCCCCCCCATTCAGGCAGGCGGAATATGCGTCATGTTCCAGCCAGTCATCGCTGTCCAGAAAATGAATATACTCTCCGTGTGATTTTGCAAGCCCGAATTTCCGCGCGACGGCGACGCCTTCATGGCTTTTGTGAAACACACTGACGCGCGCGTCTGCTTTCTGCAGGCGGTCGCAAAGTTCCGCGCTGCCGTCATCAGAGCCATCGTCAACAAGGACTATCTCAAGGTTCGCATAGTCCTGCGCAGTCACGCTCTGCACGCAGCGCTCCACATAGTCGCGTACGTTGTACACAGGAATAATTACGCTCAGCTTTTTTTCTTGATTCATACTCTTTTATCTTCCTTCTTTGAGTTAATAGGTGCTGTTCCACTCTTTGAGCAATTTCTTTCTGAACGGAGCGGTATTTTTAGAAACAAGCGGATTCAGCCAGAACAAAAGGAGCAGCGTCTTCATTCTAAAGCGGTCAAAGGATGAGGCAAGCTTGTTCTTTTTTATAAAATACATGGCGGACAGGTTGTTGCAGCAATGCGAAAAATCCGCCAGGTCAAGAATCTTGTAGCGGATTTTTTCTGCGCTTGCCCCCTGCAGATGAACAATCTCCGGGCCGTCTATCATGTAGAATTCGTAGCCGTTGTTGGAAAGCTGCAGTTCCAAATCCGTGTCTTCGCAATACATAAAATAGTGTTCGTCAAAGCGGGCAAAGTCATTATTCTTTATGAACAAAGACGCGCCGATGATGTTCCCGACTTTGCCGACCATTCTTGTGTGCGAGTCTGTATATTCAATCCGCTTGAGCGGCCGCCTGAATATAAAATGCAGAACGGCTGTCTTGCAGGAGCTTAAAAACATATAGCGGTATTTGGCAAGCAGTTTGTCTGTCTGGTCCCAGCCGACGTATTTGCTTTCAGAAAACGAAGTCTGTACCTGTCCGTTCCTGTCCAGCAGATTGCAGCCCAAGCCGCCCAGGTGGCCGTCATCGTGGCTTTCAAAATAGTCAAAGAAAAACTTGACTGCGTTGTTGAGCAAAATGGTGTCGCTGTTAAGATAGAACACATACTTGCCCTTCGCATGGTCAAGCGCGCGGTTGTTGGCGGCTCCGAAGCCAAGGTTCGCCTTGTTTTCTATAAGATGAACCTGCGGAAATTCCGCGCGCATCATCTCAACGCTGCCGTCCGTAGAGCCGTTGTCGCTTACAAAAACTTCGTATTCTATTCCGGCTGTCTTTTCGTAAATAGAATTCAAGCAGTCGCGCGTTATGTCTTTTGTGTTGTAGTTTACTATTATGATTGAGACGTCCATTAGTTATCCTGATTTGTGTTTTTGATAAAAGTCTTATAGTCTTTAAAAGCGTTAAGAAAAACTTTTAAATGCTGTACCGGACGCAGAGTTAAAAAGCAATAATCCCTGAAGGCCTGGTTGAATCGTTTTTTAAAATTCCCATGCGGAAAGTTTTTTGCATAACGATGTTGGCAAATCATCAGATTGCGGAAGATGTAATACATTCTGAACGCGCTGTAATTATAATGCTTTCCGAACAGGCGGTATGAAAACGACTTTTTTTCTTCCCCTAACGTGTGGTTTACATGGCAGTGGTCAAACTCCCAGATGCTGTATCCTGCAAGATACAAGCGCGCGCAGAAGTCATTGTCAACTTCATCTATAAAAAGGCGCTCGTCAAATCTGCCTATACTGTTCCATGTTGCAAGGCTGATGATATTTGCGGACGTAATGCAGGAATAAGCCTGTGTCTCTTCCGGCAAGTCTGCATCGCTTATCGGTCTGCCCGCCGCAGGAAGATTTTTTTGACGGAGCAAAAAGCGCTTTATCGGTGACAGAACTTTAAAGCGGATTATCTTTGAAAACGGAAGAACCTGCGCGGCCGTATCTTTTTGCCATATAGTGAAGCTTTTTTTCTTCGGGTCGTCCATGAGGGGCTGGCAATAGTGTACGTACTTTTCAAAGTTACCGGCATCGTTAAAGGCGGAATCCTGATCCATCGTCATGCACCATTCAAAGCCGTCATTCATTGCCTGACCGCAGCCAATGTTCAAGGCCTGAGCGATTCCAAGATTTTTATGGTTTGCAATGTACACAGCATTGGGAATCTGTTCCGCAAGTGCGGCATTATCAGCATCAGAGTTGTCGACGATGTATACTTTTTTTAAAAATGCAGAATAGCTTATGATATTTTTTACCGCCGAATTATCTTTTAATTCGTTCGGATTGTACCAAACGACAACAGCGGTTATGTTTTGCGCCAAGACATCCATTAGGAAAATCTAGCATATATTTGCTCTTTGTTCTATAGGCAAAGCGGGCGCACAAAAGGACGGCAGCAAAGCAAGCCGCATGGCTGCCGAGGCTGTCGCAACGGCAGGGCATGCAGCCGAAGTTTTTTTTATATCAGTTTAGTTCTTGCTTGCTCTCTTGAACACGCGGTTCAAGGCGACGGCATGGTACTCAATTCCCTTTACGTTTGACTTTACCATGAGTGCGTTTGACTGCTGGTAGATTGGGAAGATAACCGCGTCCTGCATGACGTAGCGCTCTGCAGCCTTGAGTGTGCTCCAGCGCTCTGCAGGCTTCTGCGCGAACTCGCCTGTAACGCACTTGGCGATAAGGTCATCGTAGTTCTTGTTGCTCCAGAAGCCGTAGTTGTTGGCGTTATCTGTTATCCACATTCCAAGATAGGTCATCGGGTCTGCGTAGTCCGGACCCCAGCGAGTGAGTCCAAGCTGGAAAGTGCCGTCCTGCATATCCTGTACGCGCTGCTTCTTTGGCTCTACACGCAGGTTCACCTTGACTCCCGGCAATGTTGATTCCCACTGCTCTTTCAATACGGCGGCAACGTTCTGCTGTACGGTTGTGTCGTCAACAATCATCTCGAACTCAAAGCCGTCTTTGCCAAGCTCTGTTCTGGCCTTGTTGTAGTAAGAAACGGCCTTTGCGCTGTCATCGTCACAGAACTCCGGGAATTCTTTCTGGGTAAGCGTAAAGTCCTTGCCCTCGTCTGAATATGCGTACTCTGACGGAACTGCGGTGTATGAGGCAAGTGAGCCGTCTTTTACAACATCATTAACGATTGCCTGACGGTCAAGGGCATAGGTAAGGGCGTAACGCAGGTTGAGGTTAGCAAGTTCCTTCACGTCTCTCATCATAGGGGAAACGTACCAGAGGTAGCCCGCGCCGATTGTAAGGAATTCAGGGTCGTCCTTTATCTGGTCCACCTGGTCTCCAGCAACAAGGATGATGTCCAAGTCGCCGTTCTGGTAGCTCATGAGAGCCTGCTGGCTGTCTTTGATTACCTGGTAGTTCAAGCCTTCAAGGGTAATCTTGTCTGCATCGTAGTAGTCGGGGTTCTTTTTGAGCGTAAAGCTCAATGCCGCCGGCTGATAGTCCGTAAGGACGAACGCGCCGTTAGAAAGCGTAGTCTCGGCGCTTGTTGCCCATGTGTCGCCGCACTTTTCGCAGAAAGCGCGGTTCACAGGATAGAATGTGGGGAAGTAGAGAATCTTGTCAAAGTAAGAGACAGGAACTTCGAGCTGTACTTCAAGCGTCTTTTCGTCAATGGCCTTGATTCCAAGGTCGGTGACAGGCTTCTTGCCGGCGATGATGTCGGCGGCGTTCTTTACCTGGCCGATGTCGCTGAGCATGTAGGAATACTCAGAGGCAATCTTGGGGTCTACTGCGCGCTGCCATCCGTAAACAAAGTCGTCGGCGGTAACGGGGTCGCCGTTTGACCACTTTGCGTCGCGGAGCTTGAATGTATAGGTGAGTCCGTCCGCAGAAAGTGTCTCTGAGGCACAGAGCGCGTCAGCGGTGGAACCGTCGGCGTTCATCTGCTTGAGTCCGTCGGTAAAGTCGGCTATGACTTCAAAAGAAGTTCCGTCGGTGGCCTGCTGAGGGTCAAGGCTCTGGACTTCTACTTCAACCATAACATTAAGTGTCTTGCCGCCGTTGGCAGCAGGAGACGCGGCAGAAGACGTGTCTTTCTTTGAGCCGCAAGAAGCAAGCGGCAACAGGGCTGCCGCCGCGACGGCGATAAGCATACTTTTCATGCAATTTTTCATAATGAAATACCTCCAAAAAAAAAGGAGTCGCCTCTGCTGAGCCAACTCCTTCGTTCAAACTGTTACAAAACTATCATAATACATCTGTTTTGTCTACAGTATTGCAAAAGAATATTCAGTATATTAAATTGTTACGTCCGGACAGTCCTTGCGCAAAAACAAAGACAGCAGCGCGTCCACTAGCAAAAAAAGCAGGTTTTGATTATACTTTTGCAGATTATCTAATGTCCGGGAGAAAATAAACAAATGGATTTTATAAAAGAGCTTACAGAACGCTACCCCGCCCTGGGGGTCTGCGAAAACGATATACGGAAGGCTTATTCGCTGCTTGAGGCTTCTTATGCGTCAGGCGGCAAGCTGCTTGTAGCCGGCAACGGCGGCAGCGCGGCAGACAGCGACCACATTACGGGCGAACTGCTCAAGAGCTTTATAAAAAAACGCATTCCGCAAAAGGAATTCCTTGACTCGCTTTCTGCCATTGACGCAGACACAGGAGCGTATCTTGCGGACAAGCTGCAGGGCGCGCTACCGGCAATCTCGCTCACGAACCAGACTGCGCTGATGACGGCAAGCCTGAACGACGTGGACGGCAACGTGATGTTCGCGCAGCAGGTGATGGGCTTCGGCAAGGCGGAAGATGTATTTCTGGGCATTTCCACAAGCGGCAACTCCAAGGATATTGTATACGCCATGGTCGTGGCAAAGGCAAAAGGACTAAAGACTATTGCGCTCACAGGCAAGACCGGCGGCAGGATTGCAAAGATTGCGGACGCGGCAATCATTGTGCCGGAAAACGAGACCTTCAAGATTCAGGAGCTGCACCTGCCGGTTTATCACGCGCTGTGCCTGCAGATAGAAGAGCGATTCTTTCCTGAATAGAGAGGCAAGGGCAGCGAGGACAAGGCAATGAAAGCTATAATTATGGCAGGCGGCAAGGGCAGCCGCATACAGAGCGTGGAAAGTTCTGTTCC
>CAZKPZ010000041.1:9431-20034 GCA_964554745.1 uncultured Treponema sp. | reverse complement strand
AGCAGCTGTTAAAACTTGTCATAATATTGAAGATATTGTAAAATAGTTTAACCTTAATTAAAATCAGAGGTTTTTATGAAGCAGATTGATCCTCCTGAAGTTATAGCCGGCAGATTGCCTAAGTATCATTTGAAGGATGGTAGGGAATTGCGCATAGCCATCAGCGGAAAGTCCGGCTGTGGCAATACGACAGTGAGCACAATACTTTCAAAAGCACTGGGCATCACATTGATTAACTATACCTTTAGACAGCTCGCAGAAGAGAAAGGTCTTACTTTGGCTCAAGTCATAGAAAATGCCAAGACGGATGATTTTTATGACAAATATGTGGATCAGCACCAGGTTGAGCTTGCTCTTAAAGAAAGCTGTGTGCTGGGAAGCCGCCTTGCAATCTGGATGCTCAAAGAAGCCGATGTAAAAATCTACTTGCTGGCCAGTGATGAGCTGCGCGCACAGAGAATACTGAACCGCGAGGGCGGCGATTTCCAGAAAATCAAAGAGTTTACCGCTATGCGGGATGCCGAAGACACAAAACGGTACAAGAAGCTATATGGAATAGATAACAACGACTACTCGGCTACTGCAGATTTGGTAATTGACAGTAGCATAAACGATCCTGAGCAAATAGTAGGAAAAATCCTTGCCGAACTTGAGAAGCGCGGATTCCTTAAAAAAGCATAAAAAAGAGCCTTCTCACTTTTTGCTTGTTTTACTTAATAGTATGTATTATAATGAGGTAATATGAAGTGGATGATTATAGCTCCTGATATGGTGGACAAGAATCTTTCAGTCGTAGAGAACTTTCTTGACTCTAAAGGAACCGAATATGAAGAAGTGTTCCTAAAACAGGATGCAAATATTGAAACTCTTTCACATGATGTGAAAAGGACACTTTCAGTTTCCCATTGTATAATCATCGATTCAAGTAAAGTTGCGACTTCCGTCGATTACGTGCTTTTTCTTGGCTTATTAGCAGGAAACAACGTCATGACGTTCGTTTATACAGGCGGAGAATATGTAAAACATTATGAAAAGCTTAAAGTAGAAGGCCAGACATTCTTTCATAGTTTTGACGATATAAATAACCTTATAAAATACATTACAAATAACTATGCGCTCTACGAACTGGAAGAGCGCCAGCATTCTTCAATGAAAAAGTTGCTTACAATGGGCATTCCCTTTACCAGTGATATGTTTGCTGAGTATATTGCGAAAGACAAGACTGAGATTTGTGAGCTTTTCCTTAATGCCGGCATGATATCCACCGCTTTCACATGCGAAGGTGTTCCTATGCTGTGCATCGCTGCCAGAAACGAATGCTTTGATAAAGTAAAGTGGCTCATGGAAAACGGCGCTGATATAAATGCCATATCAAAAGACCGCGGATACACAGCAGTAATGGATGCCGTCTGGAGAAAAAATTATGAAATCACCAAGTATCTGATAGAGCAGAAAGCAGATTTGGGAATCATCAGCTCAGACGGACAGCCGATTCTGGTTCTAGCAGTCGGCAACGGCAATGCCCGCATCGTAGATTTACTGTTAAAGAACGGCGCTGACCCGGATGTAAAAGACAGCATGGGAATGAGCGCACGCGGCTATGCTAATCTATTCAAGAAAAACGGAATAGATAAACTCATGGCTCAATATCCAGAAAAGGCAGTCTGATTTTTACTTACAGCCAGCCTTTTCTACAGCCTTTATAACTTCACGCATGGAAGAACTACTTCCTTTTTTCATCACAAGCGCTTTTCCATCTTTGATTACAACAATTAAGTCTTCTACTCCGCAAAGTGCAACTGGAATATCAGAATAGACAAAATTGTTCAGTGACTCAACCTCAACCGTCTTTTCGTCATTTTCCTTAAAGTATTTTTCAAATGCATCCCAACTGCCTACATCGTCCCAATGAAATGAACTGCGGACGGCTGCAGCACGCTTTGTGCGTTCCGCAACCGATTTATCTACCGCAATAGCAGGAACAAGAGAATAGGCCTTGTCCATCATATCCCAGTCACTGGTATAGTTTACACAACCGAGTTTCTTTTCTGCAGGAAGCTCTGCACCGTCAAGACAGTCAAACGCACTGTAAACATCAGGAGCAAGGCTTTTTACTTCGCTCAGGAAGAAATCTGTCTTAAAAGCAAACATTCCGCTGTTCCAGGCATAGAGTCCAGAAGCCAAATATTGTTTTGCAGTCTCTAAATTCGGCTTTTCCTCAAAACTGTCTATTTTTAGAATGGTTTTATCATCTCCAATAGGACTGCCGAACTTTATGTATCCGTAGCCAGTATTCGGGGAAAGTGGCGGAATGGCAAAGCATACAAAAAAATCCTGCCCGGCGGCAGAAGCTGCCTTGCGACAATCATTTACAAACGATTCTGTCGGACCAATCACGTGGTCGCTGGCTAATACGAGGACTGTGTGCGATTTACCATCTGATTTTTCCAGCATCTTTGAAGCAAGCACGAGAGGTGCAGATGTGTGCCGCTGGTACGGCTCTGCAAGTATAGAAAGACTATTCAGAACCTTATCTTTTTCTACCTCGGAAAGCTTTGTAAGCAGAGACGATACCGTGTCGGCAGTTATCTTTAACAGGTCTTTTTTTGTGATGATGATTATCTTGCCGCTCGGATTAAGAGCCAACGCACGCATGACGGCAGACTGCAAAAGTGACACCCCGTCTGAAAAAGACATAAACTGCTTGGGGCAATCCGGTTTTGATGCCGGCCAGAGCCTTTCTCCGATACCGCCTGCAAGAATTATAACATCCGTAAAACCTGTATTTTTTTCCATAATCCGTATAATAACGTAAAGACCTATTTGTGTAAACAAGCTTTTTATGCTATAATGCATAGAAACAGCGCGCTAGTAACGCGGAGTGTTTTATAGGAGTTGAATATGCCAATTTCAAAATACATAAAGGAAACAATGAACAGCAAGGGTTCAGGCGTTATCAGAAAGATGTTCGAAGAGGGTGTCGCCTTAAAGAAAAAATACGGCGATGACAAGGTATTTGACTTTAGCCTTGGCAACCCTGACTTGGATCCGCCAAAAGCTGTAGCAGACGCAATAGAAAGCGCCGCAAAAGTACGCGAAAAGAACTATCACGGCTATATGCCCAATGCCGGATACCCCTTTGCAAGGGACGCCATGGCGGCAAAGACCTCAAAAGAGCAGGGCGTGAGCGTTACCGGCGACTGCGTAGTTATGGCCGTAGGCGCTGCCGGTGCGCTTAACAGCCTGCTCAAGGCAATTCTTAACCCCGGCGACAGCGTACTTGTACCGGCTCCTTTCTTTGCCGAATACCGCCATTACGTACACAACTACGGCGGCACACTCGTAGAAGTGCCCACTAAAGAAGACTTTTCGCTTGACACAGAGGCAATAGCGCGAGCGCTTACTCCAGATACCGCAGCCGTGCTCATAAATAGTCCGAACAATCCTACAGGCCGCGTATATTCACAGGACGACATAAACAGCCTTGCCGCCGTACTGAATGCCCATGCCGCAAAATGCGGCCGCAAGCCATATCTTATTCTTGACGAGCCATACAGAGCCATTGTCTATGACGGCAAGAAGGTTGCCAGCGCATTCCCGGCTTATGACAGTTCGGTGGTCGTCACGTCCTTTGCTAAGAACCTTAGCCTGCCAGGCGAGAGAATCGGCTATATATGCGTAAACCCAGCCTGTCCGGACAAAAGCGAACTGGTTGCCGCCTGTATCTTCTGCACCCGCATACTCGGCTACGTAAATGCGCCCGCCCTTATGCAGCGCGTTGTGGCACAATGCTGGAACGCAGAGGCTGACTATTCTCTCTACAAAAAACGCCGTGACGAGTTGGTGGCTATACTGGACGAAGCCGGCATACAGCACGCAAGCCCGGACGGCGCATTCTATATGTGGTGTAAAGTACCACAAGCCTTTAGCGGAAGAGACATGGACTTTGCCGACTACCTTAAAAAGTATCTTATTCTCTGTGCGCCAGGCTCCGGCTTTGGCGGCAAAGGCTGGTTCCGCCTTGCCTACTGCGTTAGCGAGCAGAGCATCTTAGGCTCCAAGGAAGCATGGCTTAAGGCAATGGCAGACTTAAAGAAGTAGATTCGCTAGACTAACTGCAAGCTTGGAATTCTTATGCAGCTTCAGTTATTTCCACTACGTCCGAGATGCTCGTCACAAGCTCCTTGCGTTCGGAATGCAACGATGTAGGGCATTTAGTCTTGAATACAATACGGTATTTGCCTTTCGCTAAGGTCTTTGGAAGAGGAAAGAGCAGAGAACCGGGCTTGTTTTCTGAAAGCGCTGCAGAAACCTGAGTCCAGTCGGCACCACTTTCGTCAATTGTATAAGTTGAATTTTCAACAGGCGCAAACCAAATACCACTTCCTTCACCGCCAATGCAAAGTTTTTTGCCGTTAATGCGGACGGAGCCTTTTTCCGTGAGCGTTCCGTCTTTTAACCCGGTGTCAATGTCTTGAATGTAGGAAATAACGGCCTTAGGTTCTGCATAGGCTTCCTGTTCCACCGTGATTTTTGAGATTGCGTTCTTTGTCCTTTCTGACGGCGTGAACTTTACCGTTATTCCCGGCATGGTTGTCTTGCCGTCTGTTGTACCAGTACAGGCAATATAGAATTCGCCCAAGTTCAGACAGTTCACGGAGTTACCCTGACTGAGCACGTCCATAATGACCTGTTCAAGGGCATCACAAACAGAATATACCGTACCAGTGTCCAGATGGGGAACTTTGTCCGCCACAAGTTGCAGAACGTTTCCAACAGTATGGGTATTACGTATTGCCCTGCCAAAATACCTGTCCGAAGCATTCTTTGAAAAGAGATTGCGCTGCAAACGTACAGATACATGTCCATTAGGATTCTCTATAGAATCCACCAAATTTTGAGCAGATAAAGCCAAAAATGTCGCAACGGATATTGAAACGACAGGGCAATAATGATAATATCTCAAATTACCACATTTGGAGTATCATTTATTGATGCCGTAAAGTCTGAAGCCGTTGCCAGTGCAAACCGCAACTGTTTTCAGACTTTTTTTTGATTCAGGCTATAACGCCGGGATTCTTAATATAATAAACCCGGTAAGAAATCGTCAAGGGAAAAGCGAAAAATATTTTAAAATATCGTGGTTTTTACCCGGACTATATCTCGTTTCGTCAATTCTCGTACATTTTGAACAACTCTGCCACGAACTTTCTTGTATTCTTCCATGCTGGAATATGTTTGAGCGTCCATCTGCTCCTAACGATTTGCCAGACCAAAAGTATAGGATTTGTCGGACTGAACATATAGGATTTGCCCGACAAATCCTATATGTTCAGTCCGATTAAATCTATATATCTTGTCCGGCTAATCCTATAGATTTAAGCTGACTAATCGTAAGGAGCAGACTGTCTTTACGTATAATAACAAGCGTCTTTTCTCGATTGACAAAGATTTTTCTGTGCGCTAGGATTTTTGCAAAAGAACTTTATTGGAGGACACTATGCCGTTTATAGATTCAAAGATTACGGTTCCGGTTACAGCCGAGAAGAAGGATGCCATAAAGAGCAAGCTTGGCGAGGCTATTTCCCTTATGCACAAGGGGGAGAACTACCTGATGGTGGGCATTGACGATAAGTACGACTTGTGGTTTGCCGGCAAAAAGCTTGAGAAAGGCGCTATGGTCTCTGTAAGCGTATTCGGAGACGTTTCTTCCGATGACAGCGACAAGATGACTGCCGAGATTTGCCGTATCCTAAAAGATGAGCTTGATATTCCGTCCGACAAGGTGTATGTAAAATACCAGGGAGTTAGAGACTGGGGCTGGAACGGCGGAAACTTCTAATGCAGGTGGACGGCAGTAATAAAACCGGGCTTGTCCTGGAAGGCGGGGCAATGCGCGGTATGTTCACTTGCGGTGTGCTTGACGTGTTCATGGAAAACGGTCTGGACAATTTTGCTGCGGTTGCCGCAGTTTCTGCAGGAGCGACGTTCGGCTGCAACCTTAAGTCAAGGCAGCCGTGGCGTGCCATACGCTACAACAAGACCTTTGCACATGACAAACGCTATTGTTCTTTGCGCTCACTTATAATATCTGGAAATTTGTTCAATGCGGACTTTTGCTACCGCGAGCTTCCTCAAAAGCTTGATCCGTTTGACTATAAAGCCTACTCTGAAAATCCCATGAAATTCTTTGTGACGGCAACGGACATTCACAGCGGCAAAGCCGTTTATCATGAGCTTGCCAGTTGTGACGGAGCCGAGATGGACTGGATGCGGGCTTCGGCTTCCATGCCGCTTGTGTCACGTCCGGTGGAAGTACAGGGCGCGGACGCAAAGCTTGAGCTGCTCGACGGAGGGATTTCAGATTCCATTCCGCTGAAATTCCTTGAAGGCAAGGGCTATTCAAAAAATGTTGTTATCCTTACACAGCCCAAGGGATTTGTAAAACGCCCCAACAAATCACTGCCGCTCATGAAAGTGCTTTTGCACAAATACCCGAATCTGCTGAAAGCGATGGCTCTGCGCCACTGCATGTATAATGAGGAGACTGCATATTGCTTTGCTCAGGAGCAGAGCGGAAGGGCACTGGTTATATGCCCACAGGAACCGCTTTGCATAAGCCGCACGGAGCGCAATCCTGATGAGTTGCAGCGCGTGTATGAACTGGGGCGGGGCGAGGGCAGGCGTCGGTTGGCCGAAGTCGCAGCGTATGTGGAATAATCTACTTTTTCTAGCTAAACTCTGCGTTTCGTGCTATAATATAGGTATAGCATTCTTTTAGTAAGATTTGGAGCGCATTATGAAAATACTGATGGTTTCTGCGGAAGCAGTTCCTTTTGCAAAGACAGGCGGTCTTGCCGACATGGTGAGCGCGCTTGCCATTCAGCTTACAAATATGGGGCACGATGTAAAAATTGTGATTCCCCGCTATTACAAAATAGACCGTAAGAAACTGGAGCAGCTTCCCGGTCCTATGGCGATTGCCGCAGGCCAGCAGGAAACATGGTCGGCAGTCTACAAGACATCCATGCCCGGCTGTGACAAGTTGCCGGTCTACTTTATTGACCACGAGCAGTGCTTTGGACGCGACGGTATTTACGGTGTTCCTGGCGAGACTGACTTCTATGACAATCCCTACCGCTTTGCCGTACTCTGCCACGGCGCCTTTCAGCTATGCCGCAAGTTACAGTGGTTTCCGGACATCATCCACGCGCACGACTGGTCTTCATGCCTTGCGCCGGTTATCTTAAAGCACATCTGCCGCTATTCGGGCTTTGAGCGCACGGCCTCGGTTCTGACTATTCACAACCAAGGCTACCAAGGCCAGTACGGCAAGGACAAGTTCCCGGCGCTTGGCATTGACTGGGGTCTGTACTACGGTGCAGGCTTTGAGCATGAAGGCGGCATCAACTTTTTGCAGGCCGGTGTTTCTAGCGCGGACATGATTACCACGGTTTCCCCGACTTATGCCCATGAGATTCAAACGAGGGAAGGCGGCTTCGGCATGGACGGCTTGCTGCGCGTACGGAGCGACGTGATTCGCGGCATATTGAATGGGGCTGACTTAAAGTACTGGAACCCGGAAAAAGACAC
Organism: uncultured Treponema sp.; assembly: GCA_964554745.1. GTDB lineage: Bacteria > Spirochaetota > Spirochaetia > Treponematales > Treponemataceae > Treponema_D. The sequence goes on along the minus strand of CAZKPZ010000041.1, from coordinate 12,441 downwards.
AAAGATTCCGGCGAATTTTTCTGTAAACGATATGTCCGGCAAGGCGGAGTGCAAGGCTGAACTGCAGAAAAAGTTCGGGCTGCCAATGGAGGCTTCTATTCCGGTATTTGCAATGGTAACACGCCTTGTAGACCAGAAGGGAATCGGCGATGTTTTCGGGCCGAGCTACGGGGCAATGTACTCCATGTGCCGCGACATGAAGATTCAGTTTGTGGTTCTGGGCAGCGGCGAAAGCTGGTGCGAGAACGAAATACGAGCATTGCAGTCAAAGCTGCCTAATTTCCGCGCCTTTATCGGCTATAACGAGGCGCTGAGCCACTTGATAGAGGCCGGCAGCGACTTCTTCCTTATGCCGTCCAAGTATGAGCCGTGCGGACTTAATCAGATTTATTCCATGCTCTATGGTACGCTGCCGATTGTACGCCGCACGGGCGGGCTTGCCGACACGGTGCAGAACTACAACGAGCAGACAGGCGAGGGCACCGGCTTTGTGTTTGACCAGCTGAACCCGAGTGCCATCTATAATACAGTTGGCTGGGCTACCTGGGCATACTATAACAAGAAGGGCGATATCGCCAAAATGCAGAAGAAAGGCATGCAGCAGAACTTCGGCTGGGATATTGCGGCGGAGCAATATCTTGACGTGTATAAAGAAGCCCTTAAGCGCGGCTGCGGAATATAAGAGTTATATCTTTGGCACACGGGGGCGCGCAAGGTTCTTGAGCATATTCTGCAACAGTTCATGCGCGTCTTCGGGTGCAACTTCTTTGCTCGGCTCGTGATACTTGACGAGGTTCTGCGGAATTTCGTCAAGAAAGCGGCTCGGCTCGCACTCTACGTTTGCGTTCTGCTTGCGACGGTGTGAGCATGACGAGATGAGCAGACGGTCACGGGCGCGGGTAACTGCCACATAGAAAAGTCTGCGCTCTTCTTCGACGGCCGCGTCTCCGCCTTCTTCTACGGCGCGTGCATGCGGCATAATGCCTTCTTCTGCTCCTGCAATGAATACTACCGGGAATTCCAAACCTTTGCTTGCGTGTACGGTCATAAGGTTCACTTTGCCTTTGTCTTCCTCGCCGTCGTCCAAATCATCGCGGGAGAGAAGGGTGATGCGGTTTAAGTATGCATACAGGCTAGTGTCTTCGTGTTCGGGGTTATTCTCCCACATTTCCATACTTTTTATAAGGCTTTCTATATTCTGGTATTTAAAGCGGGCTGCCTTTTCACTCTTGGGGTTCTCGCCTATCAGATAATCGTAGTAATTTATTTCATCTACAAGGGCATGTACTTTTTTGCTCAGCCCCTTACCGGAAAGCATGTTCTTGCCGCCCTCTATAAGGCTTACGAACGAGTCCAAATTTGCCTTGGTCGCTTCTGTCACCGGGCATTCGTCTTCCGGCGCTTCAAGTATTGCTTTTACGGCTTCCCAGAGGGAATAGCCCATTCTGTCTGCAACTTCGTTTATGCTTGCTATGGTTGCGCGTCCTATGCCTCGGCGAGGGGTATTGATAATGCGCAAAAAGTTAATGTCGTCATCATGGTTTGCAATGACGCGCAGATAGCTTATAACATCCTTAATCTCTTTGCGCTCAAAAAAGCTTGTTCCACCTGACATAACATAGGGAATGTTGTTTTCAAGGAAGGCTTCTTCAATAGGGCGGCTCTGGGTATTAGCACGCATGAGCACACCGAATTCGTCATATTTTCGCTTTTCTTCTGCGGAAATTCCCAGTATACTTTCTGCTATAAAGTCTGCTTCCGCAGCTTCGTTTTCCGGCATAAAAAGCTCAATCGGCTGACCTTCACCATTGCCGCTCCAAAGTGACTTGTCTTTGCGGTTAGTATTGTGCTTAATCACTCCGTTTGCGGCTGCAAGAATTGTTCCTGTTGAACGATAATTCTGCTCCAGTCTGATTTCTTGTACACCCGGAAAATCTTTTTCAAAATTGACAATATTCTGATAGTCGGCGCCGCGCCATGAATAGATGCTCTGGTCATCGTCTCCAACGACGGCAACGTTTTTATCTGCCAGTAAATGCATCATCTCGTACTGCTGGTGGCTGGTGTCCTGGAACTCATCAACCATGATATATTTGTATCGGTCCTTGTAGCGCTGGAGCACGTCAGGGTGTTCGCGGAAAAGCTTAATAGGCAGCACGATAAGGTCGTCAAAGTCTACTGCATTGTAGAGCTTAAGTCCTTCCTGATAGCCTTCGTACAGTTCACGGTAGGCATCATTTGCACTTTCCCATGTCTTGCGTCCTGTCTTTATATCTGAAAAGAGGTTGCCTATTTTGTATACGTCCAGTGCATCTGAGGTAAAATTAAGTTCTCGTCCGGTTTCTTTTATGAGTGCGGAACGGTCTGTTTCATCATATATTGAAAAATTATCGCGCCAGCCAAGTTTGTCTATATCTTGTCTTAATATGCGCACACCAAAAGCGTGGAAGGTGCTTATTGTAAGGTTCTGTAATTTGCGCTCCGTAAGTTTTTTTATGCGGTCAGACATTTCTTTTGCGGCTTTATTGGTAAATGTAAGGGCTAATATCTGGCTTTGCGGAATCCCCTTGTCCAACATATTGGCGATGCGGTATGTTATTACTCGCGTTTTTCCACTGCCGGCACCGGCAATAATCAAAATTGCGCCTTCTGTAGTGCTAACTGCTCGGTACTGTTCGGGGTTAAGCTCGTCTTTTAAATTTTCTTCCAGTGACATAGCGGCTATTTTAGTGAAAGATGAGTATAGGGGCAAGTATAATCAGTAAAGATAATGCTTTAGCTCGTTGCAAAGTCCTGCTTTTTTCTATATAATTGCGCTCTATGAAAGAAGCAATAGATACTGCAAAATATACAGAACGCTATATCGGAAAATTAGGCGAACTTACGCTTAAGGGCAGCAATGAGCACTTTTTTGAGCGTCAGCTTACTACTAATCTCCGGCTTGCGCTGGAAGGTGTAGAGACCAAGTGTTATACCCGTTCCGGCCGCCTTTATGTTTTCTGTACTAAAG
>CAZKPZ010000041.1:7265-9421 GCA_964554745.1 uncultured Treponema sp. | reverse complement strand
AGACTCATGCCAGGGAACTGAATATGCCTTGGATCATTTACTGGGTATAACTGGTTGGGCAAAGGTCCGGGTGGCGGCAAAGAATATTGCTTCTATTGAAGAAGCCGTAACTGCTGTCGCTAAGATTGAAGCTGAAAATGGAGCTAAGAGCTTTAAGATAGAGGCAAAAAGGGAAGACAAGGCTTTCCCTTTAAATTCCTATGAAATCAGTACGCAGGCGGCAGGGCAGGTCTTTGATTCGGGTCTTTTAAAGGTAGATGTTCATAATCCTGATATTGTAATTCGTGTAGAAGTCCGCGATGAATGTTATATTTATGCGGAAAAAAAGAATGGCGGACGTTACGGTACTTGCGGCAACAGAGGCTTGCCTGTTGGCGTAAGCGGAAAGGGGCTTTTATTGCTTTCCGGCGGTATTGACAGTCCTGTTGCTGGCTATCGTATGATGCGCCGCGGTATGAAGGTGGAGTGTGCTTATTTCCATTCATATCCGTATACGTCTAAAGAGGCTGAAGACAAAGTTCATGCTCTCGCAAAGACCATTGCAGACTATGGTGTAGATGTTCATCTGAACGTAATTCCATTTACTGATGTCCAGATGAAAATAAAGTCTGGTTCGCCAAAAGATTATACTACGCTCATGCTCCGTGTATGTATGATGAAACTGAGCAACATGCTTGCCAGGCGGATTAATGCGAACTGTATTATTACCGGGGAAAGCTTAGGGCAGGTGGCCAGCCAGACGGCAGAAAACTTGTGTGTAACAGAGAGTTTTGCTGAAGTGCCACTCTACCGTCCGCTTATTGGAATGGATAAAGAGGAGATTACTGATACTGCATTGCGGATTGGTACGTATGAGACTTCCATACTGCCGTATGAAGATTGCTGTGTGCTTTTCAGCCCGCGTCATCCAGTACTAAAGGCTACTGTAGAAGATGCTCATGAAATCTACAAGAAACTGGAGATAGATGAGCTTATACAAAAGGCATTCGATGAGCGCAAGATTTTCTATTATTCACTCCGCGATAAAGTCGGAACATCATTTGCAACAAAGCCGTTTGAGTCTCGTGCAGGGGAATGTTCCGGAAAGAACCGCGACTAATACTTGCTGCTGTAGATATTCTTTGCCAGCGCCAGCAACTTGTCATGCTCGTTCATAAGGGGAGATTCTGTAACAGTCTCAAAGAGTTCCTTTAGAATCTGCCCCATTATTTTTCCGGCCGGGATACCAGCTTGAATTAAATCTTTTCCGTTAACTTTAAGGTCTTTTATAGAAAAAGCAGCTTTATCAGCTTCGGCTTTCTCTATGCGCTTCTGCAACTCAATAAGATTCCTGCACACAGGGGAGTCTTCCGCAATCGGAATATTGTGCTGTCCGTAAGTGTCAGAAAGACGCAGAGCCATAAGATTCTTTACGTTATCCAGTCCTACGCGGATAATAAAACGGCGAACAGCAGCATCTGACCAGTTGCTTTCATAATAGAACATGTGTTCCTTAACCAAATGGCAGACTTTATCAGTCACTGCATTAGGAAATTTCAATTTGTTCATAGAAGCACGTGCTTTTTTCTCGGAAATGGACTCGTGTCCAAGGAAGTGATACTGCACAGTCGTTGTGCCGTCAAGCTCTATCTCTTCTATTGTTTTGCTTTCTGGCTTTCCAATGTCATGATAGAAAGCCGCCAGTGAAACAGCAAGTTCATCATGGCTGAAGTCTACCTGCCGAGAACCGTCTACCGCATAGATAATGTGGTCTGCAACATCGAATTCGTGGAATCCACGAGAATCTGCCTGGAGACAGTTTCTGCAATTGTCAAATTCCGGAATAAAGATATGCATTATTCCGCTTTGCTCCAGTAGTTTTAGGCAGACACTCGGCTTTTTTACCGCAAGCATTTTGCAGAATTCGTCTCTAAAGCGTTCTACAGAGATTCCAGCGGTCTTTTTCAGCACAGCAGGCTCAGATATTGCCTTGAGAGTATTGTTTTCAATAGTAAAGCCCAGCTGCCCGGCAAAGCGTACCGCTCTTACAGGGCGCAGTCCGTCTTCGTTAAAGCGTTCTAACGGATTCCCGACTGTGCGGATAATATTGTCTTTTATGTCCTGCAAGACGTTGTATGGATCTGTAATAATTCCTGTCGCCAAATCTGCGGCTATCG
>CAZKPZ010000041.1:2305-7198 GCA_964554745.1 uncultured Treponema sp. | reverse complement strand
TTCATAGTAAAGTCGCGTCTAGACAAATCCTCTTCTATAGTTTTGGCATAAACAACTTTGTCCGGATGGCGACCGTCAGAATAGCCGAGGTCAGCTCTGAATGTGGTTGTTTCGATTTCGTGTCCAAATATGTGAATTGTTACCGTGCCGTGTGCGATTCCCGTCGGAATAACGCGGTGGAATATCTTCATTACTTCTTGTGGGGTAGCACTTGTCGCTAAATCCCAGTCGTGACCTTCTTTATTCAAGAATATGTCGCGGACTGCGCCACCGACAAGGTATGCCTTGTGACCGTTTTTCTCAAAGAGTGCGTTAACTTTTACTAAATCTTCAGGAATGTGAATTTTGGTTATGCTAGACATGACGTTATGATTATATATTAGTTAAAGAGCAAAGTCGAGGGGCTTGCTTAGTCACAGACGCGCAGAAGTATCACTATCAAAATCATTAAGACAATTATGCTTAGAACCATGAGCCATGTAGGTACGTCCGAGCTTATATTCTTATTTGCAATTTGAGTTTTTTTATTGAATCTGCTTTTTTTCTTTTTGCCGCCTTTCTTATTGTCTGATTGCAAACAAGACGGAACTTGACCAAGACCATAGATATCTTCAGGTGTCATGGCATAATGGCATTTTGGGCAGCCGTTTTTAAAAGCATTTACGCTGCCCATAAACCCACAGTTAGGACAGCGGACTGCTGAGAAAAAGCGACCGCAGTGAGGGCAGAAGCGCGCATTTGCCGCAACTTCCTCACCGCAGTTTTCGCAAAAATATTTAGCTTTTTTGGTACTTGCCATTACTCCTCTGTTCCGAGGTTGTCCACGATATAGTTATAAATCTGCCAGATTCCGTCACGCTGCCGTAAATAATACGTGTAACGCTTTTTTTCGGTGAAAGTTCCATTGTTAAAGTATTCCAGAACTTTGACGCTTCCGTCTGTCTGGGAGTAGGTTGTGGTCTCTATCTCAAATCTTGACGGAATAGCAACTATGTCTCGCTCAATTCTGCCGAGCATAAGATTTGACTTAAATGCGGCAAGCATTCTGTTGCGTCCATCTGCGCTTTCTGCATTATACTGTCTGCTTCTGGCCGGATCTTTTTTGAGCATTTCCTCTGTGTTCATATACAGGAAATACATATCCCAGAGACTTCTCTGGCGGGAAATAATAGTCTGTTCAATAACCTTATCCGGGCTGATAGCTTCCTGCCTGAGCATAGTTGCTGTTCCTACAGAAACTGGAATTGACGTTGATGACGCAGCAGTTGGAGAAGGACGGACTTCAAGGCTCAGACGGTTTGAAGTGATATAGTCATATTTGTTTTCATACAGTTCCGGGTAAAACTTCATGTCTATATAATAGATTGATGAACTGTTGATATTCAAGAAGTCCTTAAGGTTTTCAACAAACGAATACTCTTCGCCTGGCTCAAGGGCGATTTCGCGGAAGTAGATTCTCTGGTTTGTCGTTCTCTTCTGTACCAAGCTCTGATTTGTCTGGAGCTGTGTGTTCTTTACGTCAAAAGCATAAAAATCGAGACTGAAACTTCTGTCGTCAGCAAGCTTGAACCGCAAGGTCTCACTGCCAATATTTGTAATTGTTATATGTATGTTTACCGGGTTTGTCTCACCTGTTCCGGGGTAATACATTGTCCTGTCATAGAATTGTATGGAGACTTTCGCGTTTTTTGCCACATTTTCTTCTGCGCTTTGAAGCTTTTCTGCCGCAAATATATGGGCAAGAACAGCAAAAGATGTTATAATACATAATATTGTTCGTTTCACGACATAACTCCCGCCCGGATTCTCCAGGCATAGTTAAATTTTTCTCTATATGTTTATATCGGTAAAATATGAAAAATAATTTATCAATAAATGAGTTATCATTAACACTGTTGCTCAAAAACTACGCTCCATTGCGTGAAAATGTAACGCAGCTGGCAGATTCCCTTTGTGAGAACAAACCAGTTTTCCCCGTTGCTATACGTGGACTCAAGGGTAGTTTACCAAACTTTTTTGTTGCATTATTCATGGAACGCTGCATTTTAGACAGAATCCATGAAGAGCAATACGGCAGAAACACCAGTCCATACCAAAAAGATTATATCATAATTTCTTCCACTCAAAAAGAGGCAGACGAGACCGAAAGTGACTTAGAAACAATTCTTGGTGACAAAATAGAAGTTTTTAAGCTGCCGTGGTGGGGAATGGTTCCATACCGAACTGCCGCAGTCGGTTCTGCTGTATTCGGTGAAAGGGCAGGAGTATTGGCAAGACTTGCCGTAAAGAATCCGAAGGGAGAAAAGCCAAGAGTCTTTATAATATCGCAAAGAGCCTCTCTAACGCCGGTTCCTTCTCCTGAATATATTCGGAGTCTTTCCCACAGCATAAGAAAGGGGCAGACCGTTGATTCACAGTCGCTGGCCCAGACGTTGGTGGAGCAGGGATATGTCAGAGTTCCCCGAGTTACTGTAAAGGGCGAATTTGCACTACGTGGCGAAGTTCTTGACATCTTTATGAGCGGCGATGAAAGCCCTGTTAGAATCCAATTCGATTTTGATACTGTAGAGCAGATAAAGCGTTTTGATCCTCAGACACAGAGTTCAACGGCAAAGCAAGAAAGTCTAAACAGTCTTCTTATCTATCCCATGAAAGAAGTCGTTTGGACCGATGAACTGTGTGCAAAACTTGAAGAGCGCTTTAATAAGGAAAATGACGAGGGGTTTTCAGAAAATAGCGAGCGTCTTGTGTCCGATGTAGCTGATATTCATTTACCTTTGACAGAAGAAGGTGTAAAAGAAGCCGAACGGATTATAACAGAACTGTCCGTAAACAGATTCTCTGAAGGAGAAGAACTTTTTTACGGAAATCTCAGGAACAAACAATACAATATACTTGATTACATAAGCGAAGATACTCCTGTATTCTATGCCGATTACGACAGGCTTGAGAATGCAACAAAGATGATTGTCAATGAATATACGGCAGGTTATAGAATTGCACGGCAAAAAATGCCTGTATTGCAGTCGAAGTACATGCTGTTTGACTTCCTAGCTACCATTCAGTCACATCCTAATAGTATAAAATTTCATACTATCAATACGGATACAGAACTTTCAATAGAACCTGCCTTTGCTGAACAACAAATTGAAATTCCATCTGAAGTACCGCAGAGTTTTTTTGGTAATATAAATTATCTAAAGGAGTCTCTCTCATCTCTACAGACTAATGGTTTTCAGATTTTTGTCTTTGCGGACAATCCGAATCAGTCTTTGCGCATAGGGGAACTTTTAAAAGACTTTACAAAAACAGATGACAAGTCTATTTACCCCATAAAAATACTTCCTCTTGCATTAACCGAAGGCTTCTCTATTGAGAGCGAAAAGATTCTTGTAATTCAAGAAAACGAAATCTTTGGCCGCAAAAAAGCAGCTCCTGCATCTATCCGCAGGGCGAAATCCCGGGTAATAGACAATTTTGTCGAACTGAATCCAGGGGATTATGTAGTTCATGTAAACTATGGCATTGGTCTCTTCAAGGGAATTGAACGTGTAAAATCCCTCGGAACAGAACGAGATTACATAAAACTTGAATATGATGACAAGGATTTTGTTTTTGTTCCAATTGAACAAGTAAACATGGTTCAGCGCTATATCGGCAGCGAAAGCGAAAAGCCACGGCTTGACAAGATTGGTAGCAAAAGCTGGAAAAACAGAAAGGACAAGGTTCAGAAAAAAGTTGAAGAAATCGCGGAAAAGCTGATTGACCTCTATTCAAAGCGGCAGGCCTCTAGAGGATTTGCCTTTCCAAAAGACACGGAATGGCAAACAGCGTTTGAGGCGGCATTTCCGTATGAGGACACGGCTGACCAAGCAGACGTTACACAAGAAATCAAGGTAGACATGGAACGTCCTGTTCCTATGGACCGTTTGTTGTGTGGCGATGTAGGGTATGGCAAAACCGAAATTGCAATGCGTGCGGCTTTTAAAGCCGTTATGGGCGGCAAGCAAGTGGCTTTTCTTTCGCCAACTACTATACTGGCAGACCAGCACTATGAAAACTGCCTTGAAAGGTTCAAGAATTTTCCCGTCCAGATAGCAATGCTTTCACGCTTTGTCTCTCCTACTGAACAGAAAAAAATAATTCAACGTGTCGCCGAGGGGAAAGTCGACATTCTAGTGGGAACACATCGGATTATCCAAAAAGATGTAGCATACAAAGATCTTGGTTTGATGATTATAGACGAAGAGCAGCGATTCGGCGTAAAAGACAAAGAAAAACTTAAGGAGCTAAAAACAAACATCGATTGTTTGGCAATGAGTGCAACTCCTATTCCTCGCACGCTCCACATGAGTCTTTTAAAAATTCGAGACATGTCACTGCTTACTACACCGCCGCAAAACCGACAGCCGATAGAAACAGTTATTGAGTCATATTCTGGCGAAAAAGTTGCGCGAGCAATACGCCGTGAAGTTGAACGCGGCGGACAAGTGTTCTTTTTGCATAACCGTGTGGAAAACCTGGAGCAGACAAAGCTGGAACTTGAGCATTTAGTTCCGGAAATGCTGATTGAAGTTGCCCACGGCCAGATGACCAGTGATGAACTGGATGACATCTTCCATAGATTCAAGATGGGCGGTTTCCATGTCCTTGTGGCCACGACAATTATTGAAAACGGAATCGATATACCAAACGTAAACACCATAATCATAGACAGAGCTGACATGTATGGAGTAAGCCAACTGTACCAGCTGCGTGGGCGAGTAGGGCGAAGCGATCGCAAAGCCTATTGCTTGCTCCTAACCCCTCCGATAGAGGAGCTTACCCCCAATGCCAAGCGACGTATGCAGAGCATCACCTCCTTCTCCGAGCTTGGTTCGGGCATCCATATTG
>CAZKPZ010000041.1:0-2295 GCA_964554745.1 uncultured Treponema sp. | reverse complement strand
TATCTCTTTTATCCTGAGAATAAGGCGCTGAGCGAAGTAGCAATGAAACGGCTTCAGGTTATCAGTGACTTTACAGAACTAGGTTCTGGATTCAAGATTGCCATGAAAGACATGGAAATCAGAGGTGCTGGAAATTTGCTAGGACGAGATCAAAGTGGCGAAGTCTATGCCGTTGGATTTGAAATGTATCTAAATCTGTTAAATGCAGCCATAGAACGCCTTTCAAATAGCGGTTGGTCAGCGCCTGATGAGACGTTACTTGAGCTTGAGTATACAGGGTTTATACCGGACAGTTACATTTCAGATGCAGAAACAAAGATGGAACTGTATAAAAAGATTGCCTCTGTAGGTTCTCAAAACGAATTAGATGCTGTCTATGGAGAAATGTTTGATCGCTTCGGACCGATTCCAGATGAAGTGAACAGCTTGCTCTGTCTAGCCAAAATACGTATTTTGTGCCAAAAGTTGGCAGTCGTTTCTCTAAAAGAAAAGCAAGGTGTTGCTCGGATAGAATTCGGTGCCGATGCAAAAATCAATGTAGACAAGGTTTTGAGCCTTATAAAACGTAATCCTGGCATTGTAAGTCTGGATTCTATGCACCCAAATCAAATCTTACTTAAGACAAATTCTATAAACTTAAATGCAAAGAGTGACTTTATCAGAGAAAAACTTGAGCAGTTAGGCTAAAGAGTCTCTTATTAAAGCCGAGCTTTACGAACTTTTACAACTTTATACGTTAAGGCTTAATCAACATTGCTAGCTCTCTGGAGACAGATGAGGCAAAATTCGGCATAGTTTTATTCAAATTCGTACTACAGTAATTAAACTGGATAGAAAGAGTTGTAGTTTGTGAGGTCGAAAATCTACTCAAGATAACTCGTATTTGTCTGTGACGGCTTAACGAGGAGTTAAGTTTTTTTATGAAAAGAGCCTATATTTTTGTGCCTACTTCTTCGGTTCTTGATGCCCGGGAAATGGGGGCGTTCGAGTACGACCGCTCTGCGGAGTATGCGCTGAGGTGCTATCTTGAGGAGCAGAGAAAAAAGAAGATTTCCCTCATGGACTTGCGCGGCTGTCTGTACTCCAAGGATAGGTTTCCTGTTGCAAACTATGACACCGCTCTTCTGGTCGGTCGTGTCTCCTTCGTTGTCCGCACGAGGAAGATGAAAGCGCATCTGCACTATGAGCGCTGTTCCTCTGTCCGCGAGAGTTTCTGGAGGTAGGTATGGAGAAGATGTATTGCAACCTCACCCTGTATTCATGCTCCGGTAAGGTTAAGTATAGCCGCTGGTACAAGAATATCCGGTCAGCCCGCGCTGTCCGCTCCGTGCTGGATCGCTCGGCTCTGTTCAAGGACGGTGATACGTGGGTTATCTGGCGCTTTGCGTCAAGCTCGGACGATACGCAGTTGTTGCTGTGGTCGAGCCGTCCGCTTGCCTTTAGTTTCGTGAGGGATACGGTCTAGGATTCCTTGTCCTGCTTTTCCCCTGTAAAGCCTAGAGGGTGAGCGGAGCGAACCCCTAGGCTAGCCCCTGCTAGGACTGTGGCACGTCTTTCCCCTTCCGCCCTTCGGAAGTCTAGGCGCTCTCCGTTCTGTTGGCAAGGGCACTGGTTTGGCGGTTGTTGACTTTGCCGTTATATTGATGTACTCTGTATTTCCACGGAGTTAAAAAAAGAGGTAAAATGAAAATGTTGAAGGAAGCTCTTCTAAAAAATCCTTTGGTTGATGATATTGTAAACTGTCCGTCTTCTACGGTCAATGTGATTTCTAGTCGTATTTATGCTACTGATAATCCGGGGGGCGCTGTATGGCCGGAAATTCTTGGTTTTAGGGGTGAAGTTGTTGTTGATGGTATCCCTGCACGATTGTATTATACAGAGTTTGGTTATTCCTGTAACCTTATTATTTTGTCTCGTCCTGTTTCGTATGATGGTTCGTATTCGGGAACGCGTTTTTACTGTACGTCTTTAGAACCAGATTCAGAGTATACGAATATTGTGTTTAGACATTCTAACGCTAGGTGATTTTTGTCATGAAAAGATTTATACTTGCCCTGTTGTTCGTCCTCTCGCTTTCCGCCTGTAGGGGCATTTATGACGATGATTCGCCGCCAGAATCCGGCTCGTGTAAGCTTGTGCGCTCGCAAGTCCTCTACACGTTTGACTATCCGTTTGTTGACAGCGGTCATTGGTGCAACTTGTCACAGCCCGGAAACCGTGTCACCATCTGGCAGTACAAGGGTGTTTTCTGCGTTCTTGACGGCGGCAGTTATTACAGGATTAACCAAGAATATG
>CAZKPZ010000040.1:0-20105 GCA_964554745.1 uncultured Treponema sp. | reverse complement strand
GCAGACTGAATTCTGTTCCTAAATTGAAAACTCGAATTTAGGGCTATATAAATAAACCGTCAATTCTAGACCAATTGGCGGTTATTTTTTTGCCTCAAAAGCTCTTCCAATTGAGAACCCGAGGCTGAAGCAACTGATACAAAGACCAATTACTGCTATAAGTTCCATAATTGAAAGCATGGGCAATACCTCCTGTAAAAGATTCTGCTAATGCAGTTTCTATATACACTGGGCTAGCAACTTGAGTTGTGTACTCCCAGAAAGAGGCTAACCGCCTACTGTTTTGGCAGTGCCTGCTTCTTAGATAGAAGCAAATACATTTTAATGAGATTTTAATGCTATGGCAATATGTTTTACTCTTGCAATAATGGCAGCTATTCAGCAGTTGCAAAAGCTTTCGAATCTTTTAATATAAAACTTTTCCATATTTATCGATGTCTTCCTTTAGGACTGTGTTACAAAGACTTCGCATGTCTATCACATCGAACTTGCGGAGGGTTTCAATCTGGTCAAGGTCTTCTTCCAGCGCAAAATAGTCAAAGTCACCGTAAACCGCAATGTCTATGTCGCTCTTTGCGTGATTTGTGCCCTTTGCAAAAGAGCCGACCAGCACAAGGCGAGAAACGTTGTTTTTTTTGCAGACTTGTTTGACCTGTTCAAGAATCTCGTCAATTTCCAAGCCTTTCAACCTCTTTTTAACCCAGACTTAGCCTTATTATAGTATGCAGGAATTGTCTTTTCAAGGGTAAGGCTCGTGCTCTTAGTGGATGTGCCTTGCCCTCTAAGTAGATGTGTCTGGTGTACTAAGTGAATGAGGCACATCTAGCCCAGTAACACAGGCAGTGTTAGCCTAGTAACAGTGTCTTATGAAGCTTTGCAACCTTTTACTGCAAAGCTTGTTTTATACTTAAAGCCTATGGAGATTTTTAATAAGGAGGTTCAGATGAACAAGTTAAAATTCAAGTCATGCCTTTCCGCCCTGCTTGCCGTTTTAGCCGCAGGACTGCTGTTTACTTCTTACTCAAAGCCGGTGCAGAACCTGCGCGGCACTATAAAATTCTACGGTAACTCGCCGTTTGAGTTCGCGGGCTTTGAAAGCGAGGACGGCAAGAAATATACAATAGAAGTTGAAGAAAAAGAAGACCTCACCCTGCAAGACCTTACCGCCCATTCGGGTGAACTCATAGAGGTTTCCGGCAAGATTAAAAAGAAGAACAAGGGTGTAAACTCCCTGCCGGACGGTCACATCATAATTGATTCCTACAGCGTAACCCTGCCGCTGTAGTCCCGCTTTACCTTAAGCGTAGTTGTCATCTCAAGAGGCTCCTTTAGTATAGTAATCCGCGTTATCTTTTGGTACGAAAGGAGCTTCTTGTTTACTCTGTCTACGATTTCTTTCACCGCTTTTTGTACTGTATCTTTGCCCTCTCCGTCTGCATTTGCGTTCTCACGCGTTATATGCAGACCGTCCAGTAGTGAGTCCGAAGGATACACAAGAGCTTCTATTTCTTCGGCAACGCCAGCCTTGTCGTTGGTGTAGCCGCGTACCGTTATCTGCTGAATGCCGCTTTCCATCTGGAACATGTCTTCTATTTCTTCCGGGTAGACGTTCTTGCCGCCGGAAGTGACTATCATGTTCTTGGCACGGCCGGAGAGCATAAGGTAGTTCTCGCTGTCAAGCCAGCCCAGGTCGCCTGTGTGGAACCAGCCTTCCTCGTCAATCACTTTGGCTGTCTCCTGCGGCATCTTGTAGTAGCCCTGCATTACCATCGGCCCCTTTACGCAAATCTCGCCTACGCCGTCCTTGTCGGGGTTCATGATTTTCATCTGCTCGTCAGGGGCAAAGTAGCTGCCAACGCTCTGTATCTTAAAGTGTTCCACCGGGTTCAGCGTGATGATTGGGGAAGTTTCGGTCAAGCCGTAGCCCTGCACAAAGTTGATGCCCATCTGGTTAAAGAAGCGGAACACGTCCTTGTCCAAGGGGCCGCCGCCGGAAATGGCTATGCGCACTGTGTAGAGGTTTGCCTGTTTAAGAACTGTGGCAAAAAAGAGCTTACCCGGGTTAAGTCCGGTTATTTTCTTTATAATATATGAAAGCGACATCAGGCTGCGCACTGCGGTGTAGACGGCTGGACCTTTCTTTTTAAGACCTTTCTGTATTGCGTCGGCAAATTTGTTAAAGAGCATAGGAACGCCCAAAAACATTGTTATGTGACCGTTCTTTAGGTCTGTCATTATCTTTGAGACCGAAAGGCTCTTGCCAAAGACTATTTCCGCACCGATTGCCAATGATTCTATAAAGACGGCCTGCATTGTGTATGCGTGGTGGATGGGCAACAGGGCGTAGAACGTGTCTTTGTAGGTTATGACCATGTTCTTTTGCGCTATGTAGGCGTCACTAACCAGGTTCTTGTGGCTGAGCATAACGCCCTTGGGGTTGCTTGTTGTTCCCGATGTGTAGAGTATGGCGGCTGTGTCTTCCAAATTAACCTTGGGCAGGCTGACCTTTGTCTTTGCAGTCAGATTGTACACATAGCTGTCGGCGTGCAAAGGGCTGAGGGAATATATTTTAAAGGGGAATTGCTTTGCCTTGTACTCGTCGTAGCGCTCTTCGTCAACAAAAAAGAACTTCGGCTCAGACGTGGCAAGCAGGTTTTCCTGCTCGCCCTGCCTTAAGCCCCAGTCTATAGGGCTGATTATTCCCCCTGCAAAGAGAGTTGCAAGGAACACTGTCGCCCATTCAGGGCTGTTCTTGCCGGTTACGCAGACTCGTTCCCCTGCTTTAAGTCCATTTTCAACGAACCACTCGGCCAGACGCAGCACATCGCGCTGAACGTCCTTGTAGCTAAGGCTTCGTTTTTTGCCGTCATCGGCAAAGTCGGTAAAGCATGCGCGCTCCCCTACGCGTTTTACGCTGATTGTGAACATTTCTGGAATGGTAGGCCATTCGCCGCTGAATTGTGTGCCCCTAAAAGGATCTAATATTGCATCCGGTCTGTAGTTCTTTAAATTTGCCATTATCCCAGTATAGCACAGAATGGCAGGGCTGTCATTGTTGAAAGCAAAGAGGGCAGCTCGGAGCTGCCCTGCTAGGCTTAGAAGCTGTTAGTCAAAGTCTACAATGTCTGTGTCTATTTCGTTTGTGGCTACAAACCATTTGCCGGGCGCGTCGACCCAGTATTTTTTGAATACATCCACAACATCCTTTGCGCTTATGTCATGAATCAGAGAAGAGAAGTTGCTGTTGTGGAACGGCTCGTTATAGGCAAGCAGGTTGTACACAATGGTAGCGCCCATGTCCTGCACTGTTGCCTGTGAGCTGTAGGAAGCGATAATCTGCGCGTTCTTGTAGCTCTGCAGATGTTTTTCAACAGAAGATAACTCATACTTTCCGTTTTTGTCGATACTGTCGATTAACTTGCCCTGCGCCAGATAATCACGCGCTTCTCTTACGTGAGATGCAAAGTGCTTTAAGTCTGACATTCTGTAAAGTGACGTTACGCCTAAAGAAGCCTTGCCGCCTGTGACATAAGAACCCGGGGTATAGCATACGCCGTAATGCTCGCGCACAACATTGTAGAGCAAGTCCTTGTACATGCTGGCGGCAATTACTGACGGCAGATAATCTGGGTCACTTTCAGCAGGAGCTGAGACAATGTAGACTGCGTGTCCTGTGTCTTCCGGTATTGTGTTAAGAGCAAATACTTCATCTTCGCCAGTAACAGTGTATGGCGGCACAACTCCGGCAAGCTCTGTCTGCATCTCTTTGTTGTCTCTGTTCTTCTTTTTGTTTAGTTTCTTGTCTTTAGAAGTCTTGGAACTTCTTGGCGCAATCGTGCCGAGTGTCTTTTCCAGCTCGCCCATAAGGTAGTCCGCGTTGATATTCCCGGACGCAACAACAAAGATGTTTTCCGGGCGGATTATGTCATTATACAATGTCTGCGCCGCCTTCTCCCATTTCTTTAATCCGTTTCCATCTGTGAAAAAATCATAGGATGTTTTTGTCATGGTGTTGGACTTTTCATAGGGATGATTCTTTGAAAGCTCTTCTTCCACCTTGCTGTCAAGAAATTCCATCGGGTCGGATTTTGCAGGAGTAATGTCTTTCTGTATGCAGTTACTTACGGCCTTATATAGTCCTGTTGTATATAGTCCCGATGTATAGGAAGGATTCATAAAGCCGTCAAGGTAGATGGGAAGAGCTTCTTTTATAAAGAGGTCTGTCGTGCCGAGGGAATATATGCTTCCGTCCCTGTATGTGTTCGCATAGAAAGAAGAGCGGGTGTCAGAAGTAAGTACGCGGCGGGTTTCCTGGTTATACACGCGGGAAGATATAGTCATCAGTTCGAACAAAGCTTCTTCAAGACCGGAATATTCAGGGGATTCAAGGTATGTATGACCGCCTCTGACACCTATATGCACATAGTTTACCCTCTTGTCCTCGTCATGCAGGAAGTAAACCGGAATGTTGTTCTTGAGAGTCCTCGTGTCAACCTTAGGCGGCTCATAGGACATGTATTTCTTTGAGGCGGAAAAGTCCTGGGAAGGGACAAAAATCTTTGTCTTCTGGGGAACGGCTGTTTCCTTTGCAACCTTTGCCATGTCAGGCTCAAACTTCTTGTTCTTGTACCAGACGGAATCCTTGTTCTTCTTTATGATGTTAAAGCCGGAAACATGCTCTTCAATCGTATATGCTGCGGCAGCCGCGGGGCCGACATTGTATGCAATGTTTCTCTTTACTCTTTCATAGTCTCCTGTCGTCGTGGTACAGAGGATAAGAGGATTCTTGCCGGTGATGTATTTCTTTACCCATTCCACGGCATCATCCCTTGTAACCTTCATTATATTGTCGTAGTAGTTAAAGTAATAGTCAGCAGAGGAAATTGCCCACCAGCTTCTCAGTGAAGACAAGAGGTCTTCAGCGGACTGTGTGTTGCGCAGCCGTCCGGCTTTCATTCTGTTTACGATCAGCTGTTTCTTTTCGGGGGTGAAAGCATACTTTTTGCTTACGACAGCAGGAATCTGCTTTTTAAGGACTTCATCAACCAGATAGTCGTCCATATAGGCCGGATCAATTTGTATTGTAAAAGTGCTGCCGGAACGGCGCGGATTATAGCTCACCTGAATGTCATCTCCATTGGTGAATTCATAGCGCGTCAAAGCGAGCATGTTCTTCAAAAAGTCTTCCTTTTCTCCGTTAAGGAGGTTTGCAATATAGGCTGCTATATAAGAGTCCTTTTCATCAAAGCCTAAGTCCGGGGCACGGAATATAATATCATAGTATCTGCCTGTTGCATCGGTGTTTAGTACTGCGGCTGCTTTTGTTGTCTCTTGCAGAGGGTTCATAGAAGGCTGGGGAGGCAGCTCTGGAGCGGCATTGCCGTTGTTGCTCCATGTGCCGAAAATCTTATCTGCCATATCAAAGGCTTCTTCCGGAGTCACGTCTCCGCCGACGAAAAGGGCGGCATTTGAAGGGATGTAAAACTTGCTCTGCATGTCACGCATCTGTGCAACTGTGGCATTCTCTACAACCTTGACTGCTCCTGCCGTGTCAAAGCGGTACGGGGCGTCCGGAAACAGGGTTGAATTAATGTAGCCGGATATATATGAAGTGCTGTGGCCGGAATCTCCCTGAATCTCTGAGAGAACAACTTTCTTTTCATTCTCGAATTCCTTTTCTTCCATAAGAGGAGAGCGTATCGCCGCGTTCCAGAAGGCCATGCCGTTTTCAAGCTGGTCAGACGGCAGCGTAAAGTAATAGTGGACGCAGTCTATTTCTGTGTAGGCGTTCCAGTTTGAGACGCCTATATTCCTTATAGCCCGCTGGATTGCGGCCGCGTTGGGGTAAAGCTCGTTACCCTTGAACATCATGTGCTCGTACAGGTGGAAGAGGCCGGCAGTCTCCGGCGTCTGAGTGGTGGCTCCTGCCCTTACAGCAATCTCAATATAGGCAAGCGGCACGGAATGGTCTTCCGCAACAAAAAGCTCAAGTCCGTTTTCAAGCTTGTAGCGGTATAAATCGTTAATAGGTGTTTTTTCCGCAAACAGACCGGCTGCGCCAGCCATAAGCATAACGGCAATCAGCGCCATGACATTTTTCACTTGTTTCATAAATAAACCTCTTTATCAATAAACCTAAAGTTATTATATGTAGTTACAATTATAGTTGCAAGCTATTTTCAGTGTATATGCGGTACTGCTTTTTTTTTGTGGACAGAAATGCTATCATCTGACTATGCCCTTTTACTCACTTTCCACATTTAATTTCAGGAATCTCAAGGACGGCGCAATTGATTTGCTGGCCAAGGAAGTCTTTTTTACGGGAGAGAACGGGCAGGGCAAGAGCAACCTGCTTGAGGCGCTGTACTTTTCGGCATACGGCTCTTCATTCCGCACGCACAACGATGCGGAACTGCTGCGCCGCGGCAACGAGGCTGCCGGAATGTCTGTGCGCGCCATGTATAAGGGCGGCGGTGAAGAGGCATCTCACACGACTTTTATCACTATGGAGAACGGCCGCAAGAAGATAGAGCGGGACGGCAAGAGCATAAAGGACCGCAAGGAGCTTATCTACGCCATGCCCTGCGTGCTCTACAACCACGATGACTTGGACTTTGCGGAAGGCAGCCCGGAGCGCCGCCGCTTTTTTATAGACCAGACGCTTTCCATGTATGACTTGCTCTATATAGATATAATGCGCAAGTTCCGCCGCATTCTAAAAAGCCGGAACCTCTGCCTTAAGGAAAAGAACTATTCGCTGCTCGACACTTATGATGTTCAGCTGGTGCAGGAAGGGCTTGAGATACAGCGAAGGCGGAAGACTGCACTGTTCAAGTTCAATCAGATTTTCGGTCGCCTGTACGAGCAGGTTTCTGGACTGGACGGCGTGGGCATAAGCTATCTGCCCAGCTGGAAGGCGGAAGGCGTGGAGCAGGTGCTAGCCCACCTTAAGGAAAGGCGCGCTGTTGACCAGACCATGGGGACAACCATGTCGGGACCTCACCGCGACCGCATTGCCTTTGTACGAAACGGAGCGCCATTTGTGCCTGTAGCTTCGATGGGGCAGCGCCGGCTGATTGCCTTGGTGCTGCGTACCGCGCAGGCCGTATACTTTACCGAAGAGACGCGGCGCAAGCCGGTGCTGCTTATGGATGATGTCCTGCTGGAACTGGATCCGTCCAAGCGCGAGAAGATGACGGCGCTCCTGCCTGACTACGACCAGCTTTTCTGCACTTTTTTGCCGGGAGAGCCGTGGGAGCGCTATATTCATAAGGAAACAAAAGTATATGAAATCAGCGGCGGCTGCTGGAATGAGTCTGCCGCGTCCAGGGGCTAGAAGCCTGCTATAATCTTTTTTATTTCTGCCGGAATGAATTTAGCGAACAGCTCAAGCTCTGTCTGTACGCTGAACTTGTGCAGAATCCGGGAGCAATAGGAATCGACTGTTGTCTTTTGTATCTGCAAATCAGTGGCTATCTCTTTGTGTATCTTGCTGCTCAAGATTCCCCTGCAGCATGATTTTTCGCGGCTGCTGAGCAGTGTCCATTCGGCAGGGCAGGTCACCGGAACAGACACAAGTGTTATGCCGCCTGTTGTTTTGTTTTCTTCTCCGCTGATGAATATTCCCTTTGAAGCATAACTGCGGCCTTCTTGCACGGCTTTGCGCGCGAACAAAAGCTCGTCCTCGCTGTGCAGGGCGCAGAGTATTACGGGCACTCCGCGCTTGCGGCAGAGCTTAAGACTGCCTGCGTCTGCCTTGCCGGTGCTTACTGCTCCTGCAATTTGTATGCCTAGCTCACTGGCACGGCTAAAGACAAGCTCCAGTTCGTAAAGAGGAAGACTTGTGTTTACCACAAGTTCCATGCGGCAGCTTTGACACATTGCGGCGGCGGTGTCTTCCAGCGCTCTAAGGCTTGCGCAGAACTTTAAGCGGCGACCCTGCCAGACGTAGCGCAGACCGAACGAATACCATGCAGCCTCATTGTCAGACAGACCAAAAATAATAAGAATATTGTTTTCTTTTAGAACGGACATTTTATACCCCTCTTTTTTGTCATTCTTCCTATGCCTTTTGCATCGGAACAAGAGCATTGTAGTGGAAGAAGGGTATGCTGTTTTGTACTTTAAACTGTACGTTTTGCTCTTTTAGCGACTAGTGGAGCGTGCTGGGCAGAAGGTTTAAGATTTCCACGCTGCCGTCAAAGAGCGTGGTCTCGTATTCCTTGCCTTTCCAGACGACACACAGCTTTTTGATAAAGTCCGCGCAGTTGTGCTTGGCGTATATGCGGCCGCCGCAGGGAGTGCGGTCCTTCCACTCGATGTCAAGTCTCAAGTTGCCCGGCAGGTACAGGCCTGTAAGCGAGCCGTCAGCGCTAAAGTTATCTGAGTCAAAGAGCTTTATGCGCACGCAGGAGTCGTGCAGCGAGACATCCGCGATTTTTGTCGTGTAGCAAAGCGGCGCAAAGCAGGACGGGGAGCTTTCGTTCAAGGCGAACTCGTAGTGAGGCTTTTCGTCGCAGAGAGCGGCGGCCTTGCCGAGCGCCTTTGTCTCCAATGTGAACGCCTTGTAGTTGTTTGCAATGACAGAAAGGGCATTGTCCTTAATCGGGGTGAATGCCGCAAGGGAAGACGTGTCCTGCACTGTGCCGACAGGAGCCGCGTCGCCCCAGATGTCGGTACAGGTGTGTACGGCAAAAGTCTCGTTGCCGTATATCGCGCGGGAGACTTTAACTCCCTTCTTGTAAAGCGCCTTTGCGTAGTTCTTGAACTGCGGAACGCAGCGCTCAAAGCCCTGCTCAAAGACAGGCAGCCGCGCGGCGTTCACCAAGTCGTAGCGCGTGTCGCTGCCCTTTATGTTCCACAGGCCTCCTGCCAGCGGCGGCAGAGAGCCGGGCGCTTTTGAAGAAGACAAGAGCAGATAGCGCGCGTAGTTCCAGCTTTGTTCCGCAGCGTCTCCGCACAAGTCGAGCCGTACGCGGTTAAAGCTGCGGGAGAATTCCTGGCAGTGGTCTTCCTTTACAGAAAGGTAGGGCTTTGCCTGGGCAAAGCACAGCTTTTTGAGCGCGCGGTCGCTTGCCCACGTTGCCAATGCCTTGGCCGAGCGTGAGACGTTGCCGCCGCGCCTGCGGTAGTGGTTGTTGCGGTAGGCGCTTTCCACATCGATGTAAAGCGTTGCGTCGTCAGCAGCCTCTATAATCATGCAGCCGCCCTTTATGCGGCATTTTCCGCCAGAAAGGGAAGCCATCATCATAAAGCTTTTGGGAATGCCGTCGAATTCTTCCATAACGAGGGTGTCGTCATCAAGCGTAAAGACGTTGCTGCGGCCGTCCTCGCAGTCAAAGTAGGCGCGGAGATACACGCTCTTTGGAATGGAAGCGCTCACGTGGATTGCAAGAACGTCGTCCACAGATGTGGAAAAGATTTCCCTTGTGTACGTGATGCTTGACCCGCTTGAAAGCGATGAGCTGCGGGCAAAGATAGCCGTGTTGGTGCGGCTCGTCTCACAGGAAAGCGACGTTTTTACAAGCCCTGTCTCAAGGTCAAGCTTGCGCTCGTAGACAGAGGGCTTTTCCAGCGGAACCCAGCCTTCGTCCGCAAAGAATTCCACGTGCAGGGAGCCGGCGGCTTTGTAAGAAGCGCAGTAAGGCGGTACGGACTGCAAAGACTCCTTTGCGCCCTGTATTGCCTCTGTCATGCGGCCTTCGGAAGTGGCTTTCTGAATCTGAGCTAAAGCCGCGTGGGAGTCCTTGTTAATCCGGTCGGCAAAGGGAGCCGTCCATACGGATTCTTCAAACAGGTTCACTGTCTCGCAGGCAATGCCGCCGGCTACCAGTGCGCCCAGTCTGCCGTTTCCCACAGGGAATTTTTCACCGTCACTTTTTGCTGGTTCTTTATAACTTATCGCTTCCATAATTAAGGGGAATTATAGCAGATTGGCAGTGTGTTTTCAATCTTTATCAATCATGTCCTGGGTGGGCATAATCAAAGCGCAGATGATGTATGCAAGAATTCCTGTGCCGAAGCTTACGCAGGTGAAAATCACCCAGAGCAGACGGGTAAGTGTCGGGTCAATGTCAAAATACCGGGCAATGCCGCCGCATACGCCGCAGAGCTTTTTGTCTGAAGTCTTATAAAGTTTTTTTGCCATAAAGCTACTCCTTTTTTCCTTTATTCAAGCTAAATTGTACGGTGATAGGGCAGAGTTGTCAATTGCAACAATCCGTATGTGAAATAACAAGTTCACCATTGAATATTTTGGCAGTATTAACTATAGTGCCCTAATGCGCGAGAAACTACAGCAAAAAACAAAAGCCGGGCTTGATATGACGGTGGGCAATCCGTTCAAGCTTTTGATTGTGTATGCTTTCCCCATTCTTTTAGGGAGTCTTTTCCAGCAGCTGTACAATATGTGCGACACCATCATAGTGGGTCGCTTTTTGGGGCCGGACGCACTGGCTGCGGTAGGCAATACCGGCCCGATGAACTTTCTGGTGTTCGGCTTTCTGTACGGAATGACGAGCGGCTTTGCCGTAATCACTTCGCAGCGCTACGGCGCGCACGACGAGGAAGGCGTAAAGAATTCCGTGGCGATGAACATAGTGCTCAATCTGGTGACAGGCATCGTTATTACCGTAATTGCGTGCGCGGTGACCATGCCTCTCTTGCGCCTTATAAACACGCCCGAAAGCATCTTAAAAGGCTCGTTTGACTATATCTTTACGATTTACGCAGGGATCCTTTCCATTGTTCTCTACAACGCCTGCACCTGTGTGCTGCGTGCTGTGGGAGACAGCAAGACGCCGCTTTACTTCTTGGTTTTTGCCGCCCTGCTGAACATCTTGCTTGACATTGTGTTCATTGCATCGTTCGGCATGGGAATCTTTGGCGCGGCGCTGGCGACGGTGCTTTCTAACCTGGTGGCAGGTATTCTTTCTTTAATCTGGATTGTCATAAAGTATCCGATTCTGCATGTGCAGAAAAGGCACTTTGCCGTGAGCACTCGCTTTATGCAGAGCCACCTCTTTCTTGGCATGAACATGGGCTTTCAGTTCAGCATTACGGCCATAGGCACCATTTTTGTTGAGGGCGCGCTGAATATGTTCGGCGACACAAAGATTGCCGCCGTTACGGCTGCCATGAAGGTTGAGCAGCTTGTGACTGTCGCGGCCGGAGTTATGGGCGTGACCATAGCGAACTATGCCGGGCAGAACTTGGGGGCAGCCCGCATTGACCGGATTAAGCAGGGCGTTACTCAGAGCGTTATAGTCAGCACTGCCTTTGCGGTTCTTGCCGCCGTGCTTGCATGGAGCTTCAACACTCAGCTTATAGGGCTTTTCCTGGACGGGAACAAGGTGGATGCTTCCAAGCTGCAGGAAATATTCAGCGCGGCGCGCACATACCTGAAGCTTACGGTGGTGTTCTATCCGGTGCTCTTCCTTATATTCATCTACCGTAACGTGCTGCAGGGAATCGGCAGGGGCTTCTGGCCGCTCATGGGCGGCGTTTTCGAGCTGGTGGCCCGCAGCGTGGCGGCCGTCGCCCTGCCTCCCTTTATTGGCTACAGCGGCATCTGTATCGCGGAGCCGCTTGCCTGGGCTTCTGCGGCAATTCCGCTGGGCATAGCCTACTACATCATTATACGCAAGGTGGAAGCCATTGCCCGTGAGCCGGCGTTGGCTCGCTAATGCAACATACGCACTAGACATAAAAAAGGGGCTGCCTGAAGTTCGTCTTTAGAACTTGGGGCAGCCCCTTTTGTTTGCTTTGTTTTTATGCAGCAGGATATCAATAACCGTCGCTCATGCTGCGGTTGATGTCTCTCTGGTAGAGTTCCTGATAGGTAAGGCTCATCTTCTTGAGCTTTTCCTTAAGCTCCTGCGGGAACGGCATGTAGCGCCAGAATATAGCGCGTACTTCCTTAGGCAGCTTCTGCTGGCCGAGGGCTTCCTTGGTAATCCAGAGGATGTAGTCTTGGATGAAGAACTGCTTGAGGTCTCCCTTGAGCTTCTGGGAGTCAATCCACTGGTAGTACATACCGGTGAGACCGTCTGACATCCAGTCGAACGAGGCCTTTTCCTTTGCGACCTGCCACCTTAAGTCCGCCACTGCGGTAAGACAGGCGACCTTAAGGCTTCTTGGGTACATCGGAATACAGATGCGGCCGCGGCTGGTGATGCGGTTGTAGCGGTCAAACGGCTCCCAGCAGAAGCCGGAGTCGCCGTAAGTCGGCACGAGCAGCGTATACGGAACGATTCTGTTCGGCAGGTTCTTGTGGATACGCACAAAGCAGCCCGGATCAAGGGACTCAATCCATGCAAGCTCTCGGATTACATTTTCGCGGAAGCCTGTGCCCTGCTGCGTACAGTGGAAGAATTCGCGCGTGAACACCGGGAACTGGTTGCCCTGGCGGCCGCAGGTCATCTTTGCCATCTGTCTCATGGTAGTCATCTCGCCCAAGATGGTCTCGTTGTCTACAGTTGCGCTGTCTTTTTCGCTCGTGGCGTTTGCTTCCGCCATCTGGTCGCTGAGAACTTCCATTTTGGAACGGGCTTCCTGCATTTCGGCAATGCCCTTCTCAAGCTCCTTGTCGAGCTTCTGCAGTTCCTTGAGGATAACGCCCAGCTCGCCGAATGTCTTTTTCTGCAAGTCGCTGTATGTATGCATGTGCTTTTCCATGCCGTAGAGCGGCTGGTGCTCGCACAGGATGTTCACTTTGTCGCGCAAGTCAATTTCCAGGTGGTCGCGCTGCGCTTCCTTCATAGAGACAAGGCTTTCTGAACTCTGCGCCTTGCCGCTCTGCTTGCCCATCTCGGACTGCATCTTGGCTGCCTGGGCCGCAGGGCCGCTGCCCTTGACAGCAACTTCGTCCGTTGTACTGGGCTTCATCTTGCCGACGGCGATTTCGCGAATCCACTCGTCCATGTAGAGAATCGGTTCGCCGGTGTAGTTGTCCAATATCGCGCGTGAGAAGAATTCTTTCTGCTCCGGGCTGAACAGTGACGGCAGCACGACTCCGTAGCGCATGGCAAGGCGCTTTGAGAGAGGCAGACGCGTATTCACCATCTTTGGCGCCAAGGTGCGCAGAAAGTTCCAGTAGATTGAAACAATCTGCTGTCTGTATACTGTGCGGTCCTTTTTGTCGGTACAGTTCAGGTATTTTACAAGAATGGCGTGCAGACGCTGCGCGCTTTCGCCTTCGCCGCCCAGGGACGTCTTGTAGTATGCAGGGTCAGAGAAGACAGGGTTTTCCTTGTCTTCAAAATATTTTTCAATCGGCGCAAAGGAACGCACCGTCAAGTCTACTTCCGCAACGTTTCCCGCTCCGACAGGCGCTTTTTGGACTCCGGAAGGGCCGGCCTTTCCCGTTTGAACTGCGGTTTTTACAGAAGCGGCAGACTCGGCTCCTGCGGCACTGTCCTGCAAGCCAACTGCCGGTTCCTGCTGAATGCCTGTTTCATCCTCAATGTCTGCAATAAGAGCGTCGAGGTCTCCAGTAAAACCTTCTTTTTCCATCAAACAAACTCCAAATAAATAAGGGAATTCTCTGTCTATTCTATTATATCATGCTGTCAATTAACAATCAAGGAAAGATTTATGCGCTGAGATTGTGCCTTGAGCCATAAAAATGTGCGGAACGTCCGTTCCAAATGAGATGGAACGAGCCTTATAAAGGAGCATTAACGTACGTATCGATGTCGTGTTAACGTACGTTACACAGACACCGATACGTAGCTTAACGCTCTCTGGCTATCCAAGTAGGGGCAAAGGTGCTATACTGGCCGCATGCCTAAATTCCCCCTTGCAATCCGCGAAGAAGAGCTAAAGAACAAGGTGGCGGCGGAATACTTCGCCGCCTTTGACTCAACAAAGATAATCGGGAACATCGACTTCTGCATTGCCCGCACCTTTACAAGCAGCCCATCGCGCTCAGAATCAGGCTGGCTGCCACTGTGGCGGCGGTTTCGGTGCGCAGTACGCGCTTGCCCATGCCCAGCAGCGTAAAGCCGGAGCTGCAGAGCAGGTTCCGCTCGTTTTCAGTCCAGCCGCGCTCGCTGCCGATTGCCGCGACAATCCGCCGCGTTGCACATTCCTTTGCGTATGCGGCAAGATATGCTGTAAGAGATGAGACCGGGCGCACGTTGTCCAGCGCCAGGAGCAGCGGCGGTTCGTCAGTCGTGCTGTCTGCCTTAATCTGCGCAAGGCAGTATGCCAAATCCGGCGTTTTTACAAGGCGCGGTATGTGGGTGCTGGCCGCCTGCTCCGTTCCCTGCAGGAGCATGCCGTAGCCGGCTTCGCTGGTGGCCAGGTCGGACTTAAGGTAGGACTTTTCGCCTAGTTCTGTACCTGTAAGGTAAATGGTGTCTGCGCCCAGGCCGGCCATGTCTCGTAGAAGCCGCTTGAGCTGTATCGGCCGGGGGAAGCCGATTATCATGGTCAGAGGATAGAGCGGCTTGCCGTCGCTCTGGGCGGTAAAAGTGAATTCCATGCTGCCGCCTGTGTAGCTTTTGCCGTTTGGGGCGGTGAGTTCCTGTCTGCTTATCTTGGTGATTCGGGCTGTTCCCGCCTTGCCGCCGATTATGCCGGCTTCAAAGCTGTCGCCCTCGCTCTTGTGCAGGACGGTGATGATGTGCTTGGCGCGCTCGTCGCGCAAGTCCAAGGGCTTGTCTATTTCCTGTGGGGTAAAAAGGCAGATGTTCATTGCAGACATTATAGTATGCAAAGAAAGTTAGTCAAGCATTACGCAGCCGTTGAAAAAAGATGTTTTTTTCATTAGCTTTATGGCATGGGAATTTTTACAAAAAAAGAAAAGACTCCTGCCCAGACGGTGGTGCAGGATGTTCTTAAGGCAAAGAAAAACGAAACGGCTCTTATCATTGCAAATCCTGAGACGGCTGCCATAGCCCAGGAGTTTTTTACGGCATTTTTGGAAAGCGGCGTTAAGCCGGTGCTTGCCTACCAGCAGAAGAAGTCTTCCATGGACTTTGCAGAAGAGTCTGTTGTCGGCGCAATAAAGGCGGAGCCTGACATGATTCTTTCTATCTCGGCGAACAAGCTCGGCAAAGACAAGGCCGCGATGGAAGCAGCCTATAAAATCGTTGTGGACGGTCAGGAGCAGACTTTTGACAACACCTTTGACTATCTGCTTTCGGGCAAAAAATCAATCCGCGCGGTGTGGACTCCGGGACTTACAGAAGACATGTTCAACCGTACGGTTAACATCGACTACAAGCTGCTCGGCGAACGCTGCAAGGCAATCTGCAAGAAGTACGAGGGTGCGGTGAGTGTGCATGTAACGGCAGAGGGCGGAACCGACATTACTGTGGGCGTAAAGGGGCGCAAGGGGCTTGAAGACAACGGCGACTTTTCGCAGCCCGGCTCCGGCGGCAATGTACCTGCCGGCGAAGTGTTCATCAGCCCGGTTGTGGGAACCTGCGAGGGCAAGATTGTGTTTGACGGCAGCATGACGTTCAGCTCCGGCGACGCGATGCTTGAGACTCCCATCAGCGTGACTGTTAAGGACGGATTTGTAAAGGACGTGACGGGCGGAGCAGAGGCGGCACGGCTTTTAAAGGACATTACGGTTGCCGAAGCCGAATCCCTTGCCATGGTCGCACAAAAGAAGTTTACTCCGGAGCAGGGCGAGGTCTACCGCAGGAATGCGCGCAACATAGGCGAGCTGGGCATCGGCTTAAACCCTGCCGCGTCAATCACCGGAAATATGCTTGAAGACGAAAAGGCCTTCCGCACCTGCCACTTTGCAATCGGGCAGAACTACGACGGCGACGCGCCCGCGCTGATTCACTTTGACGGCATTGTGCGCAATCCGACTATAGAAGTGACCTACGAGGACGGCAGCAAGTTTGTGCTGCTTGAGCGCGGCGAGCTGAAGATATAGAGCTGGCAATGGAGTTACTGCAATATAAAAAGACAAAATAACTACTTGCCAAATTTAATTTTACGTGCTATTATAAGCTAATGTTTTCAAGGCATGTAGTCTCCATTATCAATATGCCTTGCCTCCTTTTTTTGGCGGTCTATGGTTTTTTTTCATTTCACCATGGACCGCTTTCTTTTTTAAACAAAAGCCAGCGGTGCAACCTTACGCAATGACTGAAATCTTCTTGTCCACGTGGTTCAGGACTTCTACTCCGTTCGCCGTGACAAGCACCAGGTCTTCTATGCGGATGCCGATTTTGCCCGGCAGGTAGATGCCCGGCTCGATGGAAAATATCATGCCTTCCTTTGCGCGCAGCTTGCTCTTTGCGCTCACTTCGCCCTCTTCGTGGTCGCGCTGGCCGCAGAAATGCCCTAAGCGGTGGGTAAAGTATTCGCCGTAGCCGCCTTTGCTGATGATGTCGCGGGCAATCTTGTCTATGTCTGCAAGGTATACGCCGGGTTTTACTGCTTCTTCCGCTGCCTGTGAGGCGGCCAGTACCAGCTCGTACAGCGACTTGCTTTCGTAGCCCACCATGGCGTAGAAGGATGTGCGCGTCATGTCTGAGCAGTAGCCGTCTTTTATGCAGCCCATGTCTATCAGAATGCAGTCGCCGTCCTGTATTACGGTGTTGTCCGGCTCGTGGTGCGGGTCGGCTGCGTTTGCGCCGAAACTAACAATCGTAGTAAAGCTGGGGCCGTCCGCGCCTTCCGCCCTGAACTGGCGGTTTATGTAGTCGGCGACTTCCTTTTCTGTAATGCCGGCGTGTATGAATTTAAATGCCTTTTCTATGCAGACGTCATTTATACGGCTGGCTTCTTTCATTAGGGCTATTTCTGTCTCGTCCTTGCAGCCGCGCTCGTCGTCCACGCAGTGGGAGCCTAGCGTAAAGCTTAGGCCCTTTTTCTTTTCCTGCAGGGGCAGCAGAAAGGATGCCGTCCAGAGTTTGTCTACGCCGATTCTGCCGACATCCGGCAGGTTCTTGGCAAGTATTTCTGTGGAATCATCCGCGTCTGAATACCATACTGTCTGCACGGTATTCTTGGGAATTCTGAACAGCTTGTTTGCAAACAGCACCGGCTTGCCTTCAAACGGCAGATAGAAAACGTACATTCGTTCGTAGGGGTCATTCCAAATCCCCGTCGTGTAGAAAATGCTCTGCGGCTCTGTTATAAGAAGTGCGTCCAGCCGTGCGAGACCCATGTTTCTTCTGATTCTCTCTATCCGTTTAACGTATATTTCCGTCATGATGACAGTATTGTATCACTTTAATATAATTTAGATAAGAGCTTTCGGGGCGGGAGGCGTTCTGCCTGTACTTGTGGTTTTTCGTCTTATGAAATAGAATGCAGAGTAAAGAATATAAAAACGGGAGATTCATTTATGAATGAAGAACAGGCTTCATCAGTGGGGGAGGCTATTTCGGAGACAACACAGACCGTTGTTGACACTACAGTAAAAACCGCGCAGGATATTGCGTCAACAGCCGGCGACACAATTGTGAACGTCACGCAGGGCGTTACAAAAGAAACGCGCTCCTTGCTGCATCTGGATGATATACTCAAGTATTTTACGCTTGATAATCTTATTCACGTTGTGACGAGTCTTCTTGCGATTCTGATTTTTTACATCGCGTACCGGGTTATAAAGCGCGTGCTGAACAAGCGCATTATCAAGAACGTAAAGCCGGCGACCGCTACGCTGATTAATAAATTCATCAGCTATGCTTTCTGGATTCTGATTCTCATGCATGTGCTGGGGCTGTTCGGCATAAAGCTTTCCGCAATATGGGGAGCTGCCGGAGTGGCCGGACTTGCCATCGGCTTTGCGGCTCAGACTTCGGTGAGCAACGTTATAAGCGGCGTGTTCGTTCTTGGCGAAAAGGCGCTTAAGCCGGGCGACTTTATCAGCACCGGCGGTGTGAGCGGTACTGTTGACAGTGTGGGCATTCTGAGCGTTGTAATCCACACGCCAGACAACCAGATGATTCGCATTCCGAACAGCAGCATTATCAACGGAACGCTCACTAACTTCAGCTACTTTAACAAGCGCCGTCTTACTATAGAAGTGGGTGTCGCGTATGATTCAGATATGGACTTGGTGCAGGAAGCCCTGGAGCGTGTTCCGTCTTTGTGCCCTAGCGCGCTAAAAGACCCGGCTCCGCTGGTGTTCTTTGACGGACTGGGAGACAGTTCCGTGAACCTTAAGGTGTGCATCTGGTGCGATAACCCTAACCTGATTGCCCTCAAGAACGAGGCCTACAAGGCGATAATCCGCGTAAGCCGCGAAGCTCCGTTTGAAATTCCGTTCAACAAGCTTGACGTTACGCTGCTGGATTCTGCTTCTAAGGCAGGCGTCACGCTGCCAAGCTCTTCCCGCGGCAAGTTTTCCACCGTGAGTGACGGAGTTGCCGCCGCCATCGCCGCAGAAGACGCAAAGAAAAACGACGATGATGACGATGATGACGACAAGTAAAAATATATGACTTGCAGGAAGGGCTGGCCCCTTCTTGCTAAAAATATTGCATATTTATTCACAAGAGCAATTTACAAATTAATAAAAATGCTTTACTATGGTTAAAGTTGCCGTTCTTACTCGCGGCAACTAGGGGTACTAATATGCAATATACTATAAAAAATGCTTACTGCAAGCGTGTGTGGGATGACATAAGCACTCGCTATGCTGACGAGGACCACTTCCTTCAGGCAGCCGGCCTTATCCTTGAGACAATTTCTCCTGTCGTTGACAAAATGCCGGACTTGGAAAAGTATGCCGTGCTCGAACGCTTCGTAGAGCCGGAGCGGGTAATCATGTTCCGCGTTCCGTGGACAGATGACCAGGGCAAGGCTCACGTAAACCGCGGTTTCCGCGTTCAGTTCAACAGCGCAATCGGACCTTACAAAGGCGGCTTGCGCTTTAGCCCCGAGGTAAACCTCGACGTTCTCAAGTTCCTTGGACTTGAGCAGACACTCAAGAATTCCCTCACTACATTGCCAATGGGCGGCGGAAAGGGCGGCTCAGACTTTGACCCGCACGGAAAGAGCGATGCGGAAGTAATGAGATTCTGCCAGTCATTCATGACGGAGCTTTACCGCCACATCGGCCCTGATACAGACGTTCCTGCCGGAGACAAGGGCGTTGGCGGACGCGAAGTTGCCTTTATGTTCGGACAGTACAAGAGACTGCGCAATGAATATACCGGCGTTCTTACCGGAAAGGGTCTTTCTTTCGGCGGCTCCCTTGCCCGCACAGAGGCAACCGGATACGGACTCATCTACTTTGCTGAGTGCATGCTCAAGAAGATGGGAACAGACTTCAAGGGCAAGAAATGCATCATCTCCGGAGACGGAAACGTTGCTGAATACGCCGCAGAAAAGATTCTTCAGCTCGGCGGCTGCCCGATTACACTTTCTGACTCGTCAGGATACATTCTTGACGAAGAGGGAATCAGCCAGGAAAAGCTTGACTTTGTAAAGCAGTTCCGCGCGGAGCACAAGAAGGTTGACACCTACCTTACAAAATATCCTAAGGCAAAGTTCTTTAAGGGCGAAAAGCCGTGGGGCGTAAAGGCCGACTTGGCTTTCCCTTGCGCAACACAGGACGAAATCTACCTTGAGGACGCAAAGAAGATGGTCGCAAACGGCGTAAAGCTTGTTGCAGAAGGTGCAAACATGCCGACCCGTGCAGAAGCCATTGAGTACTTCCAGCAAAACAAAGTCGTCTTTGCTCCTGGCAAGGCAAGCAATGCCGGCGGTGTATCAGTCTCAGGCCTTGAGATGAGCCAGAACAGCGAGCGCCTTTCATGGACGTTCGAGGAAGTAGACGCAAAGCTCAAGCAGATTATGACCAACATCCACGACAACGCATGGGACACTGCAAAGAAGTATGCCACAGAAGGCGACTACGTAGCAGGTGCCAACATCGCCGGCTTTGTAAAAGTCGCCAACGCGATGGTAGCACAAGGTTTAGTGTAATTTTCTAGACAGACAAGGCGAGAATTCCGTCACTCCGCAAGGAGTGCGGGCGCGGACTTCGACCGAGGAATTCTTGCAGAGTTTGCCGCCCGGCAACCTCTTAGCCATAAAAAAATCCGCTGTCAGACCGGCAGCGGATTTTTTTTATGCAAAAAGATGATTGTTTCAAAACTTGCCGCACTTTCTGCGTTACATAT
>CAZKPZ010000039.1:5257-20233 GCA_964554745.1 uncultured Treponema sp. | reverse complement strand
AATCGATTATCACGACAAGCAGTTTCCTGCCCTGCAGTGTCTGCGCAAGGCCTTCCTTGCCGGCAGTCCACGCGTCCTGCCCCGGGTAGAGCAGCACCGGGTAATAGGCAGAGTCGTTCAGCAGGGCATTGAGATGCTCGTTCTTGGTAAAGTCTATACCCACAAGAATCTCGCTGTCTTTAAGCGTAAGCGAAGCCAGCCGTCCTGTTCCGGTGCGCTGCCTTTTGAATTCCTTGGGATGCATCAAAAAAACGAACTTAATGCCCGAATCAAAGGGCTTTATATATTTGCAATAACAAGAAGAAAGAGGACGCAGACACTTGTAGCAAATGCCCCGCAACTCCTCTTCCTCTTTTTTTTGTTGAGCTAAATCAGACATTCAGCAGTTTTACGAGGGATTCTTTTGGAACAGCTCCAACCTGCTGACCTGCAACCTGTCCGTCCTTGAACACAATAAAGTTCGGGATACTCATTATGTTATATTTCTCGGCAAGCTCCTGATTGTCATCGACATTCACCTTGCACACCTTTGCCTTGCTGCCAACTTCTGAAGCGATTTCTTCTAGGACGGGTGCCATCATGCGGCAGGGGCCGCACCAAGTTGCCCAGAAATCCACAATAACCGGAACGGGGCTTTTAAGTACTTCTTCTTCAAAATTAGCTGTACTGACTTCTACTGACATATCTGCCTCCTCTGTTTATCTGTTAATAAGGTGTGCACAAGCACTCCTGCATTAGAATATAGCAAAAAAAATCAGATTATGCTACTATAATCGTATGGAAAAGATGCTTGAAACCAGACCTGAACAGCGTTACCGCTTTGCAGAGCTTTCTTTGGGCACGTGCTACTACCCTGAACACTGGGACAGCAGCCTGTGGCGCAGCGACTTGCAGAGGATGAAGGCACTGGGCATTTTCACCGTGCGCGTGGGGGAATTCGCCTGGAACACCATAGAGCCGCAAGAAGGCACGTTCACTTATGAATTCTGGGATTCATTCCTTGACACGGCGGAAGATGAAGGCATGAACGTCATATTCGGCACTCCCACAGCCACGCCGCCTGTCTGGCTTACACAAAAATATCCTGACGCACTCAACTGCCGCATAGACGGGGCAAGTTATTACCCCGGGATGAGGCGGCACTACAACTACAACTCAGCCAAGTATCAGGAGCTTTGCTGCCGCATTGTTGACAAGATGGCTTCCCACTTTGCCAAGCGCCCCTGTGTTATCGGCTGGCAGATTGACAACGAAATAAACTGCGAGACTGACGTATTCTATTCGCAAGCAGACACGCTCGCATTCAGAAAGTTCTTGCAGGAAAAGTACCAGACTCTTGACAATTTGAACAAGGCCTGGGGAACGCTTGTCTGGAACCAGACCTACACTGAATGGAGCGAAGTTTATGTGCCGCGGCTCACTATACATGATTCGGTAAACCCTCATCAGATTCTGGACTATTACCGCTTTGTCTCTGCAAGCGCGATACGGTTCTGCAAGATACAAGCGGACATCATCAGAAAATACAAGAAAGACGGAGACTTCATCACCACAAACGGCATGTTCAGGCATCTGGACAACCACCGTATGACAGACGAGGCGCTTGACGTATACTGCTATGACTCTTACCCGAACTTTGCCTATCTTATGGAATGTGACCCGGCTAATTCAAATGACTTGAATGACCGCATGTGGAGCCGCAACTTGAGCAAAGTGCGCTCCGTGTGCAAGAACTTTGGCATTATGGAGCAGCAGTCCGGCGCGAACGGATGGAACACAAGGATGGCGGCTCCTGCGCCAAAACCCGGACAGGTTATGCTGTGGGCAATGCAGAGCATTGCAAACGGCGCGGACTACGTAAGCTTCTTCCGCTGGAGAACTGCTCCGATGGGCACGGAAATCTACTGGCACGGCATATTGGACTATGACAGCAAGGACAACAGAAAGTCCAAGGAGATTGCGGCCATATTCTCCCGCGTGCAAAATATTGCGGAAATAGTCAATGCAGAATACAAGGCGAATGTGGCCATATTGCGCGATTATGACAATGATTACGACGCGGAGCTTGATGTATGGCACAAGCGGCTTGACGAGTCGGATAAAGAAATCTGGATGGCCTGCGCATTGACTCACACGCCGGTAGACTATGTGTATTTGCTGGACTACTGCCGTTACAACGGGGAGCTGAACAAGTACAAGGTTATTTTCTACCCGCATCCGGTCATGCTGACGGAAACAAAGGCGCAAATTCTGCGCGACTATGTTGAACAAGGAGGAACTCTGATTATCGGAGCGCGCAGCGGATTAAAAGACGGGAACGGACACTGCCCTATGAGGAGTATGCCGGGGCCGCTTGCCCCGCTGACAAAGACAGAAGTATCTGACTTTACGTTCATAGGCCCTGCCGACGATGAGCAAAAAATGAGCTGGAACGGCAAGACGCTGCCGACCGGAATCTTTGCGGACATACTTACGACTACAGGCAGTGATGCCGAGGTGCTGGCAGATTATACGAACAACTACTTTGCAGGTCAGGCAGCCCTTGTAGAGACAAAGTGCGGCAAGGGCAAAGTCCTGCACTTTGGCGGTACGTTTGTGCGCCAGTCGGTACGTGAATTCCTTGACTACACTGAAACTGCAGAGCCGTACGCAAAAGAAATAGAACTGCCGGCCGAGGTAGAGATTGCTGTGCGCGAAAAAGACGGTAAAAGCTATTACTTTCTGCTTAACTACTCAAAAGAAGAAAAGACCGTTCGATGCCTACAGCCTTTTACAGACATGGACACGCACAAAGAACTGCAGGGCGAACTTGTTCTAGCTCCCTATGGAACTAAGGTGCTAAGGAGATAGAACTTTTGTGCCGATAGTGAAACTGTGAGACTGTCATGTAGCAAGAGGGTTGCTTCTCTCTTTAAGATATCAGTTCTTATTCTCGCATTCGCATTTGCCCTGCCCCACAGGACAGATGCGTATATGGTAAAATACAAGGAAGACTATTACAAGCTCTACCATGTGCATTATGCGCAGGCTCCTGATGACTGTATTGAAAACATCTACTGGCTTGAACAGGCGGTAAAGGCGGATTTTGCGAACCCGCTTTACGCCATGGCAAAAGTAGAGACGCACGAGCAGTGGGAAAAGTACCGTTTTCTTTTCCAGATGCATGTGAATCTTAAGCTGATAGAGCAGCATCTACGTCTGGGACGCATATACGACAAGCAGGTCGCCTATTTTTATGATGCACCGTGGAAAGATGAGTATCTACGGAACTTGGAGAAGGCAAAGACCTGTTACGAGGCCTGCTATTATTACTGGCAGGAAGCAAAGCTCTGGGCAGAAAAGGCTTCTATCTCACAGTATAACTTCTTGTTCATCTCGGATTTACAGAACTGGGAAGACGAACGCGAGCGAATCGTCACAGAAGAGTTGAATTACCAGACAACGCTCGACCGTGAGATTAAGCGCATAGACGGAGTTATTGCAACATACCAGTCAATGGAAAGCAAAAAATACTGACTTTTTTTATCGCTCGCCGTGCATGTCAAGAAAAGTTGATGTAAACATTTTCCGCACCAATGCCTTTGGCAAAAGAGCGCATCAAATCTTGAGTCCGCTTGTCGGCGTCTTTTAATATGCCGCCTTCCAGCAGCTCTTTAACTTTGTCTTTTCTTGCAGCGTCTATCTCGTCAAAGATTTCTTGCGTTGTAACGGCAACAAACAGACCGTTCTTTTCATCAAAGACTTCCTGTGTTGATATTGTGTTGTCGAGAATTTGCGCATGAGGCAGGACGACTCGCACGGTCTTACCACCCTCATCGATTGATATGC
This sequence comes from uncultured Treponema sp., assembly GCA_964554745.1. GTDB lineage: Bacteria > Spirochaetota > Spirochaetia > Treponematales > Treponemataceae > Treponema_D. The sequence continues at coordinate 16,405 of CAZKPZ010000039.1, read as the reverse complement.
GGATTTTAGTGGCATCTTCTATGCCTACGCGAACTACACCAGAAAACTTTACAATGCTATACGCCTTGGACAGTCCTGCAGCAGCACTTTTTTTGATGCTCACGCAGTCACTGTAGTTCACCTTAACAGTAGTAAATTCTGCAACTTCCAAAAGACGCTGTGAAAGTGTAGCATGCATTTTTTCCACTTTCACAGCCTTGAGCTTGTCTAACCCTATGTAACCGCCTAAGCAAAAAGCAGCTATAAGGATTAGGCTCAAGAGCAATCTTACTATTTTCACCTGTTCATCCTGTCTGCCTTTGTCTGGCAGGCTATGCACAGAGCCGCATAAGGAATGGCCTCAAGCCTGCCCTGCGGAATCTCTTTGCCGCACTCACGGCAAATGCCGAATTTACCCTGCTTAATGCGCTCAAGAGCATTGTTAATCTGTGTCAGTCTTCTATTGGAAGCTTCGCTCAAAGAATTGAGCAGCGTGCTGTCGATTCTTTCAGACGCCCTGTCTGCCTCGTCACCGGCTTCTATATTATCAACGATTTTTTTCATCTGCTCATCCTGACCGGAAAAGCTTTCCAAGATTTCATTTCTTTCTTCTATAAGTCTCTGACGACATTTTTCAATAAATTCTTTCTCCATCTCAATTCCCCTTGTTGACATTAATTTTAATTTTGTACATACTAGTATAGCAAAAATTTCTAAAAATGCAACCAGATTTTGGAGGATTTCGTGGCTAACAAGGATGAAGCTATTGAAGTTGTCGGCGTAGTAAAAGAAGCCTTGCCGAATACGATGTTCCGTGTAGAACTCGAAAACGGTCACATCATACTCGCTCATTTGAGCGGAAAGATGCGCAAGCATTACATCAGAATTGTTCCTGGTGACAAAGTAAAAATCGAGCTCTCTCCTTATGATTTGAACCGCGGACGTATTATTTTCCGCGAGCGCTAATTATCAGTTCTGCTACTGGCTCTTCCCGCCGGCTAATATATACTTTAGAGCACCAACAGCTTCGGATATTCCGTGAATGCCTGCTACAAGGCTGATAATATTGACGGGGAAAAACCAATACAAATATCTACAGACACCAAACCCAAGAAGAGCTTTTAACGCACCGCTCAAAAATACGCGCACTGCAGATGAGCGAGTGTAATTTTCTTCTCTGTGGGGTGTCCAAGTATACGTTCTGCGATAATGATTTCCGCTATTTTCACTTGAAGAGCCTGAATACGCTCCGCTGAAGAATTCGCTGAAAGGATCGTAGTACTGGCCGTTTGTGTTGCCGTATCCGTAGCCGTTCTGCTGCTGAGAGTATCCACTGTAAGAAGAATAGGCGCTGTCTGCAGAACCGTAAGAATCATACTGGCGACGCTTTGTCTCATCCCCCAGCACGGAATAAGCGGCATTCACCTGCTTGAATTTCTCTTCTGCCACCGCATCACCGGGGTTTCTGTCCGGGTGATACTTAAAAGCAAGACCGCGGTAAGCTTTTTTTATTTCGTCCGCACTAGCGTTTTTGCTAACTCCAAGTGTAGCGTATAAATCGTCCATCTATTGTCCTACCTTAATTCATACCTTACAAGAAAAAGAAAATTAATACAAGGCAAAAAAAAGAATTACCTCTTACTAAAACTTATATAACCGAATTTTAGTTTGTTTCAGCCTTTCAAAATGACCCAGGTTGCTCCGTTGCCGCCGTGGTTGCGGTCTGGATGCCCGGAAAGACCAAGGCGTTTGTCCTGTTCTATGTAGGTCTTTACCATAGGACCTAAAACAGGGTCACTGCCATGAGAGTGCTCGCCTTTACCATGGATAATAAGAATCTTTTTCAGTCCTTTTCGTGCGCAGTTCGCAACAAAGACATCAAGGGCTGCCCACGCTTCTTCACGGGTCAGTTTGTGCAAATCAATCCTATCTTCGGGGCGGAGTGTCTTTAAGTAGTTGATATTGTGGAGCTTAGCATTCTCGTCTGCCTCGTCCTGGATTTTATCCTTATCAACGGTTCCGTATCGGTTAAGCCAGACCTCCATTGGATTTGCACGGCGTTTATTGTCTGCAGCCATCTGCTGTTCATAGGAATAGCCCTGACGGGCAGCCTCTTTTTCTTCTGCCGTAGGAGCATTTGCCTTTTTATGTGATTTCTGGTTTGTATTTTTCTTTGAAGCAGAAGTTCTTTGCATATCAAGATACTGCTGCATTAAAGCGTCCATATCCATTTTACATTCCCCTTTAGGATATAAACAAAGCTATCGTATTAAAATTACAGTATCAGATGGAATCCAGCCATTTGTATCGTTTTCGGCAATATAATACCAGTTTCCTGCTTTTTTTACGATACGAACCAAGCTTGCGGCAGTCAGAGCGACACCTTTTGAAACAGACTTCTCTGGAATTGGAAAGACTTCTCCTCCCTTGAAAACAGCAAAACGCCTGGAAAGCCGTATACCGTATATTACAGTCATAACAAACACTAAAATCAATGCTATAAGCGTAATAGCGCCGCCTGGAAAATTCCTGACATGCAGCAAAATCACCATTACGGCAATCAAGACAAGAATCAACGAAATCAAGATATAGAACAACGGCTTACTGGGCATTCTGTCGGCAACGGTAAGCCCCATCCGTGTTTCCTGTGCAGCACGGATGTCATAGGCAGTTGTGACAAATGGTATGGAAGCCCGTTCATCTTCGTACATACGCACCAAAATGGCGATATCTTGCTCCGAAACTTCAGTTTTGCCTTTACTGCCAGATGCAGACATTTCTTTCACAGGAGATTGAAATGCAGCCCTGAGCTTTAAAGACTTGGTACCTTTTGATTCAAAAACATTCACGCTATTTGAAAGAGCACCGTCAGGGGCTTTTTCGACAATAATTTTTGGAGCGGTAAAAGTAATTTTTGACCTAGCACCGCTGTACGAACTGGCAATCACTTTTATGGCAGGCAAATCAAAGGTTCCAGCAGACATAGGCTGCCAGTCATACGAAACGACATTTATAAAATTCGGAGTAAAATCAGCCTTAGGACTGCCTGGCATTGCAATCGGATACCGGGCAATCTCATTAAAAAGAGAATTTTCCGGAATATCATACGAAACAGACTCGACTAAAGCGGCGTATTTTATTTTTACCGTATAACGAATGTGAGTCCCCACCGTAACTTTTACAGGAAAGGCATTTGTCTTAGGGCAGTCTACCGAAACTGACAATTCAGGCTCCAGAACCTGAGTATTGGCATACACATGCACTGTTTCAAATGGAATCCTAAAAAAGCCGTCCGAAGTCTGCAAATCAGCATTATACAGCTTTATGTCCCCGGTAGTCGAAAAGCGCACAACTATTTCAACATGAGTACCGTATCCTGTGTCACTGCTTCCGCTCGGCGGAATATAGGTGTCTTTTTTTATCGAAACGAGTTCAACGTTATTCGGAATCGAATTTACATAGATTGAAACATCGCTCGGAGGTACATTAACGATATTCATTGAGAATGTGGTATTTGTAAGCGAAAACACATACTCATCCTCACATTTGAGTGTCAAAGACCGCATATAAACAGCACGAGAGTATGCGCCTGAAGCAAAAATGAAAAAAAAGAAAAAAAGAAAGCCTAGTAGTCCTGTTCGCCAGAAACTTCTTCCTGTTTCATATTCCGCCATTTCTCACCCTCCTGCTCTCTTATTATACTATAAACAGCGTTTTCCAGAGCTTTATCTCCGTCTCCGTCCGAAAGCGGCACCAACTCTTCGCCGCCGGCAACGGATTCCTCGCCGCCAATTGAAAGTTCCAAGTTTATCTTCGCATCGATACTGCTGTTATTTATTGAAAGCGCATTCTTAAAACACTCGGCAGCCTTTTCATAATTTCCATTACGGTGGGCAAGGATTCCCGAATTGTAGTAGACTGCGAACTTTACATCATCCCCTGCGTCTTGAGCTATCTCATCAAAGCGGCTCAATGTAGAATCTTTTTCATCCTGCATAAGATATGTCGTAGCAAGATTATAAAGGGCATACTGCTCAAGCTCTTTGTCACCTGCTATCCGTGCATTCTCAAGGACGACAAGAAAATCAGCAATAGCATCCTGATATTCCTTACGGTTCCATTCAAGCCTCCCGTTCAAGAGCTTCATTCGGTCAGAGAAATTGGCAGAACAACCGCTCATGCCCATCATAAGCATAGCAATGCCAAGGATTGATGCAAACGTTTTTTTCTTGACTGTAATAGTCAATTCACCTAATACTAATGACAAAATAAGGAACAGAATACCAAACTCCATAAACATGTTATACCGCCCGATACCCTGCTGTTCATACGATACAGTTTCGCTGCTACTTGAGCGAGGAAGTTTTTCCAACAAGCGGTAGGCAGAAGACTGCTCTGCAGCACGGATATAAGAAACTTTATACTTTACAGGAACTGACAAAGACAGGTTCTGCAACTGTGAAGACATCAAGCTGGAATGCACAACGTTTTTGCCGTCGCCAGTAGTCACATCAACACCTTTCTCACTTCCAAAGCCGATTATCACCAATGAAATACCATAATTAGCAGCTACAGTGGCAGCATTAGCAAGAGAAGAATCAGTTTCACCTCCGTCTGTAAAAAGCCAGATATGCGGAGTTTCGGAAGACTGAGACGGAAAAGAAGATATCGCCGTCATGATTCCCTTACCAAGACTCGTTCCAGGGGAAGTCATCAATGCAGGTGAAAGATTTTCCATAACAGCAAGCACAGAACCATAATCATCAGTCAAAGGCACAGAAAGCACGCCGTCACCCTTCGCAAGGACTACAGAGACAGAAACGCCTTTCATTTTCTCAAGCAATGCGCAGGCATATGAAGACGCAGCTTTTAGGCGAGTGTCGCCATCCTCGTCCTTAGCCAGCATACTGTATGAAATGTCAAAAACAAAAGAAACTGCATTTCCGCTTTTCTGAACAGGAACAGAACTTGTTCCCATAGATATTCCCGAGTAGGAAAGTATAAAACAAGAAATCGCCAAAAAAAGAAACAGCGTCCTGAACACAAATTTTCTTTTTGCTGATTTCTCTGCAGTTCCTAAAATACGCGCAGCTATTTTATAGCGTACAATATGCAACACAACACCGATAGCAACAGGAATTAAGAAAAATAAAGACAACGGACGTTCAATTGAAAGAGAGGCAAAGTCAATCATCAGACAATCTCCTTCAGCATGACTCTTTTTATGAACCAGGCAAAGGCAAAAAGAATTCCTGCTACAAAAAGAAAATAATAGTAATAGTGGGTGTCATAGTTTTTCATTCTGTAACTCTGTATGACCGACTCACCCTTATTTATCGAATTAAAAGCAAGCGTAAGAGCATTTATTGTCTCGATGCTAAAAAAACTGCCTGCCCCGGAAGCCGCAAGCCGAGAAAGATATTGACTGTCATACTTAGATTGAAAGTAACCAGCGTGGAATTTTCCATCACGCGGATCTGTATACTCCAAAGGAACTGAACCTGTAGTACCGATGCCCAATACATACAAGGTAATCCCTTTAGTTTCCGCCAAATGGGCGGCCGTGTACGGATTTATACTGCCGGCATTGTTTTCGCCGTCCGTAATAAGAACAATAGCCTTTTTGGGAGCCTTGGAAGTTTCCAAATGATACACAGCCATGCTCAGTCCAGTACCGATTGCAGTTCCGTCTCCGAGTCCTCCAACCTGCATTCTGTCTATGCTGTCAAAGAAAAACGTCCTGTCCATCGTAGGAGGCACAACAAGAGAAGCCTCCTGCGCCATCTCAACAAGTCCAAAGCAGGACCCAGAATTCTCAGTGGCAAGACTTCTTATGGCTTTTTTCGCAGCCTCGATTCTTGACATTCCGGCAATATCTTTTGCCGCCATAGAAGGGCTTGTATCAACAACAAAAACGATATCAGCCCCTCTGGAAACATACACCTTTTCCTGATGCCGGATTACAGGATTAGCATAGGCAAAAATGACAGCTATAAACGCAATAACTTCAAAAAAACGGACAAGAAAAGAAAAGAAATTAAACATAACTCCTTTCCATTCAAAATAGTCTCCGCCCCAGTCGCCTAAAACAGCCCTAAATGAAACTCGCTGAAAAATCTGCACATATCGGAGAAAAAAAAGCACAGGAATAAGCAACAGCAAAAAGAATGCCGCAGGATTTTCAAATTCGACCATAATTCTTTGTATCCCTCTCCTCTTTTTCCAGGTCAGCTATATCGCTTATGGTAAGCTCAACAATACGTTGCCGCTCTCCCTCACAAAAAGACGCTTCAAATTCTTTTGCAGGCAGACGTTTTGAATCCAAAGACCCTTGCGCATAGCGTATATAATCAGTGCGGACAAAAAGCGACTGCAAAGAAAAAACTGCATTTTCCTGTTCTATGTCAAGCATGTCACCAGTTGTCAGCCCTATAACTCTGGCAATATTTTTTGACGTTACAGATGAAAACGAAGAGCTAAAACGGTAATTCAAATACGAGCGAACGACCGTCTGCCACTTGTAGGCGAACATCATATCATCCATAGTATCAGCACCACGCAAAAGAGCATTCAACCTTCGACGTGTCAAGAACGCATTTCGCCTGTAGCCAAGTTCCTCTTTTATAATAACAAGGCGAGACATAATAGACGAAAAATGAAGAATAATTATTGCAAGTAAAACAAGCACGCCAAGCAGCAAGACAACCAGTGTGCCGACCATATAATTGGTGCCCGGTACCAGCAACGGAGACATCGGAGGGCGCAAAGAACCCACACCAAGCTTTTCTGCCAGAGAAGAAATCACAACAGGCTGAATCTTTATTAAGCCGTCGTCACTCCCCTTACCGTTGCAAAGAGCCTCAATATCGAGTTCACCAAAATTCAATTCACCGATTTTCCATGGAATAAACTTTATAGAAACAGTATACGTATTCCCGACTCGCTGCATAGACACCTGTTCAACAGTACACTGAGATTCAAAAGATTTAAAAGTGGCATTTTCCGTATCAAAGAAAATCATTCCGTTCTTTATCTCTGCCTTTGTATCGCCTCCCTGTACCATTGAATAAAAGTCTTTTGAACTCTGAAACGAAAAACGAAGCTCTGCAAGATCACCCACATATACATCTTTGGGTATCAAAAGCTGCTCCGAAAAGGCCGAAGCAATCATGAGACAGAACGAAAGGGCAAAGACACCCAAACGTTTCATATTTATATGACTTTCCTTGCCGTAAAAAAAGCTTTCAATTCAGTATATGAATCCTTATCAGTACTCAGCACAAGCGGCACTCCGCCATGACGCAGGCATTGATTCTTCCAGTCAGAGATTCTACGGGAATTATCACCTACCCACGCACTCTGAAAAAAGCGGGAGGATGTCGGCAACACACAGCGGTAGGAGCTTTCAGCATCACAAAAAGGAACAGTACCAACGGCCGGCAGCTTTAAATCGACAGAATCTGTAATTCTTACCGCAACTACGTCATTCTTCTGGCAGAGACGACCAAACGACTTAAAGTAACCGTCTGTGCGGAAATCAGAAAAAATCATCACCAGAGTCCGCTTCTTCAGCAGCTTCATGGCTCCTGTCAAAGCATTATCAAGATACGAGCCGCGGTCACAAGAAGCTCTTTTATCCGTGATTTTATCAAATTTAGAAAGCAGCAGCATGGCATGGTCCTTGCCATACCGAGGCGCAATAGAAAACTTTACTGAACTGTCAAACAGAACCGCACCGACAGGAGAAGAATTATAGTACGAAGCCAAAGTAAGCAGTTCCGCGCATTCCAGAGCCTTTTCCAGCCGGCTGCTCTTTCCTCTTCCAAAATCCATCGAAAGAGATGTATCAACAATTATAAAGACATCAAGTTCTTTTTCTTCCTCAAAAACTTTCACATACGGATGCCCGATTCTTGCCGTAACATTCCAGTCAATGGAACGTACATCATCACCGACAAAATATTCTCGAACCCCAGTAATATCAACACCTTCGCCGCGATACAAAGAACGGAAAGAACCGCTCTTCATTCCCTCGGCAAGGGAAAGCGCACTTATATGCAGGAGACTTGCTTTTTTTGAGAGAGAAGCCTTACGTTCTGCCATAGCTCACCCATCAAGGAATCGGCATTAACTCTACGATTTTGGAAATCAAATCATCAGCGGTAACATTATCTGCGGAAGCTTCATAATTCAAAACGATTCTGTGCCGCAAGACACTCTTACACACATTCTGAACATCTTCAGGCAGAACAAAACTTCTTCCGTTAAAGAGTGCCGTCGTCTTTGCGCATCGCAACAAAGCGATTCCCGCACGAGGAGATGCGCCAAACGAAATATAGCGCTCAATATCACTTCTGCGCTTATCTTTCTGCAATTCTGCAGAAGGCCGTGTTGCAGCAACAATAGAGACAATATAATTCAAGATTTTCTCATCACAGGTTATTGCCTCAACAGTAGAACGGCATTTCGTTATTGCGTCAGCGGAAAACACCTTGCGGACAGGAACATCAAGCGCATGACCATTTGTGCGAACAATAGACAATTCCTCTTCCGCAGTAGGATAGTCAATTATAATCTTCATCAAAAAGCGATCCAATTCAGCTTCAGGAAGATTATAAGTACCTTCCTGCTCAATCGGATTTTCTGTCGCAAGCACAAAAAAAGGCTCTGCAAGCTTGTAAGAATTCTCGCCGATTGTAACCTGATGCTCAGCCATTGCCTCAAGCAAAGCCGACTGAACTTTTGCCGGCGCACGGTTTATTTCATCAGCAAGAACAACATTTGCAAATACAGGCCCCTTATGAACCAAGAAACGTCCGTTCGCCTGCTCATAAATCAACGTACCGGTAATGTCGGCCGGAAGCAAATCCGGCGTAAACTGAATGCGCTTGAACTCAAGTCCGGACATCTCCGCAAAGGTGCGGACGGCAAGCGTTTTTGCAAGACCAGGAACACCTTCAAGCAATATATGCCCGCCCGAAATAACGGCGGTCAAAATGCCATCTATTACTTCTTTCTGGCCGACAATTCTTCTTGCGGCTTCTTCCCTGCAGAAAGAAATATATTTGGCACATTCTTCTATAACAGTATTTGAAACAGGACTTTCCATAACTGAGCATTATACCAAGCTTTTAGTGACAGTTTCAACAGGTGAAACAAGAAATGCAGTTATGCGCACCGTTTATCTGGCAAGCTCAAAGCGTTTGCTTTCGCTCTCGTCAAGCTGCGGCAAGTCGGCGATGCTCTGCATGTGAAAGAATTCCAAGAATTCGTCTGTTGTGCCGTACATCACAGGCTTTCCCGGTATATCCTTTTTACCGACTTCCTTGATAAACTTGCGGTCCAGAAGGATTCTCATCATGTTATCCGCGCTGACGTGACGTATGCTTTCTATTTCCGCGCGTGTAATCGGCTGACTGTAGGCTATTATAGAAAGCGTCTCTATGGCAGCCTTGCTGAGTCTGCCCTCATTTTTCTTGCCGTAGCGTTCCTTTACTAAATCAAAACACTCTTTTTTGGGCGTAAGCAGCCAGCCTCCGAGAATCTGCGAAACCTCTATGCCGGAATCCGGGCTTTCATACTTTTCCTTAAGACGCTCCAAGCACTCATTCACCACGTCTTCCGAAAACTGAGTGATTTTGGCAAGGGACTCAACCGCCTGAGGCTCACTTTCCAAGAACAAAACCGTCTCAAGCAACGCCGTCTCACTGTCCAGATTCATTGAGCTTCTCTGCTTTTGAATCTCCTGACTTTCATAAGAATCCAAATCGTCTTCTGAAAATTTCAACTGGTCTTTACTTTCTTCTATTTTCTTCACTTCGTCACTATTCTCGTTCTCAGTTTCTGCGGTATTCGCTGTTACAGCGGCATTTTCCTGCGTCTCAGCATTCAATTCTTCTGTATCTAAGCCGCCTGCTTCTTCCTGCATATCTTTATATCTCCAAACATCTTATTCTGATATATGTCGGCCAACTTAAGCTTAACCGCCTCAAGGATGGCCATAAAGGCGCAAATAACATCAAGCTCGTTCCCTTTTCTGGTTATCAAGTCTGTAAACATACATTCTCCGCGCCGTTCCAAAAATTCGGTCATAAGCGCAATCTTTTCATTCGGGGTTATATCCTCATTCATGTTCAGAATGCGCTCATCAGCGGATATATTGGTCAGACTCTTGAAAATCTTTTGCATACTCTCAAGAAGCGCCCATGTATCCATCTTCTGCCACTGATCCTCATCTTCTTCAAACGGCAGCATGCGCTCTATTTTCTTGCGCTCAAAGCTCCACTCACTCTGCTCTTCCAGCTCTTCCATAAGGGCAGAAAGCTTCTTAAAGCGCTGGTATTCAATCAACTGCTGCACAAGCTCCGTACGAGGGTCTTCCATGCTTTCGTCATCATCATAGCGGACTTCAACAGGCAAAAGCATACGGCTCTTAATATGTATAAGTTTTGCAGCCCAAGCATAGAACTCGCTCAAGTCCTGCAAGTCAGTCTCAACAGCGTAGTCCAAGTAGTCCAAGTACTGCTCGGTGATTTCGGCAATCGGAATATCGTAGATATTTATCTGATTCTCACGAATCAAGCTCCAAAGCAAATCAAGAGGACCTTCAAACTGCCCTGCCGTAAATTTTCTGGAAGACTGTATTCCGTTTTCATTCTCCGTAACATTATCTTCAACCAACGTTCCTGCCATGGACTGCCTCCGTAAATTCTTTACTGCCGAGCACCTTTACGATACCCTGCTCACCAAGCGACGAACACGCGTGCCGGTAATAGTCAAGCCTGTTTCTTTCAACATCGGCACAAGCAGAAAGGATTTCAAGCATCGGTTCAAGAACAAACGCCCGCTCGCAAAGGCGCTCATGGGGAATTACTAAATCCGCCGTTGACACCACCTCTTCGCCGAACAGCTCGATATCGATATCCAGGGGTCGGGGGCCGTTTCTGAATTCTTTAGTGCGGTCTCTGCCGAACTTGTTTTCTATTATATGGCAGTCATTCAGCAGTTCTTCGGCTGTACCGCCGTAAAAGCCTGTAACCGCCATATTATAAAAATCATCCTGGTCAGTCACATACATGGCCTTTGTCCGGTATACAGACGAAAAGCTAATATCTTCCAGAACAGTCTGCAAATCAATACAGGCGCATTCAAGCAATTGCAGAGGCACAA
>CAZKPZ010000039.1:0-5157 GCA_964554745.1 uncultured Treponema sp. | reverse complement strand
CGGATATCAGCCTCGGTAACCTCATCGCCCTCTTTTGTGCGCAATACCTGTCCGGGGAAGACCTTCTCACGAAGAGAATGCTCCAATTCAAGACGGAAGTCAGGATTATTCTCAATAAAGGCCACGGCATTTTCCTTACCCTGCCCGACTTTCTCTTCTCCCCTGGTATACCAAGCGCCCTTCTTGTCTATCAGACCGTGCTTTACCGCAGAATCCAACAGAGAGGCAGAAGCGGAAACGCCCTTTCCAAAGTATATGTCAAGTTCCACCTTGCGGAATGGCGGCGCAACCTTGTTCTTTACAACCTTTACGCGTACACGGTTGCCCAGAACGTCCTCATCGCCCTTGCCGCCGATTGACTCAACACGTCGGATTTCAAGGCGGACAGAAGAATAGAACTTAAGGGCGTTTCCTCCCGTAGTAGTCTCGGGATTGCCGAACATTACTCCGATTTTCATGCGAATCTGGTTGATGAAAATGACCAGACACTTGCTCTTTCCGACTATTGCGGTAAGCTTTCGCAGAGCCTGACTCATCAGTCGCGCCTGCAAGCCCATAACAGAGTCGCCCATCTCGCCCTCAATCTCTTTCTGAGGAGTCAATGCGGCAACAGAGTCAACAACAATCACATCCACTGCCCCGGAGCGAACCAAGTTCTCGCAGATTTCAAGCGCCTGTTCACCAGTGTCCGGCTGCGATACCCACAGTTCATCAATATTTACGCCCAGATTCTTTGCATAAACCGGGTCAAGGGCATGCTCGGCATCTATAAAGGCCGCTATACCGTGCAGTTTTTGAGCTTCAGCCACAGCATGCAGGGCAAGAGTAGTCTTACCGGAACTTTCAGGGCCATACATTTCAATTATTCTTCCGCGCGGATAACCGCCGATTCCCAATGCCTCGTCCAAAAGTATGGAACCTGACGGTATAACGTCAATTCCCGTCGTATCAGTCTTTGTTCCAAGCTTCATAAGAGAGCCGGACCCGAACTGCTTTTCTATCTGCAACCTGGCAGCTTCCAGAGCCTTTAGCTTTTCAGACATTTCATCCTGGTCTTTTGTCTTTTCTTCCGATAGTTTTGCCAAAATTTCCTCCATAGTAGATTGAAACCGTGCGACAGCCTGAAACCGGCCTGAATAATTACTACAGTCCTGAATCATTTGCTTTCTATAATATATTTTATGGAAGCAAATGTAATTATTTACCAGTTTCTGAGGCAAAAGTTCTAAATAGTTTAGCAATCCCGAATAATGTGCCCTGTAATATATCAAATTTTTTACTTTTATAGAAGTATGATAAAGCTTGAAAATGCGAAAAGCCCTTTTACTGGACTTTTCTCCGGTTAAACGGTATAATGAACGCAGATGCAGGGACAAGAAACACCAGGATACGAAGATTTTCTCAAAGACTACGACAAAGTTGATGACATGCTCAGAAACCGCGCCCGTGACTCTCAGAGCACACGGCTTTTTGCGCAGTATGTATCGCAATGCTACAGTTACGTCCGCACACTGACCCCATACGAATTCCAATGCCTGACCGAAGCCATACCGGAAATCGAAGACAAGATTAAAACAATATGTGATTTACACGAAAAAATCAGAATAGCGATCAGGGATGCCTTTCAGGAAGTATCGCAAAACCGCCGGCCTTTATAGACAGTTTTTCACACCTTGAAAACCGCTCCACTTTATGATAAAATTTTATACATGCGTAAATTGTTTGTTTTGCTGTTCGTTTGTCTGTCGCAGATTTCCTTGCTTGCAGCACACGACATAAAAGATACTACAGAGGACTTTTACACAAAGGGATACAACGATGCCTATACCCGCGGCATCTACGACCAGAGCTATAACTTGAGCAAGGTGAACAGAAAGCTCAGAAACCACTTTCAGCGCAATTCACTTACAAAAAAAGATCTCGACCTGCTGGAAAACGCCACGGACTACAACGAAGGATTCAGCAACGGCCTGGAAGAAAAATACAAGCCAAAAAACCACACTCTCAAGATTGACAAAGACCCGCTCGGCGGAATTGAGGGAGCATTTACAGACAGCATCATCTCAACACCAACCGATACGAGCAGTTCAAAATAGACAAAGGGGGAAAACCTCATGGAACAAATAGTCCACAGTTTCTTAGACACTGACCTTTACAAATTCAGTATGGGGCAGCTTGCCATGCGCAAATACGGCGACGCAAACGTTGAATGGAAGTTCGTATGCCGCAACAAAGACGTTCACTTCACCCCGGAGATGGTTGAAGAAATCAAGCGCCAGATACAGCTCTACTGCAACAACGTGCAGTACACCAAAGAAGAGCTTGAATATCTGTCTTCCATATCATGGCTCGACAAGGGCTATATATCTTTTCTTGCTGTCTGGCATCCCATGCTGGAACACTTTATCATCAATACAGACGCGGAATGTGGCCTGAACATCAGAACCGTAGGGCCGTGGTTTCTGACAATCTACTACGAAATCCCGGTGCTTTCCATCGTAAACGAAGTATACTTCTACTACCAGTACAAGGATAGCTATGCTGAGATTGAAAAATCCGCACTAGAGCGCACGCAGAAGAAAATAGACGACCTCGGCAGCGGCAAGTACTGCATTGGCGCTTTCTCTGAATTCGGAACCCGCCGCCGCTTTAACTTCGCCACGCAACTCAAAATAATACAGATGTTCAAAGTAGCTAACGCCGCACACAAACTCGGCGGCTCAAGCTTTAGCGGAACCTCAAACGTCTATATCGCTATGAAAGAACACTTAAAGCCAATCGGCACCATGGCGCATGAAGTCTTCATGGTCACAGGCCAAGGCTATCCTGAGCGCAACCCTGCCTATTCCAACAAGTTCGTTATGGATGACTGGCACGACCTCTACGGTATTCAGCTGGGAGTGGCGCTCACCGACTGCATCACGACAGACTGCTTTCTGCTGGACTTTGACGTAAAGAACGCGACTCTCTTCTCGGGCGTACGCAACGACTCTGGCGACCCATACGAATGGGGCGACAAGATGATTGCCCACTACAAGAAGCTCGGCATTGACCCCAAGAGCAAGACACTGCTCTTTTCTGACCAGCTTGACTTTGAAAAGGCCGGCAAGATATACGACTACTTCAAGGACAAGACAAAGGTCGCGTTCGGAATCGGAACCTACATGGTAAACGACACCTGCGTGCCGGCACTTAACATCGTCATGAAGACCGTAAAGGCGAACGGCGTCCCAGTGGTAAAGATTTCTGACTCTGCCGGCAAGGGCATTGGCGAAAACAAGCAGTACGAAGAATACCTGCAGCGCGCAATCAACTGGCGGTTGGGTAAATACTAGCATGATTATCATCGCAGAAATAGGAACAGCTCATTCAGGCTCGCTTGAAAAAGCCCGCGCGCTTATTGACGAAGCCGCCCAAGCCGGGGCAGACTGCGTAAAATTCCAGTGGGTTTATGCGGATGAGATTTTGCACCCGGACACAGGCTTTGTACAATTACCAGGCGGCAGCGTGCGGCTCTATGACCGCTTTAAGGCGTTGGAAGTAGCACCGGCATTCTTTAAAAGCTGTCTGGACTATGCCCACCAGAAAGGGCTGCTCTTTGCATGCTCTCCGTTCGGTCTGCGATCATTGCAGGAGCTTGTCGCCATAGAACCGGACGCAATCAAAATCGCAAGCCCAGAAGTAAACCACTACCCCATGCTGCAGGCTGCGGCACAATACTATGGCAGAATACCGATTATCCTTTCAAGCGGTGTATCAAAGCTGGGCGATATAGAAAAAGCAATCAGCATACTGCAAGGCAGCCATGCGACTGCCGGAACAGTCGAGAACACAAGCACAAAGTTGCACCCGCTCACACTCCTGCACTGCATCACCAGCTACCCGGCACCCGAAAGCGAATACAACGTGCGTTGCGTGGATACCCTGCGCAAAATCTTCGGCATTCCGACAGGTATCAGCGACCACAGCCTTGACGAAGTACTTGTGCCCACGCTGACCACTGCCATGGGCGGCAGCATGATAGAAAAACACATAACCCTCAGCCGCAAGACAGACGGACTTGACGACCCTGTTGCACTGGAAGGAGAACAGTTTGCCCACATGGTGCACTGTGTGCATCAGGCGGAAGCCGTGCTCAGACACTTTGGCGACAGCGCCGTTACGGAAATAAAAAGACAGCTTGCCGAACAATACGGAGCAGAGAAAATCGAAACTGTATTGGGAACAGGAATTAAGTGCCTTGCACCCAGTGAGCTTGCCAACTACGGCAGGACGAACCGCTCGCTGCATTACATGCGAAGTCTCAAGAAAGGTCAAAAAATCACCGCCGCAGACATTGCCGTGCTGCGTACGGAAAAAGTGCTTACGCCAGGGCTGTCGCCTGAATACCTGCAGACAGTCATGGGAACAGTGCTCCAGCAGGACGTCTCGTCTGGCGAAGGCGTCTGCTGGGAACACTTTATCAGCAAATAAGCTTACAGGATATTGATACCTGCCGCAGAACACTTTGCAACCATATCTTCAGGCCAAGTGCTCACCTGGATTTCTCCGATGTGAGCCTTGCGCAAGAAGTACATGCACAAGCGGCTCTGCCCGATTCCGCCGCCCAACGTCTGGGAAAGCTTGCCGTCAAGCAACTTCTTGTGGAAAGATAGCTTTGCACGCTCAGGACAGCCGCGCTCCTCAAGCTGAGCCCTGAGCGAGTCAGGGCTTACGCGGATTCCCATAGAAGAAAGCTCCATTGCAGTCTCAAGCACTGGGTTCCAAACCAAAAGGTCACCGTTCAAGCCCCTGTGTCCGTCGCCGCTTTCGGTGATCCAGTCGTCATAGTCAGGCGCACGTCCGTCGTGAATCGAACCGTCCGGCAGCTTGCCGCCGATACCGATTAAGAAGACCGCGCCGTATTTCTTTGTGACAATTGTCTCGCGCTCCTTCGGCGTATTCTTGGGGTACTCGCGCTGCAAGTCATCCGCATACACAAATTTGATGTGCTCAGGCAGAATAGGCTCGATATGCTCGTAGTTATCGTATATATAGAATTCCGTCTGCTTTAGGCAGGTGTAAATCTTTTCGACAGTCTCCTTAAGGAACATCACTGTTCTGTCACGCGGGTCAATGCACAGTTCCCAGTCCCACTGGTCTACGTAGAGCGAGTGC
>CAZKPZ010000038.1:5566-20264 GCA_964554745.1 uncultured Treponema sp. | reverse complement strand
CCAATAATTAAAAGTTAAGCCACTCAAGATAATTTGTATTCTGTCTATAATATTTTATACCAAGCAAAGCAGACTTTCACTCTGCTTCCTTGAAATTACAAAATATTTTCCTTAAAGTCAAGTCGACGTGAATTTACACTTTGCAAAAGCCCCATAGCACACATATTAGTTATAATAGCAGAGCCTCCGTATGACAGAAACGGCACTGGTATACCGGCAATAGGCATAATACCCATAACCATACCGACATTCAGGCAAAAATGGTAAAAAAACATACCAAAGACACCAAAGACTATAAATACGCCATATTGATTTGGCGTATTGCGTGCAATTCGTATGCAACGCACAAGAATTACAAAAAAACAAGTAAAAATGATTATTCCGCCAACAAAACCGCTTTCTTCAGAAATAATACTGAAAATAAAGTCAGTACTTTGTTCCGGCAAAAAACGATAATGGCTTTGTGTTCCTTGCAAAAATCCGCGCCCCCATAAGCCTCCTGCGCCAATAGCTATCTTGGACTGAATTATATTCCATCCTGCGCCTTTAGGATCACTGTAGGGATCAAGAAAGACAATAAGGCGTTGTATCTGATAAGGTTTTAGAACATGAGCCCCTGCTATAGAAAAACACAGACCGATTGTAAGGATTCCGAATAAATATGAAAACCAATAATAGTACTTTTTTCTAAATAAGAGAAAGCCTGTAATACTCAAAGCCAAAAGTAATAGAGATGCACAAATAACGAGCATTAAAAGAGATTTGTTTGTCAACAAACTTACAATTGGAACTCTGTGACGTATAATTTCTTTTTGCCAAATCGGCAATATAGTAAATAAGATGGTTGTTCCACCAATACCAACAATAAAACCAAGATACCTTGATGGAATACCAGCAATAAAGCACATGCATAAAAAGATTGGCAGATAGACAGTAGCAGTACCTAAGTCTGGCTGACCAAGAATTAATCCCATTGGAAGAAGCATAATTACGATAACTTTCAAAAAACGTCTTAAAGGCTTGTCGTTTTGAGTTTCTTCTAGGATACGGGCTAAATACAAAATATATATAATCTTAGCAGGTTCTGAAGGCTGAATTCCTAAACCTTTGATTCCAATCCAACTGTGAGCACCGTTAACGGTTCGGCCAAAAAGCATTGTATAGACCAAAACCAAACATATGCTTCCGAATAAATACTTTGAATAACGCTTAAAACGCCGATAGTCAAATACGGTAAAGCCTATCATAACGGCAAAACCAACGCCTAGCCAGATAAGCTGCTTTATGTATTCCCTTGAGATGTTGACACCCTCGGAATTTATTCCAGAAGAATAAATAAAAAGCACTCCCAAAATCGAAAGAATACAAGTACAAAAAATTAGAAGATAATCGATTTTTTTTAAAAGAGTTACTTTCACTTTACTCCATCCTTCCATAAAGTTTCAACAAATAACGGAATCCCAGTGTATCAACAGCCTCATCGTATGTCTGGTCAGCAAATATGCCTTGAAAAACAATGTTTGTCGCATAAGGAGCCCACCATTCCCAGTCATTCACGGCTTCAACGATTGTTGCGACAACAACCTGATCTTCCACTGGTGCGTCATAAGGTCCATAAGCAATCATCCAAGAATGCCAGTGATTTTTTTCATATCCATTAACTTCGGCCGTACCAGTCTTTCCTGCCAACTGTACGACTTTGTTGTGCATAGGATACGCAGGAGTTCCGTCAGTAATCGTATAGCGCAAATCTTCCTTTACTTCTTTCCAAACTTCAGGAGCGACATTGGAGCTAAGCATTTTTTCTTTTTCAATTTTTTCAACAACTTCACCAGTTGAGCCATTGCGGACTTCTTTTAAAAGATGCGGACGATATATTGTTCCATTATTACACACCATTGCCATCATGTCTGCCATATGAAGCGGTGTTATCTGAGTATATCCCTGACCAATAGACATATTCAAGGTGTCACCGCCCAACCATTTTTCGTGAAAGTGCCTTTCCTTCCACTGAGCTGAAGGCACAAGGACCTTTTCTGATGTCGGCAAGTCAATCTCCAAGCTTTGCCCAAAGCCGAATTCCTTTGCATAGCTGGCAATTCTATCTACGCCTAAATAGTCTCTTCCTATTATCCAAAAATATACATCACATGACTGGGCAAGCGCATTCTTTAAGTCAAGCGGTCCATGACCTGTCTTTACATGGCAGTGAAAGATTCTTCCGCCGTAATCCATTTGACCATCACATATTATAGGCTTTGATGAGGGAAAAGATTTTTCGTTCAGCATTGCCGTTGCCATGATTGTTTTAAAAGTTGAGGCTGGCGGATATATTGCATTTACGGCACGGTTCAACAGAGGATTATTCGGAGCGGAGGCAAGTTTTGCATACTGACTGGAATAATCTTCGCGTGTAAAAAGGTTCGCGTCAAAGAATGGATACGAAACCATTGCCAAAACCTCACCGTCAGCAGGCCGCAAGACAACTATTGAACCTACCCTGTCACCGAGAGCTTTTTCTGCCAATGCCTGAATATTTGCATCAATAGTCAAGATAAGGTTATTGCCGCTTATCGGAGGCTCAATAACAGGCTTATTGTTAATAATTCTTCCTCTGGCATCTACAGTTCTGCTTTCCCTACCCGGCTTTCCTTGCAGCAACTTATCGTACTGCTTCTCAATGCCGGTCTTTCCGACTATTGAATTCCGCGTGTAGCCTTGATTATAGAGGACGTTTAACTCCTCTCGTGTTATATCACCGACATAGCCCAAAACGTGACTCATTGACCCCGTAACAACGTAATTTCTAACAGGCTTGTTTTCCCAAGAAACTCCGGGCAGTTCCGTACTGTTTTCCGCAATATTACAAATGACCTCAAAAGGCACATTGCTCTTTACCTCAACAGATGTATAAGCTCTTCTTATATTGGACGGAATTTTTTTATCAATATCAGATTTCTTTATGCCCAGATATCCGGCAAGCTTCATCACAACCGTATCATATAAACCCTCTGAAATTTCCCCTGGAACAAGATTCACAGAAAAAGAATCCGTATTGATAACCATAGGCAAACCGGCGTTTCTGTCGAATATTTCACCGCGCTGGGCAGGAATGACTCTTACAGTACGTGAAATCTTCTGCGACTGAGAGCGGTAATCCGCCCCCTGAATTATCTGCATCATAAAAAGCCGGTACCCATAGCACAGAAATACCACGGTTATGGTAATCAGTGCGATATTAAACCTTATACCCTGCTTAATGGAATTACCGTCAGAAGAAAAATCATTATGCAAACCTAATTCTTGCCAAGGCTTCAAATCACCGCCTCCGGTTTAAGAATGAGAGTCTTCTTAAACAGATTTAAAATTATAAAAAGGAAAGGTGCCAGTATAATATTTTCGATTATTTCTATAAGAAAAATCTTTGTAAATGGCGAAAAAGGTATTTTTATCAAAGGAAATAAAACGCCTATCAAAAGCAAAAGAAGCGCCTTGACTATTGTAGCTACGAACGCGAGAAGACATGGAATAAATATTCCGTTCGTATTGATAATCTTATTAAAGCAACCGCCCAAATAACCAAAAATTGTTCGATACAGGCAATTGAGCCCAAACGGACCCGTTCCTAAAAAATCCAAACAGAGTCCAGATACAAAACCTGAAGTTTCCCCTATCAGCTTTCCATCCTGAATGGAGATAAAAAGAATGCAAAGAAGGCATAAGTCCGGAACAGCCGGAAGATACGATATATTTGATAAAATTGCAAATTCAATAAGAGAAGCCACCAAAACGATGAGATTTGACGTTATGACCGAAGGAAGATAATTAGTTTCTTTCATTTTTGTTCTCGTATGCAATATTTCTAGAACTTTGATCGACTATAAAAACTATTTCGAGACGAGAAAAGTCAATTACAGGTTCCATTTCTATATCTAGCGATGAATCATAATCAAGCACAGAGATTTTACTGATTGTACCGATTGGAATATCCTTCATGTAATTTCCGTTTTCGCCGCTAGTCACCACGATATCCCCAAAATGGATGTCCTGAAGAAGCCTTTTTCGTATGTAATTTAAGCTGAGCGGTGCATCGGCAGAGCCATTCCCTTTTGAAAGCCCTATGTCCCGTGTATTCTGTATTCTAGCGGAAATATTGCAGTTTGTATCGTAAACAGGCATAACAATACTCGTAGTAAGACCTACGGTAACAATTTTTCCGACAATTCCGACACTACCCTTTTGTATTGCAATAACAGGCATTCCTTTCCGAATGCCACTCATTGAGCCTTTATCAATGGTAATACCAGAATACAAATTATCTGTCTCGCGTCCAATAATCTGGGCGGCGACATTTCTGTATTCAACCGTAAGAGACAGCCCCAACTGTTCACGCAGCCGCTCATTCTCTTTTCTGATTTCAGCGTTATTTCTCTGCAGATACTCGTAATTCTTCAACTTTTCCGTTAAAACTTCATACTCTTTTTTGAGCCGGGATATATCCCTGACGGCCGTAAAGACACCTGTTACCTTTCCTGTTACAGTGTTGACCCCCTGTTGAGCAGTGGAGAGAACAGTAAAGCCCCAAGTCTTAAAGTCTACAATAAACTTACCGGAAGAAAAGCCCAGTAACAAAGAACTTATTGAGACTAACGTAATCAATACAGTTTCCGGCAGTCTGAGAAAAAAACGCCTTTTCATTATTCCTAGCTATTAAGGCTGTTGTAAATAGAGCGGTTATTGGACATATTCTTGAAAAGCTCAAATGCCTGCCCAGCTCCGACTGCGACACATTCAAGAGGCTTCTCAACAAGAATACAAGGTACTCCTGTCTCCTTCTGAATAAGCTTCTGCAATCCCTTGAGCATAGAACCACCGCCAGTCATGACGATTCCGCGCTCAACAATATCAGCTGCAAGTTCCGGCGGAGTACGAGAAAGAGTTCTTTTTATTTCTTCAACAATTTTAGTCAAAGGCTCTTTTAGAGCCTCGCGAACCTCTACGGAATCTACTTCAAGCCTTCTCGGCAAGCCAGTAATAGCATCAGTTCCCTTGATTTCTTTCTTTTCTATCGTATCATCGGCCGTTGCATTGCCTATCTCAATCTTAAGACCTTCTGCCATCTGAGGTCCAATGATAAGATTGTGAACAGAACGAATATGCTTGATTATAGATTCATCAAATTCATTTCCACCCGTACGGATGGAACTTGTAATAACCATACCGCCCAAAGAAATAACAGAAACTTCTGTCGTACCGCCGCCGATATCGCAAACCATATGACCGGCAGGTTCATAAATCGGAATCTGCGCACCGATAGCAGCCGCAAGACTTTCTTCAATAACCTTTACTTCCTTTGCACCGGCTTTAAGAGCTGCTGCCATAACAGCATCCCGCTCAACCTGTGTAATGCAGGACGGAATACCGATTTTCATTCGTATTGACTTAAACAGATGATGACGAGGTATTACTTTAGAAATAAAGTACTTAATCATCTTCTCCGTTGAGTCTGAGTCAGATATAACACCGTCAGCAAGCGGCCGTATCGCAACAATTCCGCTCGGTGTCTTCCAAAGCATTCGCTTTGCTTCTGCACCAACAGCAACGACAATGCCAGTTCCCTTTTCTACTGCAACAACAGAAGGCTCGTCAATGACGATACCTTGTCCGCGCACATAAATAAGGGTGTTGCAAGTTCCCAAATCTATACCAATGTCTGTTGTCAGACTGTCCATTAATCCCATAACTTTATAAAACCTCCGTCCTAATTTCTATTTGATTTCAGCAAGTTTTTGGATTGCGCCGGCATGATTCACCTGAAACTTAAGGCATTTCCGTAACTCTGCCCTAGCTTTGGCGTTATTGCCCTCTTTTTCATATATTATGCCAAGACCATAATAAGCGTCAGCAAAATTCTCATTCAGCTTTAGAATTGATTCATACACTTCCCGTGCCTGACTGTATTTTTCCTCATCCGTATATATCTTACCCAGTATATTATAGCAGTTTATCTTTATTTCATCATCATTGGTCATGGCCAAAGCCCGCTGCAGATATTGCTTTGCGACAGACCCCTGCGAATCCAAATAATATTCTTTTGCAATATTATAAAGAAGCGTGTCCGTCTCTCTCACCAAAAGCGCTTCTGTAAAAGACTGAATACTCTTCTCAGTTTCCCCAAGATCGGCATAACACAGACCTAACAATTCACTTATATCGTCTGATTTATATCCGGCTTCCTGAGCCAGAGTCAAATACTTTATAACCAAATCTGCATAATAATGATATGACGCTAATTTGTCTTTGTAAAAATACGAAAGCCCAGGTACATAATATGTTTGAGCCTGGACAGAGGGAAAAGCTGTTCTGATTGCAATTCGCAGGTGACTTATAGCTTCATCAATATAAGCTTGCGCATCCATAAGGTTTTCAGCTTCGGCAACGGCAAGCTTAAAGGCACTGTAGCCCAGAAACGTCAATGCTGTAGACTGGAAAGGATTTATTTCAAGATTTTTTTTTGCAACGCTATATACTTGTAAAATATCATTCTCACTCCACAAATCATAGAGTGAATAAATAGAATTTTCTGAATAAAATTTATTTTTTATAAATCGAATACTAAAAACGGTAGCTACAGAAAAAAACAGAACCACAACAAAAATAACAGCAAGCCGTTTTAAAAGCTTACTTTCTCTTCGACGAGTTCTAACCTCCTGTAGCATAACCTTTTGCATGTTCCCACCAAACAAAAAAAAGGATATAAAAATAAGCCGGGTTCTGGACTAAATGGCCATCTATCCGCAACAACTGTCGCCAGCTGCCTCTAGCGATTTACCCGCGGTATAAGGCCGGAATACCAAACCGCTGCATAATCTTGCTCCTGATGAGGTTTGCTTTTGCCGTCTTTGTTACCAAAAACGCGGTAGGCTCTTACCCTGCCTTTTCACCCTTACCCGTTAAGGCGGTAATTTTCTGTAGTACTTTCTGTAAACTTGTGATTAGCAAGTCTCCCGGTTATTACCCGGCATCATTTCCGGTGGAGCCCGGACTTTGCCTCACGGCGAGCAGCTATCATCAGCCAATCGCCGCGCGACCATATTTTATATCCTAATTATTCACCTATTAATTATCCTGATCTTCTGATTCTTCAGACATTGTGTCATCTGAATCATTGTAATCAGAATCTTCGATGAGGTTCTCGTCCTCATCTTCTTCTTCCTCGTCATCAAAATCCGCAAGGCTGCCTGTGTCATCCATAGACATCGGAGACATGGAGTAAAAGTTCTCCTCACTGTCCTCAGCAGGCTTGTAATAGATTATGCGGCTGCAATAAGGGCAGAAAAGAATCTTGTCGCCTCTGCGAACCTCATTTGCAAACTGGTAAGGTAAAATCATGTGGCAACCGTCACATACATTTCCTGTCACAGCGACGATACCCTGTCTGTTTCTCTGAATAATTCTCTGGAATTTATAAACAACCTCAGAGTCAATGCCGTCTGACATCTCAGTTTCTTTTTCTTTAAGTTCCTCAAGCTTCTTCTGGAAGCTTTCCATGTTGGCATCGTGTTTAGCCTTGCTTTCCTGAACTTCTTCTTCCTGAGCCTTAATGATTTCCTCATCTCCGGCCAATGTATCCTTCAGTTCATCAAGGACCTTCTCTTCTTTTTGCAAATCCTTACGAATTCCGTCTTCTTTAGCCTGAGCCTCTGAAATCTGCTTGTCCAGCACTTCATATTCACGGTGAGTCTTTATGTCGTCCATATTCTTCTCACCCATCTCACGAGTACGCACAGCCTCGTCAAGGTCAAGTTTAAGTGCCGCAACCTTTGTCTTTTCCGCCTCGTATTCAGCGTTCTTTTCTATATAATCTTTTTTATAGCGTTCGAGAGTTTCTGTACTAATTTCAAGTTCTTTTGGCAAATCCTCAATCTTTGCCTCAATATCATACTTTTCTGCAAGTACATCCTGTAAGCTCTTAAGTTTGTTCAAAACTTCAGACATTTCCATTGTGATATGACCCCTAATCTTAACGAGAGTTATGTAAATTACTCTATCGCAAAAATATATATTATTTAAGCATTTGTGTCTATAGTCAAAAAGTCTTAAAAAACTTTAAACCTAAAAAGTCTTTTAAGACTTGCATTTAAAGA
This sequence comes from uncultured Treponema sp., assembly GCA_964554745.1. GTDB lineage: Bacteria > Spirochaetota > Spirochaetia > Treponematales > Treponemataceae > Treponema_D. The sequence goes on along the minus strand of CAZKPZ010000038.1, from coordinate 12,117 downwards.
CAGACTGCAGCATCAAGTGTCAATATAATCCCGCAGCCCAGAAGCTCTACGCGGGTGACGGAGCCGGCGCAATGCCTTTGCCTCTATCTGGCGGATTCTTTCTCTTGTTACGTTAAAGTAAAGACCTACCTCTTCCAAAGTCAAAGAATATCCGTCCTCCAAGCCAAAACGCATTTTCAGGACTTCCTGCTCACGGCTCGGCAATGTATTGAGCACACTACGGAGCTGCTCCTGCAACAACGTGTATGCAGTCTGAGTCGCAGGATTCTCAACTTCCTTATCCTCAATGAAGTCTCCCAAGGAACTGTCCTCTTCCTCGCCGATTGGTGTCTCAAGCGAGATAGGCTCGCGGGCTACATTCTTCACCTGCTTTACACGGCTGACCGGCCAAGAAAGCTGCGTAGCAATCTCTTCGTCAGTAGGCTCGCGGCCGAGTTTCTGCACCAGCTGCCTGCTCTCGCGAACGACCTTGTTAATCTGCTCAATCATATGGACAGGAACACGGATAGTGCGCGCCTGGTCAGAAATGGAACGAGTAATGGCCTGACGAATCCACCAGGTGGCATAGGTAGAGAATTTATAGCCCTTGCGGTACTCAAACTTCTCAACAGCCTTGATAAGACCTATGTTTCCTTCCTGAATCAGGTCAAACAGCTGCAGACCGCGGTTCGTGTACTTCTTTGCAATAGAGACAACAAGACGGAGATTGGCATTTATGAGACGGTTCTTTGCCTGCTCCATCATAGCCCGGCCGCGGTGGATTTCTTTTGTCTTGTCAAGAATCTCATCGACATTGATCTCAAAGTCGTACTCTATCTTGCGCAGCTTTCTGTCAATCTTCTGAATCTGGGTATAGATTTCCCTGATTTCATCGGCATTCATTCCAAGCTCTGCCTCAAGCTTTGCACACTCTGAGTGCATGGCGAGGCGCTTACCTATTGAGCGGAGCCCGGCAGGGTCTATAATGCGCAGCTCTTTCATGCGTTTTTCCTGCTTTCTGTGGTACTCATCAATCTTTGCCGTCGCATCAAGGAACTTTGAGCTGAAGCGCTCGATTTCCTCTGTCTGAATGTCAAGCTTCTGCAATTCAGGCGTAATCTGCTTCTTAAGCTCTATAAGATGCTCGTCGTTGAAAATCTCCATGCTCTGGTCGTTTTCATTGAGCTGCTTTTTCAAGGCAATATACTGCTTCATCAAAGGATGAATCGGCTTAAGAACAGAACCATAAGAAGTCTTAAGACTGCGCGTTTCCTCCATCTCCTCCTAGATATCCTTACGGGCCTTCCCCGGTTCATGCGGGTCAATGCGAGTGAACGCCTTGAGGGAAATATTGTAGAATTCCGGGGTCATAATACCGGAGTTCTTAATGACGTTCTTTATGATATTCTGACCGTCCTCCATCTTTTTAGACAGGATAACTTCCTGCTCCGCCGTAAGAAGATTCTCACGGCCGATTTCACGGAGATATGTTCTAATCGGGTCATCTGCGCCGCTTTCTTTATCACCGTTGTCAACGAGCCTGTGCTTTCCGTTTTCGTCAATCTTGGCCTCAACGGTTACTTCTTCCGTACCAGACGGATTGTCATCGTCAAGCTCATCCTCTTCTTCGCTTTCCTCTTCGTCCAACAGGCTGTCGGCCTCTTCCATTATCTGGATATTGTATTTTGGAAGAAGCTGGAGCACATTATCCATCTTAGGGGAGTTTACATATTCGGGAGTCAGAATCTCGTTTATCTCGTCCCATGAAATAAACTGCTTGTTCTGGGCATACTGAATAAGCTTTTTTACATTTTCATCAAGACCGTCGTCCTGTTCGTCCGCATCATCAGAATCACGACCTTCAGCCGCCAAAGAATCATCGTCTTGTTCGCCGTCAGCTTCCGCAGAATCAAATTCTGTCGCTTCTGAATCAGCGGCAGCACTGGAACTTCTTTTCTTTGCAGACTTTTTTTCCGCAACCTTAGCCTTTTTTACAGATTTATTTTCATTTTTTTCGTTAGAATTTTCTGAAGATTTCAAAACGACTCCCTTCTTACTCTTTTAATGTAGCAATCTGTTTATCTATATTCATTTTTTCAGTCAGAACTTCACCAAGCTTGACTTTATCCTCGTCCACAGAACTTTTGCTCAGTTTGTTTATAAGCCTAAGCAACATTCTTCCCTTTCGTTCAAGCGAATTCCGTTTTATAAGCTTTATACTGTCACTTACAGACTCAGCAACATGTGCAGAATACTGAACGATTGACTCAAAGATTACCTTTTTAAGCTCCTCATCATCACACCTGTTCAATATGCCGCTTACGGAAAAGCTTCCATTAGCGGCGCACTCTTCCATAGTCGCGAACAACTTTTTTGCATTGGGGTCTTCTAACTCGTCAAGAGAGATTTCATTGCGCATCTTACTGAAAAGACTTACGTCATCAGTAACGGCCGTCATTACGGCCCGCAACTCTGCCGAAAGCCTGATTTTCTGAACCTCAGCGACCTCTTTAGGCTGCAACGTTTTTACTTTTCTTAATCGTTGTGAAAGTTGACTCCTATTGCTATAGTCTTTCTTTAAAGCCTCCAGTTCAATCTCATAGGTCTGTCCGAGCTGCTTCAAACACTCATCTTTCTGGACATCGGACTGTAAAGAATCTATATATTCAAAAAACTCAAGAGAAGCCCTCAGCTTGTCCTCAGAGTTTTTCTTAGAATAGACTCCTAGCAGTTTAGTCAACAAAAAATCACTATCTAATATAGCGTTGTTTACATCATCTGTCAAGACTTTTGCACCGAATTTCAACATGATTTCCGCAGGATCTTTTCCTCCGGAAAGGCTTATGACGCGGACTTCAATGCCGGCCTTCCGGCACATGTAGACAGCCCTTTTTGTTGCGTTCTGCCCTGCTCCGTCGCTGTCAAACGAAAGCAATATCGTGCTGACAAAGGGCTTTACGATTTTTATCTGCTCTTCCGTCAAGGCCGTACCCAGCGGAGCTACGGCAAAAGTAATTCCGCACTGATGATAGGCAATGCAGTCCATGTAGCCTTCGCAGAAAATGACTCTCTTTTGCCGGCGTATCTCTTCTTTTGCAAAGTTAAAGGCGTAGAGCGTCTCTCCCTTCTTGTATTGAATCAAGTCACCAGAATTAAGATATTTAGGCGACTTTTCCGCATCTCCCCGCAAAAAGCGGCCGCCCATGGCAACAGTCTTGCCGTTCCGGTTGAAAATCGGGAACATCAAGCGGTCAGAAAAAAAAGCGTATTCAGGATACTTTTTACTAAAAAGCCCCGATTTGCTCAAGAATTCCTCACTGTAATTTTTTTTCAGCAAGAAAGAATGCAGCCAGCGCCTGTCAGCAGGGCTGTAGCCGAGCTTGAATTTTTTAAGAGTTTCGTCTGTAAGCCCTCTTTTCTTTATGTAGTCCAGGGCGAATTTGCCGGCCTCTGTCTCCATGAGCATGTAATGGAAAGAAGTTGAAACCCTCGTGTACAGTTCGATGTATTCTTCCTTTAGTTTATAGGCCGTATCATCTTTTTGGTAGTTCTTGCCGTGCTCTTCGTAGATGAGCTTTACGCCTGCTTTTTTTGCAAGGAATTCAATAGACTCAGGAAAAGAAAGCTTTTCCATCTCCTGCACAAAAGTAATGGCTGTACCGCCCTTGTGGCAGCCAAAACAGTAAAACAGCTTGCGGTCGGGATTCACCTGAAAGGAAGGCGTCTTCTCATTATGAAAGGGGCAGCAGCCCCACCAGCTGTTACCGCGCTGGGTCAGCGGAACATACTCACCTATTACATTAACAATGTCAGTCTTGCTTGTGACTTCATCAATGGATTCCTGAGATATAAATCCGTTCATTTTGCTGCCGGCTTGGTATAGAGATTTTCGCTCGGCAAGCCGTTTTCTGCCTTTATATGTCCTTCAAAACTCTTGCTGAATGTATGGCTTCCGCTTTCGGGATTCGTAAGCACAAAGTAAAAGTAGTCTGTTTCCGGCGGATTTGCGGCAGCCTTGATAGCCACAAGCCCCGGATTTGAGATTGCGGTCGGGGGCAACTCTGCCCATTTATAGGTATTATACGGGCTGTCAATCTTTAAATCCTCATAAGTTATTTTATTAGGATGCGGCCGCCCTTCTATCTCGGTTATTATATACTCAATTGTCGCACAGGAATACAACCCGATGCCGTTGTTCAGCCTGTTCTGAAAGACACTGGCAATAAGAGGAGCCTCATCCGCCCGCCGGTATTCGCGCTCCACGATAGAGGCAAGCACAATCTTTTTATTTAATGCCTCCCGTGAAATACCAGAAAGCGAATCTATCGATGAGATTTTTTCAAAAAAGTTGTCCAGAAAAGTCCGCGCTATATCTTTAACGCTCATTCCTTCTGTAAAGAAATATGTGTCGGGGAACAGATAGCCTTCTACACTGCTTGAGGCAATGCCGTACTCGTCAAGCAGAGCCTGCGAATGGCACAGGGCGACAAAAGCATCTTGTGAATTATTCTCTGAATCCGTAAAAAGCCCTGCTTCCTGCAACAATGCCGCCACCTTTGTGATTGTAAGGCCTTCCGGTACACTCACCTTGATGTTTTCCGGCGAGCCGGTCTGCAAAAGATAGTATATCTCCTCCAGAGACATGGCGTTGCTCAGCTTGTATGCACCGCTTTTCATGTTGAACGGCTTGGTTCTGTCAAACAAGTTATAGCGCGCCGCCGCATACAAGAAGTACCTGGAATGGATAATTCCGTGCTCTTCAAGCTCTATTGCCGCCTGCATGACGGACATCCCGTTCGGAACGTGCAGCTCATACTCACACAGGGCAGCTGATTTTCCGGAAGTTGTCTTTGCGGGCTTTATTGCATAAAAAAACAAAGCGACTGCGGCTACACAGCAAAGCATCACCACAGCCAGAAGCCAGCAAAACGAGGCTAAAAGAATATGTTTTCGTTTTTTTACGGTCTGCCGCATTAAAGCTCTATTTCCTGCCCTTCCACCGCAATATTAATCGCTAGCTTGGTATTCTCCGTTGACTGGGCATACCACTGGGCAGCCTTCAGCATTGAATAGATTTTCTGGTCACTGTATGTAGGCTCATGGTGAAAGAGATACAGGCTTTTCATATTGTAGATATTGGCAAAGTCCACAGCCCGGTAATAGACGTTATGCCCCCAGTTCTTCTTGGCCTCCGCGTCGTCAATATTATACTGGCTGTCAAGAACGATGGCATCAGCATCATTAAAAAGCGCATTGCCCTCTTTTGAAGGATCCATGTCGGCATCAAGAAGCTCATTGTCAGTCGCGTAAATAAACTTCTTGCCGTTCTCTTCAAAAGTATAGGAATATGAATTGCCCGGATGCCGCATTTTGCGCATGGTTATCTTTGTGTCGCCTATAACGATAGACTCCCTGTCCTTCAGGACATTGAAGCGGAAGCGATTTTTTATCTTAGGCCAACGCGCATTTTCCGGAAAATACGGCAAGTCATTCTGTTTTGCCAGGACTTTCTCCGCATCTGGGAATGCCGAATACACATCGATAGTCGCCTTAGGGTTGTAGATTGCGCCCCAGAACGGGATTCCCTGTATATGATCCCAATGGAAGTGGGACATGAACAAATGATAATGAAAATCTTTTGGAGATGTGCCGTGTATGCCAAGCTCGCGGATACCAGAGCCTGCGTCCAAAATGAATCTTGTTCCGTCATCGGCGACCACCTCGACACAGGGCGAATTTCCACCGACTGTACCGAACAGCCATTCCGGAAGCATGGCAAGAAAACGTGTCCGTGCATCCTGAGACTCAATATCTTTAGGCGTAATACGTTCTACCGCGGCTATAATCTTTGACTGTATCTGCTCAGGTGTCAAAGGCGTTGGTATTGACCCCCTGACACCCCAGAAATGAATTATCAAAATTCCTCCGAAATAAACTCGAAACACTCTTTTTTTAGATGTCAAAGTCTATTATAGTTTAATTATAGCATATATTCATTTTTTTTTCTACTATTTCATCTGCCATTATACGGTAAAACTCGCGTTTATTTTACCGCACGGACTGCAATAAAGCTCGGTATATTCAATTCATGCAGTCTCCCCTCGCCGTTGGTGTCTTCATAGACATCCGTCAAAACGAAGCCGGCTTTCAGCAGCGCGCCTAAAAGCTCCCCCACCGTATGGGAAAACTGGACGCCGCAGTCATTGTCCTGAAGCTGCTTCATGTACTTAGGGTTTGCAATAGGGTCAAACGGCAGCGAATTGACGATTTTTTCTTCAGCATCATCGGTTATAAAATTCGTGCCGATATCAAGGCCGGCCATAAAAACACCATCTTTTTTCAGAACCCTGTAGCATTCCTTAAAAATCGGAGCAACATCTTTTACGTAGCACAGTGAGACAGGATTAAAAACAATGTCAAACTCGGCATTTCCAAAAGGGAGAGGCTTTGTCATGTCCGCACGAATTGCGTTTATACTGTAGCTTTCCCGCTCGGCAACAGCTCTTTCACTGGCAATCTGCTGCTCTGAATAGTCCAAAACGGCACAGTCTGCCCCCGCCGCGTGAAAAATC